>CAYYHV010000069.1:0-17534 GCA_964471695.1 uncultured Pirellulaceae bacterium
ATTTAGGGACCATGCGGCTGGAATGCAATTATATAATTAACAATGTTGGCCGCCATTTCTTCGAGCGTATCGGGCACGACGAGACCATAGATTCCAGGTGAATCCAAGCCATACAACGGCTGATTCTCGCCGAGTTGATCGGATAACTCATGGTAGATGCGCGTAAAGCCGTCGGCGGCCGGGGTGCAGAAGATCGGGATCAAGCCGCCGTGGGGTTGAACCTCGGCCAGCGTCGAAAAGTCAGGAGGAGAGAACGTTTGTGTAGCAACTTCCGTGGACAAAGTAGCCGGGACTCTAGCAGCTAGTTGCTTTTTTTTTTCAATTCGAGGGTTCGACATGGCCGACTGCAAATCGCCTTCGGCCCCATCTGGGAAGAATCCACCCCTGCGGATATCCAGGCAGCTCTCCTGAACGACTTTGATCACGTGCTCAACGTCCGCGTCTGTATGTTCCGTCGATAGGAAGCAGTTGTCTCCCCAGCCGCGTGTGAATACTCCGCGATGAATCATGTAAAAGTACAACATGTCGGCGTATTCCAAATCCGCCGGGAACATGAAACGAAACTGCGAAGCAAATTGGGCGACGCGAATGGGAAACAACTCGCGCTCGAAAAATGCATTGAGGGTATTTACCAGATGGGACGTTCGCGCCGTGAGGGTCTCCTGAAGTTCGGGGCCTTCTTCTTTCAGTCGCAAAAGAATCTGATGGGCAGCCGCCAGCGCCAGCGGATGACGCACGAAGGTGCCTGCGAAGAAAGTCATATCGGCTTCTGGTTCGGATTGATCGTCGAATCGCCAGGTTCCACCATCCAGTGCGTCCATGTATTTGGACGAACCGGCGAGCGCACCAATGGGCATTCCGCCGCCAAGGATTTTTCCATAAGTCGACATGTCACCCCAAACGTCGAAATATTCCTGCGAGCCGCCTTGGGCCACACGAAACCCGGTGATGACTTCATCCATAATCATCGCCATGTTGTTCTCGTGGGTGATTTTGCGAACCTCGTGCAAGAACTCTCTGGGTTGGAGGAATGGATTGGCACTTTGTACCGGCTCGATCAGTACGGCGGCAATTTCGTCCGCCCGTTCGCGAATCGTCTGCAGCGCTTCGGGAGTTCCATAATCAAGAACGATCATCGTGTCGGCGTTGGACTGTGGGACACCGGGAGCCGCAGGGGACGAAATGTTCTTGCCGCCGAAACGTGTAGAACGGACGAGAACTTGGTCGAAGTTACCGTGGTAGTCTTTGTTGAAATAGACGACTTTGGATTTTCCCGTTACCGTTCGCGCCAATCGCATGGCGGCCATCACAGCTTCTGAACCTGTGTTGCAAAACGTAGCGCGATCCTTGCGGGAAAAATCGCAGAGCAGTTGTGCGACTTCACCTGCAATCGGTGACTGCGGCCCAACTTCGACTCCACGATTCAGTTGTTCGTGGAGTGCTTCGGTGACAAAATCCGGCGATTGGCCAAACAGGTTGAGTCCAAACCCCATCGCGATATCAACATACTGGTTGCCATCGATGTCCCACAGTTGAGAACCCTTCGATCTTTCGACGGCGATCTGATAAACCATCGACTTCCAGATGCGACGGTAACTGGAGACACCTCGCGGATCCGCAAAGTGGTCTCGATGCGTTTCCGCGTGGAGGCGAGATTTGGCGGTGCGAGCAATGTACTGCTTCATGAAGTCAGCCAAATGCTGCTGTTGATGGTCGGTCAAGCCGTTGTTCAAACCCTTCCGAATTGGTTTGTAGGGCCCAAATCTCTTGTGCTTGTTATTAGTAGGCGCTGGCTGCTTCGCATTTGGGGCGGGAGCCGGAGCCGAAGTTTCGCAAGAACCGAGGCCGGAGCATACGTCGTCTAGTGAACACGCGTCGCCTGCCAGCTGACTGTGGGAATCCGACGACACCGGAGGGATGGGTGCTGACGTGTTCGCCGGACTTGCTGATACCTGCCCCATCAGCATATCCAAATGCCTGGACATGAGCATGTTTTGCTGGGCAATGATCTGCTCGATGCCGTCCATTTGGCCAAGAGCGACGGGCATTGGCTGAGGCAACGGTAAAGGTGGGTTTGAATGCTGTGTAGGTTGCAAAGGCGGTGTCGCCACGGCCGGAGTCGCTTCGGGAGTCGTTGCTTCGGGAGTCACTCCTGGTGCTGGGGCGGACGCGACCGAATTTACCGCTAGAACCGAGTCCACGTTTGACTGGGCTTCTTGGGGCGTCGGGGTGGCGTCGGGAGTTGTCGTGCTGTCCGCCGGGACGAGCTCTTCCAACCGCTGCAAGAGCAGGTCGACCGTAGAGACGTCTTCAATCAGCTGGCGGAACGAGATTTTCACGCCAAACCGTTTTTGAAGTTCCATGCTGAATTGAATCAGAAATAGAGAATCAAATCCAAGTTCGATAAACGTTACATCGCGGTCCAGATCCGAAATCTCGTAACCCGTGCGTTCGCGCATGAGTGTTGAGAGTTTGTTCTCTAATTCAGCAGTTCGTTGGCTATTATGCGGCATCTTACTCGTAGTTCGCAAAGTTATTGAGTGCGTCGTCTTCGTTCGGTTAAAAGTGCCATTTGACGATTCATCAAATCCATTTGTTGCGCGATAACCGTTCGCGCTTGTGCTCGGCTGGCTGGCAATCGAGTCGAGTCATTGCCGTCAACGTTCGTGTTTGTTTCTTGGGTTCTGTCGTTGCTGTTTGCAGGCAGTTGACCGGGAGTCGTTGACGACGCGGCATTCTCAATAGACGTGGTTGGCAGATTGTCACTTGTGACCTTGCGGTCGGCCAACTCGGTTTCGAAAGAATACCGAGACCGTTGAAAACGGTACTTTGGTAAATGGACACGCCGTCTTTTTTCGCCCTGATAGATGGCTTGCCAATCAATCGGGACACCGTGCAACCACAGTTGCCCCAACGCCGTAACGGCTGCGCGGGCGCTGGACACGTCGTTTTTGACGTGTGGCAAAGTCGAAACGATGAAATGTCGTTTCAAGTCGAGTGGTTGCTGTCGGGAGAGTGTACTCAAGGCCTGATTGGGTCCCACTTCGAGAAGAACGGCGCCTTGGGAGTATTCGCCAAGTATGTGCTCCATCGCCTTTGAGAAGCGAACAGGCTCGCGAATTTGTCGAGACCAATAGGCTGGGTCCGTTGCCGTCTGGTCGTCCATACGTCGCCCGGTCACCGAAGAGACTATGGGCAGATTGGGTTTGTGCAGTTTGACTTTCTGAACTTCGGCTTGGAAAGGTTCGATCGCGGCATCCATCATGTACGAGTGAAAGGCATGGGATGTCTTGAGGGCGCGACAGGCGACTTCGCTGCCGCCCTCTTCATTGGCCAGACGATTCACGAAGGCGTTGACGCCTTCTGTTGGTCCGGACGCGACGCAGAACGCCGGTCCATTAATTGCCGCGATCTCGAGGCTTGGTGGAAGTAACGGTGCGAGTTCTGATTCGGGCAAGTGAACGGCGACCATGGAGCCCGACGGTAGTGACTGCATTAGACGGCCGCGAACAGCGACCAGTCGAGCCGCGTCTTCCATAGACATTACCCCGGAGATCGCAGCCGCCGCAAACTCACCGACACTGTGGCCAACGAGCACTGACGGCTTTACACCGAGTGAGTGCCACCATTTTCCCAAGGCATAGGAGACCAGAAATAGCGCCGGCTGAGCGAATTCGGTCTGATGAAGTCGTTCTGCATCGGAGTGACTGTCCGCTGGAAAGATCAGTTCGCGAAGATCCATTCCCAGACAGTCTTTCAACGCTTCGGCACACGCATCAAGAGGCTCAGCAAAGGCTTTTTCGGAATCGTAAAGCTCTCGAGCCATGCCGACGTGCTGCGATCCTTGCCCTGGGAACATAAACACGACCGGTGTATCCGTCTTGCGGTTATTGACCGTAGTTGCCTGTTTGGGTTTTCGT
Source organism: uncultured Pirellulaceae bacterium (assembly GCA_964471695.1). Taxonomy (GTDB): domain Bacteria; phylum Planctomycetota; class Planctomycetia; order Pirellulales; family Pirellulaceae; genus CAYYHV01. The sequence goes on from CAYYHV010000069.1 coordinate 3,921, forward strand.
TCTCGGAGGCTTTGCGCTGCTTCTTCCGCGTGACTTGCTACGACGATTCGTCTATGGCGAAACGTCTTCCGGCCAATCTGCAGTGTGTGGCAAACGTCAGCAAAGTTCTGCGAGTCGTTTGACAGGTGCAGGGCAAGATCATCCGACATTTGATCGAGCGCCTCGGGCGATTGAGCGGACAACTGGATAAGGTGAAACGGTCGCGAAGAATTCGTTGATTCATCCGAAGGCGCCTCTTCCATCACCAAGTGGGCATTGGTGCCACCGACTCCAAACGAACTGACTCCGGCACGGCGGGGAATGTCGTTGGTTTTCCAGTCTGTCAATTCGGTGTTGATGATAAAGGGACTGTTTTCAAAATCTATCTTGGGATTGGGCGAACCGAAATTGATAACGGGCGGAATCTGAGCGTGTTTGAGCGCGAGGCTGGTCTTGATGACGCTGGTAACGCCCGCCGCCACATCGAGATGACCCACGTTGGTCTTAAGTGATGCAATACGGCAGAACTGTTTCTTGTCCGTCGTGTCTCGAAATGCTTCGGTCAGTGCTTGGACTTCGATCGGGTCGCCAACCAGTGTGCCTGTTCCATGCGCCTCGACATAGCTGATCGTGTCGGCGGTAATTCCAGCGCGGCGATGGGCCAGCCGAATTGCTGTGGATTGACCAGAAACGCTCGGCGCGGTGTATCCGTTCTTGTCGCCGCCATCATTGTTGACGCCCCAGCCTTTGATCACCGCGTAAACGTCATCGCGGTCGGCGATCGCATCATCAAGTCGTTTGAGCACGACGGCGCCAACCCCGTCGCCGAAGACTGTGCCACACGCATCCGCGTCAAAAGTGCGGCAAGATCCGTCCGGTGACAGAATCGAGTCTTCGGTGTGTAGATATCCTTGCTGTTGCGGAAACGTGACGGTCACACCACCGGAAATTGCCATATCGCACGAGCCCGAGGTGAGGCTTTCACAGGCTTGGGAAATCGCGACCAGTGAAGTCGAACATGCAGTCTGAACGGTGACCGAGGGACCACGAAGGTTCAATTGGTAGGCGACTCGCGTTGACAGATAGTCCTTGTCGTTGGAGATCTCCGCTGAGAGGCTCCCGCCTGGAAATGAATCTGCCAACTCCGCGCGAAATTCAGCATCAGCCGCCAGTCGTGTAAAGATGTACGTATTCATGTGGCAGCCAGCAAACACGCCGACACGACATTCTGACGCGTCCGGAACATAGCCTGCGTCTTCCATGGCGTGCCAAGCCATCTCCAGGAAGAGCCGGTGCTGCGGATCCATGTCGATGGCTTGCTTGGGGTAGATGCCGAAGAATTTGGCGTCGAAGTGATCGCCGTCTTTGATAACCGCGGCCTTGGCGACATAGTTGCGATTGGAGGGTAGCTTGCTATTGGGCTTTGGAGTGACATCCGTGACTCCGCTGACGCCGTCCCTCAAATTTCGCCAAAATGCGGCGGTGTCGTTGGCACCCGGAAATCGACCAGCGATTCCGATCACGGCGATCGATTCGTCTTCGATTTGCATGGGGGTGATTTTGTCAGCCAAGGTTCTGAAGTTTGAGCAGGGCGAGCGGAAGGAAAAAAGGCTCTGAAATTGCTTATCATCATTGGTTCAAATTGAATGTCAAATCGAGACCAGATTAAACGCATCATATCTATGCGCACCACAGAATGTACCCGCGAGAAATTCGCACCTGTGTACGGAATGTCAGGGGTTCGCGTCCAGAACGTGATCGTTCTGGCAGATGACTCTACCTATTGCGGGTGACCTACGGCCTAGCGAATGATATTTGGAAGGCCATGGGAATGCGAAATCAACTCGCAGCCATATTCCGGCGTCAAAATCTGTAGTGGACACTAAGGTGGCACTTCTACCGAGTCCGTAAAAGTGGCTTTGGATGTGAGATAGGTCTACTTCTCACGCCACCAGTCACAATGGTGGTTCCCCTGGCCAGTCCCTCGGGGACTTTGGCCTTAGATTTCCGACGGATGGGAGCAAACGACTGGGGCTAAACGTTGATCTCGTAACCCTTGCGTTGTTCTCGAGACACAAATCCGTTCGCTTCCGCGTCGCCCACGAAGGTTCGTTTGTCGGTATCGTACTTGAGCGACCGATTCAAGCGCATGGCTATGTTGACGGCGTGGCAGACGTCGAGCATTCGATTGTGCGTAACGACGTCGGAGATCGGTGTCTTTCGCGACTTGATACACTCGAAGAAATTCTTCATGTGGCTCTCGGGGACCTTACCGCCGTACAGCTTGCTCAATGCGTCGTCGGGTAGTGGATTGGTTTTCAAGTCCTCGACAGGCTTGCCAACCAGTTTGCCGCGGTTGACGAGGAAGCGGCCGTTCTTGCCTTGGATCATGATGCCACGCTGAAAACCCAGGTCGATTGCATTGTCACGTACCAGCAGTTTCTTGCCGTCGGCAAAGGCGACTTCGACATTGAATTTGGTAGCGCAATTGAAACGATCGTTCTCCGTCGGCATACCGTTCTTGAATGGGACAGGGTGCTCTACTCCGCGCGGAGTCAGTGAGATTACGCCATTGTTTCCCTTGAGTTTGTCCATGGCCCACATCGCGATATCAACGTGATGGGCACCCCAGTCCGTAAGTTTGCCACCGGAATACTCGTAAAACCAGCGATAGTACCGGTGGGCTCTGCTGAATGGAAAACCGGCTCCCCAGCCTGTGGTGTCGACGACTTTGTCTTCCGAGCGATACTCCGTCATTGGTGCCTGCCCCAGCCACATATCCCAGTTCAGCGATTTGGGTGCCGGCATTACGGGCAGGGAATCGCAGACTCGTGAGCCGTTGATTGCAGTGGTGACTTGTTGGATATCGCCGACGCGCCCGTCATGCGCCATCGCCACAGCTTTTGCAAAACGTTGCCCGAATTCGGTGCGCTGCTGTGTGCCGACTTGGAAAACGCGACCGGTTTCTTTCAGGACTTTTTCGATCTGCTCGCCTTCGCGGATCGTCAAGGTCAATGGTTTTTCGCAATAGACGTCCTTGCCGGCTCGCATAGCATCGATGGCAATTTTCGTGTGCCAGTGGTCGGTGGTTCCGATCACCACAGCATCAATGTCTTTGCGATCAAGAACGTGTCGATAATCTTCGTGACTGGCGATGACCAGGGGATGCCCCTTTTCTCGATGCTGGTCAACCACAACTTGCATGGCGCGTCCCAACTGAATCATATCGACGTCGCAAACAGCGGCGCAGGGTCCGAATGCTGTGGCTCCCTTGCCATGGGCAGTATGAAAGCGGATGCCCGTGCCGATGAAACCAATGACGGGTTGTTCGTTGGGTGAGTTGAACGATTCCTGTGCCACGGCCGTGCTGGTCCAGTAACCAGAAGTGAGCGTGCTTATTCCACCTGCCAAACTTGCTTTAAGTGCGCTGCGTCGAGTCAGTTTTGCCATCGTTTTCCCATGTCGTTAGTTTGCCGTTACGTAGGAGTATCATACTACAACTCGTTTCGACAATCCAAAGGCAGATTCTTTGAGCCGACTTGTTGATCGCGAGCGCTAAAGCCCGTGCGCAATCCGCCAGCTCGAGTTTTTTCTGCTGCAGCCATGGCTGATGGGATCCAGGTTTCGCCCCACAATCGGCTTTACCGGCGACGCACTACAAATAGTGAGATGAGCAAGCCGATCATGATTACATTCGAGCTTGGTTCTGGAACAGGAACTGCGGCTATGCCCCATACCGTATGGGGAACGGTTCCCAGTGAGGCGGCGGCTCCGGTGTTCAAGTCGATCGAATAGAGCGTCGACGTGACGGAACCGATTCCGTCCGAAAAGACGCCGAAAGCATTGCCAGTTGTCGCAACATCGAAGCCACCAATATCCAGTGCATCGATCCCGAGTGGGCCAATGGTTTCCAATGTCCCCGCATTGTTTGCTTGCGTAACCAGAATGTCCAGATTGGTATCGATGGCTCGTAGTTGCGTTCCACTAGCAAGAGCGCCGAAAACATTCCCGTCGTATCCGTGGTGGACGACATTCGGCTGGGCGCCGGCGTTGATGTCCCCTGAAGCGTAGGCGACGGCGGTGGTGTTGGCGACGTTGGCTTCACCAGTATCGGGATGCGCCACAAAGTTTTGGTCCGCGTCGCTCACAATGCGGATGCGGTCGATGGCGGGGTTGAAGTCAAAGCCGAAGTTGCCGCCATTGAGCGAGTCCGTAAATCCTGCGCCGACCAATGTGGCTGTTCCGGATGTCGAGTCCAGTGTGTAGATGGCGTTGCCGCTGCTCAGTCCATAGAGTTCGCCGGTTAGTGGTCGATAGTCGATGGAGGTGAGTTGTTCTCCTGTACGCAAGCCTGCGACGGCGGCGAGAGACCCGGACGCTGGAGAATCGCTACTAAATGAATAGAGTGACTGGGATCCTGTTGTTAGTTCGACGAGTCCCACTAGTTGTTCTGCCATCGACTGGTTGGCAGTGCATGAGGACAAAATCAGTAGCGAGCAAATTGTCAGGTTCGTTCTCGAAAACACAGGTTCTTCTCCCTTTTAGGTTCATGATCCGCAGTCGGTCCTTGTAAAAGGGATACGTAAAGTGGCTGGGTCCGGATGTTGGTTTTCTGATATTCTCGAAAAGTCAGCTGGCTTGATGAGCCAAGTCGAAGAAGCGACGGAGCGGTTTGATACGTGGTATCATCGAGACGCGTTTAGACACGTTACTTGGAATGGGCACGGAATTGCCAAGCCCTCTGAAGCAAGTGTCAGCGCCTTGCAGCTCACGGATGCCATGCAGTGTTCGATTTGACCTACAGAGCCAGGCTGTCGATTCGCTGCTTGGCCATTTTGCAGTAGTTCCGGTTGCAGTCGATGCCAAGGTAATCACGCTTGAGTCGCTTGGCGACGGCGCCAACGGTTCCGCTGCCGAAGAAAGGATCCATGACTAGTCCGCCAGTGGGTGAGCCAGCGAGGATACAGGTTTCGACCAACGTTTCAGGGAAGACGGCGAAGTGGGCCTCTCGGAACTTTGAGAGAGAGATTGACCAGACCGTTCGCTTATTGCGTCCCTTGGGATGGAAAGCTTGATCCCAGCGTGCATCATGAAGATTGTTGTCGCCACCGTTCTTGCCGGTTTCGGGAGTGCTGCCGCGTTTGAAGAAATGGTTGCGGCCGCCTTTCATCTTGCTCTTTTCGCTAAAAGTAACGTGAGGCTCGCGAATCGCGTCGACGTCATAGTAGTAATCATTCGAGCGCGTGAAGAAAAAGATGTACTCGTGGTCCGTGGTCGGACGCGTCTTGACGGAGGAGGGCATAGCATTGGGCTTGTGCCAGATGATGTCACTGCGAAGAATCCAGCCGTCGTCCTGCATCGCAAGTGCGACTCGCCAAGGCATGCCCAGCAGTCGACCCTTCTCGTATTTGTCACCAATCACCAACCAGAGCGAGCCGGCTGATTTGAGCGTGCGGCGGGCTTCGCGAAACACATCAACGACCGAGTCGACGTATTCGGTCGGAGTCTTCTCGCGGCCAATCTGGTCATCACTCTCGTAATTCCGCTGCTTGAAGTACGGCGGACTGGTGATAATCGTATCGACACATTCGTCAGGAAGGTCCGAAAGTCGATCGAGCGCATGGCCACAGAGAATCTGATTGCGAATGCTCTTCTTGCTGCGACGCTTGGACGCGGATTTTTTCCTGATAGTGGGCACGTCGATCCTTCGGTAATTTGATTCCAGCCAACGAACGCTCAAGTTTACATTTTTTGAACCACGCCAATCCCCAATAATTCCAATCCTTGTTTGATCGTACGCGCCGTCAAGTCACAAAGAATCAAGCGACTTTGACGTTGCTCTTCCGTGTCGGCTTTGACGACCGGACACTGATCGAAGAACGAACTGAAGGTTTTGGCGAGTTCAAATAGATAGGCCGTTAACTGGTTGGGGCGATAATCAACCAGCACATCGTCGATTGCCGTTGAAAACTGCATAAGCTTCAATCCCAACGCCCGTTCAGCAGCATGTTCCAGTTTCAGCTCGGCAGAAGAGCTGCGAACTTGCTCCTGGGTGACGCCCGCCTTACTGAAGATTCCGTGGACTCGGGCGTAGGAATACTGCATATAAGTTGCCGTATCGCCGGTTGTTGCCAACATCTTCTTGTAGCTGAATTCATAGTCGCTTTCGCGATTATGCGAGAGGTCCGCGTACTTCAGCGCGCCGATCCCGACGACTTTTGCGACATTGCGGCGCGTCGGTTCATCCAGTTCCCAGCCACCCTTCTTGGCATCGTCGTTCGCTGCGACGACTTCATAAGCTTTCGCCTCGGACTCGTCGAGCAATCCTTCCAGGCCAATTGTCGAGCCCGAACGAGTCTTGTAGGGCTTGCCATGCTCATCGGTAACCGTGCCGAATTTGATGTGACGGAGTTCAGTCGAGTCATATCCGCACTTCGCTGCCGTTGCGAACAGTTTGTCGAAGTGTTCCGATTGGCGAAAATCGACGACGTATAAGATCGCGTCCGGTTTCCAGTTCTTCATTCGGTATTCAATGGTCGCCAGATCGGTGGTCGCGTAGAGAAACGCACCGTCTTGTTTCTGTACAAGAAAAGGCGCGTCAAATCCATCCAGAAAGACACACATGGCTCTATCGCTTTCCTTGGCCAGTCCTGAGGCTTTCAAGGATTCGACAACATCGGCCAATTGATCGTGATAAAAACTTTCGCCGAGTTCGTGGTCAAATTGGATGTCCATGCGTTGATACATCGATTGAATCGATTCGCGGCATTTCGGCATGAACTCTTCCCACAGGCTCTTGTGGAATGGGCTGCCTTCATGCAGTTTGGCGGTCTCGTCGAGGACGGCTTTGCTGATGTCGGGGTGAGCCGCGAGGAGCGGTCCGGTTACCGAGTCTTGTTCCGTATCGGCAATTGCCTGTTGCAGATTCTCAAGCTTCTTGGTGGCTTCCTTGAGTTCCGATTTGGCTTTGTTGATTCCCTTCTTGCGTTTCTTCTCTGCTTTGGCGTCGGGGTCAGCCGGGGCTGCTTCGAGAGTTGCGACTTTTTCTTCAAGGCCCTTGATCGCAGCTTCGTGTTGAGACAGAGACGATTTGCCGTTGTGGTAATCCATGAGTCGTCGGACGAGCTTGTAAAGTCGACCGAGTTCTTCGATGGGTTTTGATTTGTATGCGACGGGATCAACGAAATGTTGGTATCCGTACATAATCATTCCGAATTGGGTGCCCCAGTCGCCGAGGTGGTTATCGGTGATCACATTGTGTCCTGCGAACCGAAGGACTCGGGAGAGGGCGTCGCCGATCACCGTCGATCGGATATGGCCAACGTGCATTGGCTTGGCAACATTGGGGCTGGAGAAATCCACAACGAAGGTGCGAGGCGAGGTGGCTGGAGCACATCCCAATCGATCATCGGCACGCGCCCCCAACAGCTTCGACAGGAGCCATTCCTCCTTAAGTTTGAGGTTAATAAAACCTGGCCCGGCGATTTCGGGAGTCTCGCAGAGGTCGGCTACGTCCAGTCTCGCGATGATATCGTCGGCGACTTTTTGGGGAGGTTGGCCCAACTTCTTGCCCAGCGGCATCGACATGTTGGCTTGATAGTCGCCGAATTGAGGGTTTTGTGATGGCTTGATCATTGCCAAAAGAGGGTCGACTTCGATCGAGTCATGCTCGGAGGCGATCGGCGCGAGTGCGGCGCGGAACCGTTCCTTCAATTCCGTCAGGATATTCATACGAGTGCTTTTCTAACTTTCGTCTGGGAATGCCGTAGTGCGATGAAGCGTTAATCTACCTAAAAGCTGTGGCCGTGGGGGCAATCCACCACGGCCACTCAAGTTTGTGAGTCGCGACGTCGATCCAACGCCGTCTGACTTTTGTCCCGTTGGTTACTGCGGCTGGACCAAGGCTTCCCAATCTACGGGCTTGGCCTCGCCCCAAAGTTTCTCGATCGCGTAGTAGTCGCGGGTATCGGCATCGAACAGGTGTACGACGACGGTTCCGTAGTCGAGCAGAATCCAACTGCTCCCTTGATAGCCTTCGATGCCCATCCGTTGGTCACCCAAATCGTCTTCGAGTTTGTGGTCGATTTCTTCGCTCATTGCGTGCAGCTGCCGACGACTTGAGCCGCTGGCGATTACGAAATAGTCGAATATGCAAGTCAGCTCCCGAAGATCGAGGACCAGAATCTCTTGGCCTCGGTTGTCTTTCGCTGTTTGAGCCGCCGCCACAGCAAGTTGCAGGCTGCGGGCAGCCTTCTGCTCATCACTCATTTTTGCAGCCGCGACTTTGTCGGCTGGTGGATTGTGCGTGACGGCATCGGGAGTCGATTGAAGAGCATCTGTTTTGGGTATGACCACATTACCTCCAATATGATTGAACGATTCAACGGGCTGATGAGTAAACGCACCCTCTGCCCTACTCTTCTATTCTAGCCGGAATGGATATGGATGTTAGTCCAAAGGTTCGCTCAAACCTCGGCGTTTACCTAGTTTTGCAGGGTAAAAGCGGGCTGAGGATGATTCCGGTGCGATTTCCGTCGTTCTGGTCATTCCGGTTTTGCCAGCCCCAAGGAGCCGATCGTTGGTGTTCTTACAAAAGGCGGATTGAGTGGCGCGGGGATTGCCGCGTGTGTGAGCGCTTACTTTCTTCCCATATCAAAATCAATCGGCCGAATCGCTGATTCACGGTTGCCACCATTCAATTCAGAACTGTATTATTCCCGCTTCTGGCAAACTCATTGCCACTAAATTCGTTGCCGAAGCCAAGGTGTCGCTCTTGCCATTTTGGGCCACGCACTAGAGACAATTTCGGAGAGATAAAATGGATAATGTGTCAGTCATCACTGGTGCCTGGTGGATTGCTCCAATCGCCTCAATCTTGGCGCTTGGGTTCGCGGTCTACTTCTATCGAAAGATGGCAGAGGCCAGTGAAGGAAACGAACGAATGATCGAAATCGCCGGCCACGTTAAGGCCGGTGCGATGGCGTATCTTCGACGACAGTACATCGTCGTTGCCATCGTCTTTGCGGTCTTGTTCGTCATCTTGTTTTTGCTTGCGAAGAACGGAATTCAAAATCCGTTTGTACCGATCGCATTCTTGACCGGTGGATTCTTCTCCGGTTTGTGTGGATACATTGGGATGCGAACAGCGACCGCTGCTTCGGGCCGAACTGCACAGGGTTGTAGTGAAGGTTTGAACCGTGGTTTGCAAGTGGCTTTTCGTTCGGGTGCCGTGATGGGATTGGTCGTAGTCGGCTTTGGTCTGCTCGACATCTGTATCTGGTATTTGGTTCTCGACAAGCTTGTTTACACGGCTGACAACATGGTGAACGGTCTGAACTTCATGGGAATGGAGCTTGTTCACCCTGGCACGACGATGGCCGAAAAGCTGATCCATATGACCACCACGATGATTACGTTTGGCATGGGTGCTTCGACACAAGCGCTCTTCGCTCGTGTTGGTGGCGGTATCTATACCAAGGCGGCGGATGTTGGTGCTGACCTCGTGGGTAAGGTTGAAGCCGATATTCCTGAAGATGATCCACGTAACCCCGCCACAATTGCTGATAACGTTGGTGACAATGTTGGCGATGTCGCCGGCATGGGTGCTGACCTTTACGAATCCTATTGCGGTTCGATTCTGGCGACGGCGGCTTTGGGAGCTGCTGTTGGAACCAGTCCAATCATTGCCGGAACATCCACCGATGCGGACGCTGCTTTGAAGCAAGCGGTAGGCTATGTGGTTGCCCCGATGATTGTGGCAGGCATCGGAACCTTGCTTTCGATTGCTGGTATTTTCATGGTGAAATGCCGCGAGGGTGCTTCTCAGAAGGAACTGCTGAAGGCGCTGCTGTTCGGTACGCTCGGTAGTTCAGGACTGATTGTATTGGCGCTGGTCATCATGGCGGGAATCGGCATGATCGGCTGGGGAATTGTTGGTTCCGTGATCGCTGGTTTGGTTGCCGGTGTCATCATTGGTCAAGCCACCGAGTACTACACATCGGACGAATTTGCTCCGACAAAGGGTATTGCGAAACAGGCCGAAATGGGACCTGCGACCACGATCATCGATGGTCTTGCCACGGGGATGTATTCGGCAGGGATTCCGGTCGTCACGATTGTGATCGGTATTCTCTGTGCCTACGGTTTCGCCGGCGGTTTTGGTGAAGGCGGAATGGGTATCGGACTATACGGAATCGGTTTTGCCGCCGTGGGTATGCTCGCGACTCTGGGTATCACTCTGGCGACTGATGCTTATGGTCCTATCGCAGATAATGCGGGTGGTAACGCTGAAATGTCCGGGCTTCCACCGGAAGTTCGTGAACGAACGGATGCACTTGATTCGTTGGGGAACACGACGGCTGCAACGGGTAAAGGATTCGCCATTGGTTCGGCAGCCTTGACCGCCATGGCATTGCTTGCGTCGTACATCGAAGAGATCAAACTCTGGACTGGCAAGCTGGCTTCTGAAGCCGAGGGCGGGCAATTCCGAGGAATGTCGATCGACGATGCCAAGAAGGCCAATATTATGAGTTTCGTCGATTCGTACGACTTGCATATCATGAATCCAATGCTGCTCTGCGGATTGTTCATCGGTGGCATGATGGCCTTTGTATTCTGTGCGATGACGATGAAAGCCGTGGGACGAGCGGCCGGTGCGATGGTCGAAGAAGTTCGACGTCAGTTCCGCGAGATTCCAGGCATCATGGAAGGCACGGGAACGCCGGAATACGCAAAGTGCGTGGCGATCTCGACGGCCGGTGCTCAGAAAGAAATGCTCGTGCCATCACTGCTGGCCATTATTGTTCCTGTGATTACGGGGCTGGTCCTGGGTGTCGCTGGTGTCATGGGACTTCTGGCAGGTGGTCTTGTATGTGGTTTCGTGCTGGCCACGATGCTCAACAACGCTGGTGGAGCTTGGGATAATGCCAAGAAGCTGATCGAGAAGTCTGGCAAGAAGGGCACCGAAGCCCATAAGGCCGGCGTTATCGGTGATACGGTGGGTGATCCCTGTAAGGATACGAGCGGTCCTTCGCTTAATATCCTTATCAAGCTGATGACGATGGTCAGCGTGGTGTTCACGCCCGTCGTCCTGAAGCTCTCGCCAGTCATTCAGGGCTGGTTGGGTATCCACTAGGATCGAAGGGCGGGATTCCGCTCTACAACTGGTAAATTCATCAATAGCCCGGATTCTCAACGGATTCGGGCTATTTTCATGCCTGCAAGAATCACTAAACGCCTTGATGAACTGTCAAAAAGTCGCTATTTTAGTTGATTCGAACAAAAGCAAATTGCCCAGATTAAAGGTTTCTGTCATGGCACATAAGAAGGGTCAAGGTTCCAGCCGCAATGGTCGGGATTCAAACGGCCAAAGGCGCGGAGTCAAGAAGTACGGCGGCGAAGCAGTGCGTGCCGGTAACATCCTTGTTCGCCAAGTAGGCAATAAGTTCCACCCCGGCAAAAACGTCGGTCAGGGCAACGACTTTACCCTGTATGCACTAGTGGATGGCAACGTCATGTTTGACCGTAAAGGTCGCCGTATCAACGTGACGCCCGTTGAAAACACCGTCGAGAGTAACTAGACGGCTTTCAGAGAATCGGCGAGCCGCTTACTTCGACAAGTTGGCTCGCCTTTCTAGCTCAGCCCTGAGGCTTTCGGGGCTTGTTTCGTTGAGTCAGTTTTCGGACTCCGCGCTCTTAAAACACGACGGCAGTCGGCCGTTACTGTCTACAACGGATTGCGGCTCAACACCCTGACAGGTTGAGGCAGCGGTACTGACCAACCATATCGTCGAACAACGAAGAGGGGTTTCATCGGCATTGGCAGTTTGTCGAGAAAGCCAGCCTATCGACGTCGAATCGAAAACACGATAGCCAAGGTTGCCATCATTCCAAGAAGCATGGTGCCTGGCTCGGGGACCACGGCTGCGTCGGCTGAGGTGAACTTGTTGCTGTTCCACGCATTGAAGTCTGAGACGTCCACGGAGCTGTCGCCGTTGAAGTTTCCGCTGCTCCAGTCCAAGATGGTTTGGAACTTATTGCTATTCCAACTGTTGAAGTCTGAGACGTCGACGAAACCGTCCAGATTGGCGTCTCCTTGCTTGTAGGGCGAGCCAAATCCATTTTCTGTGGCTGCAATCGAAAGCCACTGGTCCCGGTCGTCGAGGTCAATATCGCCATCTGAATCGAGGTCGAACTGCTCGTTCGTACCAGGGGTCACCGTGATTCCATTGTTGATTGGACCTTCCTGAAACATCAGATTGATGTCCGAGATGTTGCAGAGTCCGTCGTCGTCAAAATCACAAAGCAAACCGCCGTCTCCGGCAGTCAGTGATCCCATGATTCCGTCAAAATTAATGCCGCCCTGAGAAATTCGCGATCCGGTGTAGCCACCGCCCGCGTTGATCGTGTGGCCGCCCCAACTCAGCGTCGTCAGTCCACTTCCGGCTGTTTCGATCGTCAGCACGTCAACAGCCACGCCCGTCGTGAAGAAGTCGCTTCCGTAAGAAGTGAATAACGTGTCGGCTGCCAAGTCGATTTGATTGCCGAAGGTAACGCTGGATGTAAACGGATTGTTGCCCGGATTTTCAAACGGGAAATCTGTTGTGTTGATGACTGCATCGAGAATATCGCCGCCAGAGACTTCGAATCCCAATTCAAATTCTACAGAACCGCCTGTCCCGTTCACGGTGTTGGAAAACAGATTCGTATCAGGTGTGATCTGTACCAGCCATTCGCGATTTGAGTTGCCATTCAGTCCCATGTCCAATACAGACAGGGTTGGGTCAGCTACTGCGAGGCCGGAAAGAATTAGCGATACAAGCGCGAATGTTGCCGTCTGGAAGATCGACCGAAGTGTATTGTTCATAGTGCTATGCTAACTGTTTTGCGGCTTTCTAACAAATATTGAGTCTATCTGTATCCAGCAAATTTGGGGATTCCATTTTGGGGAACCTCGAAGAAATCGACGCTATGGGTCGGTGAAGCCGCCATGTAAGAATCATCAGCGGCTTTTGGGTGGGGGGCGGCAAGTCAGCCATCCGTGCTGTCTTGGCCGGTCGAATCCCGGCGGCCATTTGCCGCCGGTTAACCGAGCTCAGCCAGCAATGCTACTTCGACAGGCTTACGCTTGTCGTTGTTGATTCCAGCTCGGCTGGTTCGGCTTTGTCCGAGTCGTGTTTCTTCTCGTAAGCATCCTTGGCTTTTTTGAGATCAGCTCGGTGCGTCGCCTCCTGAGAAACCTTCATAGCCAGCATGACTTGTCGCTGTGTGAAGAACATTTCTCGTGAGCCGTTGTGATGCTGAACTTTGACTTTCGCAATCAGTTCTTGCCAGCTCAGTCCGTCTGTGTGATGCCATGAAGCAGCTTGAGCGACTTCCTGATTGATCTCACCCCGTCCCAGCATCTTCATGATCTCGACGACATTGGCATCTTTCGTGAAAGATTCTGTCGATTTCAAGGCGTACTTCATGCGTGGCTTGGGGTCGTCCTTACCGTGCTCAAGACACACGGTCTTGAACTTCATCTTGCCAACTGCGTCCGGTGCAACGTTGAAGAAACCGCCACCGCCGCCGCCAAAACCACCACCACCGCCGCCACCAACTACGCCGACGCCGAGTACACCGCCGCCCAGAACA
>CAYYHV010000069.1:17549-17817 GCA_964471695.1 uncultured Pirellulaceae bacterium
GCCACCGATGCCACCGCCCATTCCGCCACCGATTCCGCCGCCTAGTCCACCACCACCGCCACCGAATTGTGCGAGGACGGGAACAGCGACTACCGTTTCAGGCAACTGGATGCGAAGCGGCTCGCCCGTCTTGTTTTTGAACTTGAGCGTGGCCTGAGTCGCATTCTTGGGAATGATGTCGACTTCGATTGTGCCCTTCTTAATTCCACTGAAGAGCTCAACGACTTTGGCATCGGCATACTTCGACTTGCGCTTCTCAGCCCACGAA
>CAYYHV010000069.1:17827-22481 GCA_964471695.1 uncultured Pirellulaceae bacterium
AACGCAAGGCTGAGGCAAGTTGCGATAGCGATCAGGAAGTAGCGGTTAGTCAGCCGCATGGTCTTCTCCTCCAGGTTCTCTGTTGCCGGTATCCGAGTCGTCCAGTGGATTCGGCCGGAATGTATCAGGGTAATTTGGTCTCTATTTCAAATCAAAACAAAAAGGTTTACGGCTGATTTGCGGCCTATCTGTAAACCCAACTGAAGTCGGTCGGCTTTTTCAAGCCGTACAGCTTCATTATCCGCATTTGTTCGGAATCCCCAGAAAGGGTCGGTAATCCATACCTGAATTCTTTGCTACCCTCTTTGACCGCATCGCCGGGTCGCCAGAAATTCAGTTGCAAAGTCTTGTAGGAAAGTAGCGGAGAGCCATCCTTTGCGTCGTCCCATTTATAAGCGTTGGTCAGTCCTTGAGCGTAAACCGAAAAGAAGTCGGTTCGTCGATCAATACCCGTCCAAGTCGCGACACCCCAGACGCCTCGATCGATGGTATTGGAATTGGGCCGAATATTTATCTTGGAAATCGAAACCGAATCGTACAGTCGCACAGAGGGGTCTTTGATCTCAATATTGTGAATGCGTTGTGTGATTCCGGGAATCAGTCGATCGGTGTACGTCTTGGAATATTCATGGCTGCGAATCGTAAACAACGGGAAGAAACGAATGTTGCGTTCCTTCCTGGCAAGCTCATGGGTTGGATGTCCGAACTGATCCAGAGTCGCTTTGGACTCGAGTGTTTCGCCGGTGTTGGTCACTTTGTAGACGAGATACCAGACTCGCTGTTTGCCAGCGCCAGTATCAATCGTCAACATTCGCATCGGCTTGAATGAGAATTCCAACTGCCATACGGGCCGTCGAAGCGTGATCTCACTTGCCAGCGCCGCGAGCGTCTCATTTTCCGGTGAGAAGTTGGGCTTCCAATCCGGCGCAGCTTTTACAAGCGCGTTAAACGATCTTGGGCCCGTGGTGGTTTCTTCCTCTTCCGCAGTCGCCGGAATGGTCGTCAGCACACCGGGAGCCAGCTTGAGCATCCGTTGGGCTTCGACCGATCTTGTGGTCATCGTGAGGACGGCGCATGCGAACACGCACCAAGTCACAGAAGACCACCGGTTAGTGGGAAGATTAATTGCAGCGGTTTCCGATGGGATCATAGCGCAAGTTGGCACTCTGGAGGGATGACAGTCCAAACACCCATTGTAATTTCGTCGCTAGGAGAAAGACAAAGAAAAAGCAAAATCCGTGGGACCATTCCCTGCGTCGGATAACCCGACCATTTGGAAGAATCGGTACGAAATTCAGGTGGGTCGCAGCTCCCATTCCAGCGTCTCGGACCAGATTTCCGGCTCGTTTTCCGCGGAAAGCACCCAATTCGGCGATTTTCGGATCCGAGCCGCAGGGATGCTCAGGTGTAAACAATCCGTCAAAAACGGCCACGGATCGATGGACCATGCGAATCCATCGGGACCGATCGGGCTGGCCAGAAAGTCAAAATCCTCTGCGAGACTCACCCGAAATGGACCGAACGGCGTGCAGCACAATCGCAGGCTGAAATCGTCAAAGAACGGGATCCGCGTCAAACGCTCTTGAAGCTGAACCTCGGAGGCTCCCGAGTCCAGATAAGCCGCTCGCCAGGCTTGGCATCGAGGATCAAAGCAGTCGACGAATTCCCGATAGTCTGGGCGTTCGCTCCTCCGCCGGAAACTCACGAAGTGTTCCGCGACCATCAACGAGCCAAGTGGTTCCAAGTCGACCGTTGATTCGATGCAGGCAACCCAGATGGCGTGTGCTTCGGTGGTCGTCCGTTCCGTGAAGTGCAGCGGAGCGTTGGTCTGAGGGTGGGCCCGTGGAATCGAATCGAATTCAGCCCACCCATCATCGTGACGTCGAATCGACGCAAGGACGACCTGCCGTTCCTGTTTAGAACAGTCCCTGCCGGGTTCCGTCAGGTACGCATCATTCCAGTCGGTCGCCAGTTTCTCGGAGATATGTGCGTGGTCAACTTGCCGGATTACCACCCACTCATTGGGATTTGCGTCGCGCCGAATCATATCGGGTCCAATTCATGAGGGCGGAAAAGTTGAGTTTGTAGTCGGACTCCGCTTTCGGTGGAAAGCCGCGTCGAGAGCCTTCCGGTGCTTACCATTCTATTCCGCCTGACGTCTGGAATACGAACGTAGCTATCGGCGCATTGCACGTGGTTGCAGCAGTTTGGCAATTAAGGATGTCCAACCTGTCTGGTGCGTCGCGCCGACGCCTCGGCCATTGTCACCGTGGAAGTATTCGTAGAACCAGACGTGATCCCTAAAGTGTGGATCGGTTTGCATGCGAGGATACTGCCCATATACGGCTCGTTTCCCGTTCTCGTCTTTGAGGAAAATGCGAGCCAGCCGATTGCCGATTTCGTCCGCGACGTCGTTGATCGTCACCATATTGGATGAGCCAACGGGACACTCGACTTTGAAGTCATCTCCATAATAGTGGTGAAATTTCTGTAGCGATTCGATGAGCAGATAGTTCATGGGCATCCAGATCGGACCTCGCCAATTGGAGTTACCGCCGAACATCGACGTTGTGGATTCGCCCGGTTGGTAGGCAACGACCGACGATTCACCGCATTCAAAGGGTTGGCCATCGCAGGACAAACGATACGGCTCCTTCTCGTGAACCTTGGAAAGTCCACGGATTCCAAAGGGCGAAAGGAACTCGTTTTCGTCCAGCATGCGCTTGAGTAAGCATTTCATCCGATGTCCGCGGAGCAGGGAAAGCAGCCGGCGTTCGCCCCTTCCCGGCTCGTGCCAGCGTGAAACGAGTGACGCGAGTTCCGGTCGATTCTCCAGAATCCAGTTCAATCGTTCATTAAATCTGGGCAGTCGCTCCAAAGTCTCGGGCTCGAGGACTTCGACTGCAAAGAGCGGCGTGAGTCCCACCAGAGAGCGGATTTTCATGGGGATAATCTGGCCCTCGGGGAGATTCAGGACGTCGTAGTAGAACTTGTCCTGTTCGTCCCAGAGTCCGTCGCCAGTCTTTGCGATATCCGTCATCGCTTTGGCGATAGCTAGAAAATGCTCGAAGAACTTGATCGCGATATCCTGATAGACAGGATTCTCTAGCGCCAGCTCAATTGCGATTCGCATCATATTGAGCGAATACATCGCCATCCACGATGTTCCATCGGCTTGATCAATGTGCCCACCGCCAGGAAGCGGCTTGCTTCGGTCAAATACCCCGATATTACCCAACCCCAAAAAGCCGCCTTGGAACACGTTGCGATTGTCTCGATCTTTGTGATTGACCCACCAGGTAAAGTTCAACAGCAGCTTGTGGAAGACTCGTTCGAGAAAGGCTCGGTCGGCTCGCCCGCTGCGCTTGCGATCCATCTGGTATACACGCCAAGTCGCCCAAGCGTGGACCGGCGGATTCACATCGCCGAATGCCCATTCGTAGGCTGGGATTTGACCATTAGGGTGCATGTATGATTCGCGAGTCATCAAGAGCAATTGCTGTTTGGCGAATTCAGGATCGATCAATGCGAAGGGCACGCAATGGAAAGCCAAGTCCCACGCGGCGTACCAAGGGTACTCCCACTTGTCGGGCATTGAGATGATGTCCGAGTTCTTGAGGTGCATCCATTCGTGATTGCGACCGGTTTCTCTCGATTGGGGCGGCGGTGGTTGGCTGGGGTCGCCTTCCAACCACTGTTCGACATCGAAATAGTAGTACTGTTTGCCCCACACCAGCCCAGCCAGCGCCTGGCGATGGACCGAGCGGGCATCGTCGTCCTTCATCTCCTGTTGAAGATCACTGTAGAACGCGTCGGCGTCGACTTGTCGTTGTTGGAGTTCTGTGTCGAAATCAGAAAACGGTGACTTGTGCTGAGTCGCGGATAGCCGCAATCGAACAACGTAAGAACCGTGGGCAGCGACTTGGCTGGAAAAGACTGCGGCGCACTTCGTACCGGTTTGGTTGGGGTTCACTGACTGGACATTACCGCCGACAACATAGTCGTGAAATGCATCCTTGAAGTAGCCCTTTGCGGTCTGATTGAAGATCCGTTGCGGGTTAGTTTCGTTTTCACAGAAAAGGAAATCGTTCGGATTGTCGGCGTAAAGATAGTACGAGCCAAGCTCAGGGTGCGTGGCCTCGACATGTCCGGCTTGAGCGAGTGACAAAGTCGGCTTTCCACAATGTGTGCGACCCCACGACCAAGTATTTCGGAACCAGAGCTGCGGAAGCAGATCCAGTCTTGCTTCTGCATCGGCTCGGTTATGCGCCGAAATCTGAATCAGAATGTCGTCAACCGATGGCTTGGCGTATTCGACGTAGACATCGAAGTAACGATCATTGTCAAAGACGCCCAAGTCGATCAACTCGACTTCGTCCTGCAGCCGATCGGTTTGGTTCCGAGACAGAAGATCCGCATAGGGAAAGGTTGATTGCGGATACTTGTAGAGCATCTTGAGGTAGGATGCCGTTGGCGTCGCGTCGAGATAGTAATACACCTCTTTGACGTCTTCGCCGTGGTTGCCCTCATTCCCGGTCAATCCAAACAGCCGCTCTTTGATGATGGCGTCGGACCCATTCCACATGCCAACGGAGAAGCAGAGACGCTGTTCATCGTCGGAGATCCCGGCGATGCCATCTTCGCCCCAGCGATA
>CAYYHV010000070.1:0-11259 GCA_964471695.1 uncultured Pirellulaceae bacterium
TTCTCCGCCTCGCTGGCGACAGGCGAACGCGAACTATATACCAGCAACGGAACATCCGACGGAACAACGCTGGTGAAAAACCTCGCAGGCAGCCCCGACCCGCGCTCGATCATCGAATTCGAAGTACGGCCCGAATTCGACGAGGCTGAAGACTCATCATTCGACGACTTGCCTGCGAGCAACTCTGGCATCAACCCCTCGGCTCAATGGGCAACGCTTGCGATGATCCCATCGACTCGAAGTCAAGCCATAAACAAACACGCGGCGATTGACCGCGTGTTCGAGTTCTCCACGGAAGACGACGAGAAATCCATTCAGAGCGCTCGACGCTAATTCCAGCCAGCCTATCGTCGACTGACATCGATCCAAAGACGCTAGTAGCTGCTTTCGGCCAATCGCCGTTCACCACGCTCGCGGCGAGCGCCGTTGTACTTCATATCAGCAACAAGGTCTTGGTATCGGTTGTAAGTGTCGAAAGCGATCCACCCCAGATAAAAGTTCAGGCCGACCGAAGCAAACAGAGCTAGTAGCGTCATAAAGTAAGTTCCCCCAGTTCGCAGTCGAGCTTCGGCTCGCTGTACATCGTTTTCCATGGCATACCGATTGCTTCCCGGGACAGGCGTCACCGTTGGAATCGGATTCTCAAACATCTTGTTGAGGTTCTCGCGTCCAGCCTGCATGGCTCGACGCGTCGAATCGGCGACTTGACGTGGAGACGGAATCGCAGGCGGTTGAATCGCTGGCTGCTGCATGCGAGGTGGTTGACCCGTTGACGGCTGCATTGGCTGCGGATTCTGAGTTGAGTACTGCGATGACTCCGCGTAATGAGGAACCGCACCTGATCGTGTTGAATACTGTGTTGGCTGTTGTTGGCCAGCCATCGGTGCAAGCGCCGGCTTCTGAGGCGACTGCGTCGTCACCATGGGAGCGACTTGTTGCGTTGGCCGCTGTAGTGGCAGTCGCGGGGTTGCAGCCGAAGCCGCAGGATCGCCCATCGGCGAGATCGCATTGAGATCAGGTTGACCAGTCCCATAGCCATAAGGCTCGGGCGTATTCTTTACCGGCGTCGTTGAGCCATAGATTGAAGGCGCAGGAGTCCCCGAACGCACCGATGCCTGCGGTGGCGACATTCTCATTGCCGGTCCCCGTGGGGCCGGTTTGGGATCTCCGTAACCGTCGAATTCGGCATCCTTGCTCCCAGGGAACATTAGTGACAAGTCCGAATTGGGAGTCTCTTTTTTCGTTTCCGCCGGCCCAGCAACGCCTCTTGTTGGTGGACGATACGCTGGCGATTTCCTTGCTACCGGGCTTGGCCCAGCCTCAGTTGCCGTGGGTTCGTAGCCACTCAAATCAACGGAAGACGACTCATCATTGTCGCCGTAGAGGGAATCCACACCGTACTTGTCGGTCGGATCAGGCAGAAATGGGCTGGGCTTTTGGGTTCGATTCGGAGTCCCATAGAGCGATTCGTTCGATTTGGGTGGAACGGGTTGCAGTCGATGTCCTGAACCAGCCGTTGGGTCTTTTGACGCTTCACGTCCTTGGCCGTAGACCGAACCGTCGACGCCGCGCCGTGGAAATAACTTCTGCTCAAACTGAGCCGGTTGGATGCTCTTCTCGTTCAGTTCGTCCTCAAAGCCCACTGTCCGAACAGGATTTGAGTACGACGGTCGCCCAATCGGCTGTGCGCTGGCAGGACGCACCGCATCGCGCATCACTTTATCCAGACGCTTACGCTGCTTGTCCAACGCTTCGTACTGATTGAGAGGCGCCGGTTTCACTTGAGCAACTTTGTTGGCAAGTTCCGGGTAAGCCGTATTCGTATCAAATTCTCCACCACCAGCGACGGCAGCGAGGACTAGCAAAAAACCTTGCATGGTATTGCTCCTTCACAGACTCAATTTCGAGAGACTTGAAGGGTAGTCCCATGGGACAACGCAGGTAAATGCCAGCCAGATAAGCCGCTGAAATACGGCTTCACATCGGCGATATGCGAGCAATCGAGTGATAGCAGTGGTAGTCTCTGCTACCACTGAAGTCCATCGAGAATGAAGAAAGGGCCTCCTGGGAGGCCCTTTATATAACAATCGAGAGCGAGGCTGTGAGACTACGCGGCGTCCGCTTGGTCGTCCTCTACTTCTTCGTACTCATCATCGTCTTCGTCGACTTCGACGTACTCGTATTCGTACTCTTCGCCCTCAGCGACTTCTTCATCGTCGTCAGCTTCTTAATAGTCTTCTTCGTCGTCGACTTCGTCATACTCGTACTCGACATCGTCGCCTTCAGCGACTTCACCGTCTTCTTCATCTTCGTCAACTTCGACGTACTCGTATTCGTACTCTTCCTCTTCGCTGCCGGCGACAACTTCCTCGTCACCTTCGGCTTCTTCACCGTCCTCTTCGTCCTCATCGACTTCGACATACTCGTATTCAACATCGTCGCCTTCGGCTTCTTCGCCTTCCGCAACTACCTCGTCGTCATCTTCGTCGACTTCAACGTATTCGTACTCGTACTCCGAGTCTTCCTCGTCTTCGTCACCGTCAATCTCGACATATTCGTACTCTTCTTCCGCCACCTCGTCGCTAGCGGCAGGCACTTGATCGTGCTGCTCAACTTCCGCGGCATTCAAATTGACAACGGGTGTTTGCTCCACCGAATCACCGTCCGCGGTGAATGCCAAGTTGTCGGGAGTTTGAAAATTCATAGGTGGCTCCTCGATTGCTTGCTGTTGGGGCTTGTCGAGGGGTTCGAGTTGTTGAACGTCGAAATTCGAAGTTGCCTGGTCATCAGCTGCCAAAATCTCGTGGTCACGCGCTAATCCGTTCGGCGCGATAGCTTGTAAATCGGCAAGAGTCCTATTGTCAGTTAGCGAATTCTGCAGTTCCTCAGAATTCTCATCCGCAAGTTGGGAAGACTGCGCATGCGCTCGACTATTGGGTTCAATGATCGGGTCCAGATCCACCGAGCCGATTTGCCCGGGAGACGAAACCATTTCCGTATCGAAAACGCTTTCTAACTCAGGCTCAATGGTACGAATATCGTCGATATCCACGTCGTCAATTTGGGGGCCCATCGTTATGTCGTCGATACTTGAACTTATTTCCTCACGGATTGGCGATTCAAATTCAATCGCGGAATCTTCGCCTACTTCATCCAGTGTCTGGGGCATCAACGATTCGATAATCGAAGCTGCCGCGGCAGAATCAATCGGCAATTGAGGAACCGACTCGATGACTTCTTCTGATGCGAAATCGACGGAATCAAACAGATCGCCTTCAATATCAGACGGTTGTGGCATGATCGCGTCGCTCTCACTTGCAAACCGCAACCCACCGACTTTCCCCGGCCAACGAGGGGTATCATCGTGAGGCGGCAGATCCACTCGCACGACTTGAGAGATTTCCTGGATTTCGGATGACGATTCTACGGATTCAATAATCCCCTCCTCATCGTATTCCACCGCATGCTGGAGAGAACGATCGTCGTCTTCAAACTCCACGGGAATCATTCGATCATGGCTGGCGATTGGGTCCGCATGATTGTCGATGGGAGTCGCGTGATCCTTCCGAACGGCATCCAACCCCTGAACTTCGTCCCAAAGGTCGTGATCCAGGTCTTCTGCTTCATCAAACGCCAACTCCCCTTCCGCCGACTGCCTTTCCGCCGGTTCGCTCGGCATGGTGGCGTGGGCAGGCAAATCAATTGGCGGTGAATCGTATTGAAATGCAAACGGATCATCCGTGTAAGCTTCCAATGAAACAGGGGGCTGTTCGTAATCATCGTTGTCCGATTCTGGCGGAAGCCAATCCAGGTCGCTGGATTCGTCGAGCTCATCCTCAATCGAACTGTGGGAGATCGGCGGACCATCCCACAGGGGCGGCTGTTCCTGCCCTTCCCAAAACGCAAGCTGAAAATCGGCCACTGAATCATCCACAAATTCCGGCGGACTTGCCGGATGTTCGACGACTTCGCGCTGGCCGACCTCCCCATCGGCGGAAAGCGGAAAGGTTTCTGCCCACTCAGCCAGATGCTCTTCAACGCGCTCGCCAAACATGGGACTGTCACTGGGTGCGTAACCCAACAAAACGGCTGGACGCTTCTTTCGCTTTTTCTTGCTCGGCGTCTTAACGACTTTATCCACCTCCGGCACCGTCGGTTGAGCCGATTCCCGCACGGGCAGTGTTCGCACATCGGCTTGCAAGGACGCGAAGATTTCTTTGATATGCTGGTGGCAGGTAAAGACAAAGACTTGATTGCCGGATCGTGCATAATCGACCAGAACTGACGCGGCGGCTTCCGTTCGCTCCCGGTCGAAGTTTACGAGCACGTCATCCAACACCAAGGGCATTTTGACTTTGCGACGTGAGTAACAGGAAATCAGCGACAGCCTCAGGCTGAGAAATAACTGCTCACGTGTACCGCGGCTGAGAAACTCGACGGGAAAAGATTTCCCATCGCGATCGTCAACGATCAAGGCATCCTCGGCGAGAGGCGTCCAGATTCGGGTGTACCTTCCACCGGTCATCGCTGACAAGTGCCGCGATGCCTCCTGAAGTGTATCGGGTTGTCGCTCTTTTTCGTACTTCTTGTAAACGGTTTTTAGCAAACTGCTGATCGTGCTGACGACTTTCCACTTCTGTATGCCCTTGTCGATACCGTGTTGCAGTGTGCCTAACTGCAATTGCATCTGACCTAATGTTTGATCCGCAGACAACTGTCGAATCTGTTCGGTGATCTCACCTCGGCGATATCCGAGTTCCTTGAGTCGCGCATCCGATTCGAGCAATTCCTGGCGGGCACGTTGCAGTCGATTTGGCAATTCTGCGGCAGATCCCTTTTGCAATGCAGCTTCGACTTGCTTGTCACCGCGTTGATTGCCGAGCAACTTATTCAACTCGGCTTGCGCTTCCTTGCGTTGAGCGTAGAGCTGCTCCCAACGAGCCCGTTGCTGCAACAATTTGATCAGGTCGTCTTCGTCCATCGCCCCGGCAGCCGATAGTTGGCTGTCATAACGACGCTCCAGATGGTCAAGCACTCTGACCAACGATTGTTCCTCTCGACGAAGCTGTCGCTCCTGCGAACGCAGCGACTCGACCTGCTGCTGTAGCTCAGCGTCCTGGGCGAGGGAAGTCGTCAATTGCTGAAGATGTTCGGTGGGTCGGTCGCCAACCGGTCGAATCAGCAGATCGGCAAACAGTTCTCGCAACCGATTGTCCACATCCGATTGTTCGTTGGTCGCATGTGACAGCTCTTGCTGGCGTTGTTCCAACACACGATGCAACTGCGGTAAACTACCGCCCTGCCCTGACAATGCTTTCAGCTGCTCGGGGGTTATTCGCGTGGACAATCCCATCGAGCGCAACGTGTCCTCCCAATGGGTTCGAGTCTGCTTCATCGACTTGGCGACTTCGACGGCACGACGTTCGGCTTCGGCAGCAAACTTGAGAATCGAGCGACGCTGATTTTCCAGCGGCATCAGCGCTTCAAGCTTCACGAGCTGGGTTTCGGTATCTCGCAGGCTGATCGCACCGGTGCGACGCCCTGGCAACTTCTCGTCAAGCTTTTCCAGCTCGCCAGTTGAGGACGCAATCTGTTTCTTGATCAGATCGACGTGACGCTCGGCATCCCGCAGACCGTCTCGAACGGGAATGTCCAGGGAGAGTTTCAGCAAGGCAGCCAGCCCTGACGCTATGGTGCCCATCAGTAACAACAAGCCGCGGCGCTGTTCGGTCCACCCAAACGAATGCCCAAACAACCCACAGAAAATCAGGACGAAACCGATTGCAAACAATACTCCCAACGCCCGCACAACATCCCATGGCAATAGCTGACTGCGAAGTGATGCCGATCGCCGGGCTTCGGCATCTTCCAACTTGGCCTGAAGTTTCTTGAGTTCCTTTTCCAATTCGGCTCGGCGACGCAAACCCGCGGCCTCGCCGCTGGTTTCCTCGACGGCACTGAGTACATCTTCGGCACCGTTTTTCTCGAACCAATCTTCATCGCGTCCCAGCGCCTTGGCGATCTCGCGATGAATCCGCTTCGCTTCGGCTTTATAGTCGGACGCTTCCTTCTTCGCTGCTTCGAGGGTCTCGCGAGATCGCTCCAACGAATACGCGGGCTCTTGAAGTTTGGAAATCGTGATTG
Source organism: uncultured Pirellulaceae bacterium (assembly GCA_964471695.1). Lineage (GTDB taxonomy): Bacteria > Planctomycetota > Planctomycetia > Pirellulales > Pirellulaceae > CAYYHV01. The sequence continues at coordinate 6,145 of CAYYHV010000070.1, forward strand.
CGTCAAACTTGGGCAACGAACCGACTTCGTCCGATAGCCGCGTTAGCCCCAAGCGCTCGTGCTCAGCCTGAATTTCGAACTCGGCTTCCTCAACGTCAGCTTTTAGGCGACGAACACGATCATCGATGGAAGTGACCATGACACGCTGATCCAACATCGTTCGGATTCGGGCCGAGTATCGCTGCAACGCTTCGCTGGGTTGTGAACTTTCAATTTCGGATTGCAGTCGCTCTTGCTGCTGCTTGTTATCTTCCAGCTTCTGACGATGCACATCTGATTCGGATCGAATGGCCTCAATCGCATCGACGACTCGTTCAGGCACTTCGGGAACGACCCCCATCGCTTCGAGCTCCACCGTCAACTGGCGGACTTCATCCCACTTCGGCTGGACCCGCAAAGCCAATTCCGCAACGTCGGCTTTGCCGCGTGCCGAACCGCGTGTATCCTCGATGCGACGAATCTCAGCCTCAATTGCGTCCGATTCGGCGACTAGGTTTGCCCAACGATCAGATTGCGTACCGAGATGTTCGATCTGTCCCTGCAGCCGCGATTGAGCAGCAACATACTCACCCAACAACGACTCCCGATCCTCACAACCGACCAATCGGCACCGAGTCGAATGAAGCTGACGTGTCACATCAACCAGCGAGACTCGATCGGTTCCGGTCGAGAGACTGTAGAGTTGACGAGCCGCCTGGGTATCGTCCAGTGAAGCCAGATGTTGAATCTCTCGCAGCCCCACCGCAAAAATGTTATTAAAAATAGACTCGTCAATACCATTCAACAACGTGGCCAATCGCTGAGCGCCATGCCGTTGGCCATCCTGAGTCGCGATGCGTAACTCGCCCGGATCGGACAAGGGATCCGACTCGTTCGCATATCGTGTAATGTGATACTCGCGTTCGCGACCAGCGAGAAAGAGGCTGCCGCCCAAGCGACCCTCGATCAATGTTCCGCTGCGTTTGCCACCGACAAACCGCACACATCGATCGGGATGAAAACCGTAAAGCACGGTTCGCATATACTGCATCAAGGTACTTTTGCCGGCTTCGTTGGGGCCGTAAAACACCGTAATGCCGTCAGGCAAGTTGTCCATCTTCAGGTCTTGCCAGACGCCAAAGCGGTCAATATGTAAACCAGTGATACGCACGGTTAACTTCCTTGTTGGGAAAACATCCTTGTTTCTTTACTCGCAGCCCACCCTTGAATCGACTACGTCGCATCAAGCGATTTGGACAGCGAGGCTCCGCTGGCGGCGCGAATGCCACTGGACTTTCCGCGCCCCGCACTTTCGTCTGCCAATACTCGATCACCACGTAACAAATCGACTCCCAACGCCGCAACGCGCCGCAAAATCATCTTACGCTCAGACGGCAGTGACTCGCTGAGATATCGCACCAACTCATCCGACAGTTGATGGTCTTCCGGTGGCGGAGCCATCGGCAAATGCTCATTGTCGGACTGTTGGTAGCGCTGCACGACTCGCAGCAAGTCGCCAAGCACCGTGTCTTCTTCGTACCAGCCAGCCGGGTGAACCGATGCGGGAGCAATATCAAACTCCAGATGCCATACGCCGGGAGTCGCACTGGCGAATTCATGCCGCAACGATTCAAGCATTTGGTCCGCCAAGCCGCCTTCTCGCAGGCGCGCTACAAGCTGGTCACTCCGGGTATCTGTGGTTTCGTCCGAATCAATAACGCACCAACGTACAAGCAGTTGTCGATTACCCGTTGTCTCAAGCAGATGATGCGTTCTCTCGCGAAGAATGCGTAGCAACCCCGGTGGATCAATCTGATCAGGAAGTTCAATCTCCACGTTTTCCCAGCGAACGACATCCGTCGTGACACTCTGTCGACTCACTTTGCCGCCGGGAGCAATCTCGACGAGCGCGCAACCATGCGGACCACTCTCAGAAGGTCGACGCCCCTGGGGACTGCCCGAGTAGCAGGCCAGGCAGCTTGTGTCCGTGACGACTTGCGCCGAGTGCATCCCACCCAAAGCCCAATAATCAATGTCACTCTGCTGCATACGACTGGCGTCGACTTTGCCATAGACCAACGCGATGGTCGGCAAGGAAACATCCGAGTCAAATTCAAGCGGGTTAAAGTCGACGGCTTCACCGACTCCCTGTCCAAGAATGACGGCCAAGGCACGGTTGTCGCGTCGGTGCGTTACGGCATCGACGTGTTCGTCGCTGAATATCGTAACGTTCGACGGAAACGGGACTGCCGTGGGCCAGTTTGCGATGTTGTCCGCTCGGCCAACAGCCCAGTAGATCGATATCCCGGCCTCCTTCAGTCGACGAAACTGCTCAAGCAGAAAATTCAAGCCGCGCGGCCCGGCGACTCGTGGGCGGATAATGTCTCCCGCCAACAGGACAAAATCGACGTCCTCACTAAGCGCAGTATCAAAGACTCGTTCCGCCGCCATCAAAGGTGCATCGAGAAACGCATCGGCAAGATGCTCCGGCACCTCGGCAACTCCATGCAAAGGTTGCTCAAGATGTAAGTCGCTGGCATGCAAAAAACGAATTGGTCGATCGGACATAAACACCTCCCTGCGTAGTCCAGACCTCGCGCCGCTTGCGGAATTGGGGCAAATCCATAAGCCCGGCAAACGGCAACCCAAGATTCTAAGTCGTCCACAGCCTCCCACCAACGGCGGTTTGCAAAATTGCTAGCAGCCCAACGCCCAAAGATGCTGGCCGCAGCAATTCTCGACGAAATTCGATTTCCAACCACTTCGGAGAATCGACGCAAACCTGCCTATTCCCCCGCAATCCGCATTTCTCGCTCGTTGGCCGAGAAAACAACGGTCACACTTCCCCACGCATCTGACAGAAACTCTCATATCGTCGCGCATCCAGCCGATTATCAGCAACGGCGTCTTTCACGGAGCATTCGGCTTCATGGGTATGCGTACAATTCGGGTAGCGGCAGCCAGAAACGTAGGGACGAACGTCGCGAAAGTATCCGGCGACTTCTTCGGGAATAATATCCCAGAGTTGGAATTGGCGAATTCCCGGCGTATCCACGATGTAGCCACCGGATTCGAGCGGTACTAACTTGGCGGCAGTCGTGGTGTGGCGTCCTTTGTCGTTTTCCAGACTGACGGTGCGAACTCGCAGTTCCAACCCAGGTTGGATCGCGTTCAAAAGCGAGGATTTGCCCACACCGCTCTGCCCCGCTACAGCGTTCTGTTTTCCCGCTACTATTTGTCGCAGACGTTCGACGCCGAATCCGGATTCCGCGGACATCAGCAATACTTGATAACCCATCTGCCCATAGACGCCGACCAACGGTTGGAGATCAGCCGGCGAAACCAAATCGACTTTGTTGATGCAAACCACGGGCTTGATCTTGGATTTTTCTGCTGACACAACCATGCGATCGATCAGATGCGGCTTAATCGCCGGCTCGGCCGCACTCATGATGATCAACAATTGATCCACATTGGCTACGAGCACATGTTGGCGCCCGCGACTGGTCCGCGACAAACACCCATAACGCGGTTCGACACGTTCAATTATTCCCTCTGATTCGCCAGCCGCACGAATCAGCACCTTGTCCCCTGCGGCAACGACGTGGCGCTGCTCGGTATTCAACGTCTTGAGTAAACGACGCGTTGCACATTGGAACAGCCGCCCGTCGTCAATCCGCACGTTGCTGGACAGCCCATGTACACTCAGCACGCGTCCTCGCAAACAATTGGCTTCATCAACCGCCAACTGAACTCGCTGGCCACTCTCGTCCTCGGTAATCTCAGCCGCTACGATCGTTCGCTTTCGAGAAATCGAGCCCTTCCCGCTGACTCGTTCCCCTTGGCGTTCGTCTTCCGTTGATTCGTCATCTTCTCGAAAGCGTCGCGTCAGTCCATGATCGCGTGCTTTGGATCCGCGGTTCTTGCGAAAGTCGGCTCGTATTTTCTGTTTCTTCTTTTTCTTTTTGGCCATAGTTCAAGTGTATCAAATTCTCCAGGCTGGGCTAAAACTGGATGGTTGCGAACAGTAAAGTTAAGTCGGCGAACCTTTTGAACCACGGCAGGAAACCCTATGAATAATGAGCAGGATATCGCGAAGGCGTTCGCGCGAGAGGCGATCTATTGCATGCATTATGGCATCAACAAGATAGAGCACTGCCTCAAACAGTTGGATGACGAGCAAGTCTGGTGGCGACCGCGAGACGAGATGAACTCGATCGGCAACCTTCTCTTGCATGTGGCTGGAAATCTCCGCCAATGGATCGTCGCCGGCGTCGGAGACGTTGAGGATACGCGCATACGCCAACTGGAATTCGATGAGCGAGGCCCGCTGCCAAAGGAGCAGGTGCTAAATCGCTTACTCGAAGTTCTCTCTCAAGCCGAAGCCACAATCCGAAACGTATCGGCTGAAGAGCTGTTGAAGGACAAACGAATCCAAGGTCACGATTCCAATAAGATGCAGGCAATCTGGCACTCGATTACGCATTTCCAAGGTCACGTTCAGGAGATCATTGGAATGACGCGACAGCAACTCGGGGCAGACTACAAGTTCGAATGGACACCATCTCCGGAACAAGGCGGTTAAGGCGTTGGCGAGAAAGAACCGGCCTTACCTCGCCAATCCAAAGTCATCGGCGCCGCATGCCTACTCGCCAAAAAGCGATTTCATGCAAATGCTCGACCAGGTTTCCATAGCATCCAGTCGTTGCATTGTTTCTTCGAGTGGGCGGAAACCAGCCTCGATGATCTCGTCTTCGTGAGGGCGAATGTTTGGTTGTTCGACGTCGAAAAGATGAACGACTCCCAAGTGGACTTTGCCAACTTCGGTTTCGTCGTCATTGATCAAACCGACGACTTTTTCGGTATACGGCGTGTCGAGAATAATCTCTTCGTGCAATTCGCGACTCATGCCCTCCGCATAAGTATGGGCTCCGTCGTTACGCTCATCGATGCTCGAGATGTGCCCGCCGACTCCCACGCTGACTTTCGCGTGCAGCCGCTGTTCGCCCTGCCCGGAACCTCGGGTGTATTGAAAAATGCTGGGAGTCCCGTCGGCGGCAATGTGTCGAAAAATCATATACGGAATCAGCTGCTTGAAGCTCGGGTCCGTTTCCATTTCACCGCGCGGACGATAAC
>CAYYHV010000070.1:11269-22221 GCA_964471695.1 uncultured Pirellulaceae bacterium
AGTCGATGAACTCGCCAACCGCGGTATCGATGAACTGACCTGATCACTATTAATCAGTCGATCAAAGTAACGATCAACATCCGTAGAAAACCCCTGAAAATGCCCCAGCTCATGAAACAACTCTGTGGGCACTACCAGCACTCGTTCCATTTCGACTGTCGACATAATGATTCCTTTCAGATTCCGTGGATGTTTATATGACGCGACCAGCCGACCAATGCTCTCAACAATTTATTCACTCTGAATAGATCGGATCACAGGATCAACATCGCATCTCCGTAGCTGAAGAAGCGATACTCTTCCTCAACAGCTACTTGATAGGCACGTTTAATTAGCTCGTGACCGCCAAGCGTTCGGACCAGCACCAGCAACGTTGATTTTGGCAAATGAAAATTTGTCAGCAACCCGTCGATGGCTCGAAACTGATATGGCGGCTTGATAAACAGGTCCGTCTCCCCCTGCCATGGGCGGATTTCACCCCCGTTGGCTGCGACCGACGATTCGAGGACTCGGACCGAAGTCGTTCCAACCGCAATGACCCGCCCCCCAGCTTGCCGCGTTTGCTCAATGCGTGCGACCGTAGGCTCGGTAATCTCTCCCCACTCGGAGTGCATCGTATGCTCATCCAACGACTCGGAAGAAACGGGGCGAAAGGTTCCCATCCCGACGTGAAGCGTCACATGCGCCGTGCGAACGCCTTTGGCTTCAAGCTTTTTAAGCAGATCGTCGGTGAAGTGGAGTCCAGCCGTTGGAGCCGCAACCGAACCGGGATGTTGCGCGAATACCGTCTGATAGTCCTGTAAATCTTGCTTCACCATTTGCCCGCCGCGGATATACGGCGGCAAGGGTACCCGGCCAATCTCCGTCAAGACTTCGAAAGCAGGTCGATCCGTGCCCGGACGAGCCGCCCATTGGCCGCCTTCCAAACGTGTCACCAGTCGAAGAGTACAACGTGGATGACCATCTCGATCTTCAAGCGTCACCGACTCTCCTGGCTGAATCTTTCCCCGTGTTTTACCGAGGATTTTCCAATTGCCCTGCTCGTCGCTATCCAGAAAGAGCCCCTCCCAACGACCATTCGTGGCGCTGCGGTAGCCCACCAATCGTGCCGGCACAACGCGTGTATTGTTAAGCACCAGAAGATCGCCGTCCCGGAGAATCTCTGGCAGGTCGCGGATGTGGAAGTGATCAAGCTCCTGCTTATTTCGATGAGCCACCAACAGTCGTGCATCAACACGATTCGGTAACGGCTGCTGCGCAATCAGCGACTGGGGCAAGTCGTAGTCATAGTCGCTGGTCTGGTTCATGTTCGGCACGCCATCGTTCTGCGGGTTGTTGTCAAAGTTTGTTCTTCAGTTATCGCGACTAGTGAATCGAATGGTCAACGTGGCTGAAATCGACTGCCCCAAGATGTGGTGATTTTGGGTGGACGAAACACAGTCGCTTGCGCCACGGAATGAACGTGGGGAAAAATCCCAAAAATCAATCCATCCACAAAGAACAGTGAAACCCCTATTTCACCAGTATTTGCGTCGAAAAAGATGCGTGAACCTTCAAAAACACCGCGTTTTGGCGATGTTGACGAACGGAGGCTAATGGTTATCTTAGGGGGCACGTGGAGCAAAATGGTGAAAAGTGGTGATTCATGCTGACGGGAACTTTTCGAAGAACTGTCGACGAAAAGCATCGGATTGCCGTCCCCAAAAAACTTCGGACTGCCCTGCACGGGGACGAGAATGGGGAAAACGCCAAACCGCTCTTTGTGACTCCGGGAACGGATGGATCGCTTGCGATTTATTCCGAAGTGGAATTTGGAAAACTGGCTGCAAAGTTGAGCGAGCGGTCCCCTACTGGGAAAGACGTTCGGGCATTCAGTCGGCTGTTTTATTCCAGAGCCCAGCGAGTCGAGATGGATTCCCAAGGAAGAATTCGCCTCGAACCTGAATTGGTTCAATTGGCCAAGCTTGAGAAAGATGTCGTAATGGTTGGAGTCGGTAATCGCATCGAGCTTTGGGCAGAAGAATCCTGGCAGGCTTACGAAGCGAAGATGCAGGCTCAATTCGATCGGCTCGCCGAAGACGCCTTTGGTGGTTAAATCCCCACCCCTACCCACACAACGACGGTTTATCCGTTCGCCTTTTGACAAGATGCCCACCAGGAGAAGCAACCACCGAACGTCCGTCCGTTTTTCGCCTTGCACAGTGCGGCCGATGTCTCAGTCAACGGCCACCGACTGATTCATCCAATCGAGCCTCGGCTCTTTTGAATTACTGTGGATTGAAGGTATGGACACCAACAATTGCGAAAACCTGTAGGGGATGACAATCCGTCGCTGGGGAGTCAGCCCTTACCAGTGTCAATCCACGAGGCGCGACGGATCGCGCCAAGGGTTGCCACTGATTTTAGCCCACTCGAGAACGGTTTATCCGGCACGGAAGCTGGTGGTCGTTCTCGGTGGGCTTTTTCTTTGCCATCATTTCGATGCTCGCAAACAATGTCCTCAGATCGACGTCTCTAACCAGCGGAGTGCTTGCGATTCTCCGACTCCGGAAAAGCGGTTTGCTGGCTCACTTCAACGCTATCACCACTAGCCTTGCTTCGGCATGCAATCCATCCAGCTTGGTAATTCCTAACGATTATTCCGATCGAGCTGATGATAAGGGTTGTACTGGTCGAATATTTACCGTGAAGGCGTAATCCGTTACCGGTGCGCAAAACGGAATTCAAGCAAATTGACCGGCCCGACAATGCTGCAAGCACAAACGAACGCGAGAGCTCGAAGTACGACACTTTTCAAAAGTGCCTTGCTGGTTGCTGCTTTAGTATGTTCCTCATCGCTTGGCCAACACCAGCCCGAGCGGTTGGCGGCTCCACCAACGGGGCAATATCCGGTTGCTCAAACGTCGTATTCGACACCAGTTCCACCTGCTGAGTCCTTCCAACCGGACGTTTATTCGTCACCACAGGCCTACCCGGCTGCGCCTACCTACCGAGTCGCTGGAAATACCGACCCAAATGGTGACCTGCCTCGACCGGAACAAGTCGCGATGCCCCCGAATCCAGGCCCTGTCGCGCCTGCTTCTGAATACGGCGCGGAAGCACCCATCGTCGATCACGACGTCCGCCAAGGCTGGTGGGTTGACCACATTGCCAATCCGCTGCGACATTCCTCAAATCCCAAACCCGTAAGCATTCATGATCTGCTGATGCGGGCGATGCAATACTCTTCGCGCATCCGAGTCATCAGCGACTCTCCCCTGATTCAAGACACGGGCATCATCGAAGCGGACGCCGATTTCGATTGGGTTCAGTTCATGGAGGCCGCGTGGAACGACGTTGACGAACCCGTCGGCAGCACGTTGACCACGGGCGGACCGCCCCGATTCTCGAATGAGAAAGCCACGTTTGATGCGGGTATTCGCAGAAGAACGACGCGGGGTGGTCAATTCGAAGCCAAACAAGTTTTCGGCTACGAGCGCAGCAACTCGGTTTTCTTCATCCCCAATGATCAGGGAACCTCACGACTAACCCTCAACTACACCCAGCCATTGCTTCGCGGAGCGGGCCGAGTCGTAAACACGAGCTCGGTTATTCTCGCCCAACTACAATCAGATGTGGCGCGAGCCGAGTTCTCGCGTGAACTACAAGGCCACCTGCTGGATATCACACAATCCTACTGGACTCTGTTCCTGGAACGGGGTGCACTGCTCCAACGCGAGCGACTCTACAAGCGCGGTGAGTTGATTTTGAGAGATCTGGAAACTCGCGGACAAATGGACGCAGTGGCAAACCAGATCGTAAGAGCACGATCGGCTGTGTCGTCGCGAAAGGCCGACCTCTATCGGGCTGCTGCTTCCGTCAAGAACGCCGAGGCTCGGATTCGAGCCCTTGTCAATGCTCCTGACCTTGGACAAATCGACGAGTTTGAACTCACGCCTACCGACTTCCCAACATCTCTGTTCGTTCCGCTGCAATTGCCGGAAGCGATTCAGATTGCTTTCCAGAATCGACCAGAAGTCTCCGAGGCGGTGCAGCTTATCAAAGCCGCTGCGGTTCGATCCAATGTCGCAAAAAATGACTTACTGCCCATCCTCGACCTGGTTGCGGAAACTTACGTTTCAGGGCTGAGAGATACATCGGCATTCATCGCCGCCGCCGGAGATCAGTTTTCCGATGGGGCTCCGTCCTACTCGACCGGGTTACGATTCGAGTTGCCATTGGGTAATCGGGCTGCCCGAGCACGATTTACTCGTCGTGCACTGGAGTATCGTCAATTCCAGAACCAGTTCCAAAATACGCTGCAATCATTGCAACTCGAAGTCGAAGTCAGCGTTCGCGAGATGATTACATCGCATCGCGAAATCGAAGCCAAATATGAAGCGATGAAAGCCGCCGAAGGTGAAGTCGAATTCCTCACCGACCGTTGGCAACTCCTCCCCGGTGATGACCGGGCGCCTGGGCTGTTGCTCGAGGATTTGCTCGCAGCCCAAGAGCGACTGGCAGTCGAAGAGTTTGAATTCCTCAACGCCCAAATTCAGTACAACATTTCCCTCGTCACCTTACGTCAGGCAATGGGCACTTTACTCCAGTTCGAAAACGTCAGCGTCGCAAGCGTTGAGACGGACCGCATCCCAGCACTACAACTGCACAAAGGGTACTCGATGGACAACGGAATGCCGGGAGTCGCACCAACGTTTGCACCTCCCGTCGACCGCTCTTCCCACCGCAGCTCATCGTTTCACACCGGGTCTGGCAATCCACAATCAACGGCGTCCTTGATCGACTCCAATACCGGCATTATCCCTGGCAATGTGTCCTACTAGCCCCCGAAAAGCGGACCTCCTGATAGTGGCCACTTCACTCCTATGTGTCTTCGATGAAGAATATCATTCCGACTTATCATCGACTGTCGCACAAAGTGCGAGCCACAGCATGTAGGCCTCGGTCGAGTGACCGTTCGCTGCTCAAGAGAATCCGCGCACAGGCTGCGGTGTACGAATCCATAGAAGACGCGGACCTGCCGGACGAAACTCACAAGCTTCGCGAATTGGTGCAATCAGGCGTGCCCCTTATGGAAGAATCCATCGTCATCGGCGCCTTCGCCTTGGCGCTGGAAGGCATCCGACGAACCATGGAGCTGGTCTACTATGACGTTCAGTTGCTCGCTGGATTGGCCCTCGCCACCGGTTCCATCGCCGAAATGAAAACCGGTGAAGGCAAGACGATTGTGGCGGCCCTACCCGCCAGCCTCCACGCTTTGACTGGCAAAGGCGTTCACGTCGCAACCGTCAACAGTTATCTGGCCGAACGTGATTGCGAGTTAATGCGTCCCTCATTCGAAAAAATCGGCTTGAGCGTCGGTCTGTCTCAGGAACGAGGCTCGCCGGAAGACAAGAGAGTCGCTTACGAGTGCGACATTACATACTGTACGGGCTATGAGCTAGGGTTTGACTTCCTTCGGGACCAGGTCGCACTACGCAGCCGTCGCAAACCTCTCTTGGGCGAAGCCTTTCGTGATCGGTTGCGTGGAATCCAACGGCAAGAGATTCCAGTCACGCAACGGTCGCATGCTTTTGCCATTATCGACGAAGTCGACAGCGTCCTCATCGACGAGGCCAACACACCTTTGGTGCTGAGTAGTGCCGACGAAAGCAATTCGTCGCCGGAGGAAGTCTACGCAACGGCCGCGCTCATCTCTGATCAACTCAAAGTCGGTGATGACTTTACCATCGACCGTCGCAAGCGTTCGTTGACGCTGACTCAAGACGGCACGCGTAAGATTTACGATGAATGTGACGTCCCTGTCTCGGGACTTATCCGGCCCTGGTCGATGTATATCGAGCAGGCGCTGCGGGCAAAACACATGTTTCGCAAAGACGTTGATTATGTGATCCAGGATGAATCAATCATGCTGGTCGATCAGTATACTGGTCGCATCTTCGCAGATCGAAACTGGCGTGATGGATTGCACCAAGCCGTCGAGTGCCTCCAGGGACTGCCGATCTCGCCCGAAAAACACTCTGTCGCTCGCATTTCACGCCAGCGCTATTTTGGACTGTACCAGACTCTCAGCGGCATGTCCGGCACATGCACTGGCCACGAACGTGAGCTCCTCGAATTCTACAATCTCCCGGTCGTCATCATTCCCGAACGCATACCGAATAAGCGTAGGCAACTAACAACGCGTTTCTTCGCAACGTTGCATCAAAAATGGGAAGCGATCGCAACAGACGTCGAAACCCGACATGATTCGGGTCAACCGGTGCTGATTGGTACTCGAACGATCGACGAAAGCGTCATCCTCGCCACGCTGCTCGACGAGCGCCAAGTCCCTCACCAAGTGCTCAATGGACAACAGAACGAAGACGAAGCCGAACTCGTGGCTGTGGCAGGCAATTCGGGAACCGTCACAATAGCGACCAACATGGCTGGCCGTGGCACCGACGTCAAAATCGACGAAGCCGCCGAGGAGGCTGGTGGATTGCACGTCATCGCGACTCAACGACAGGAATCTTCACGTGTCGACCGACAACTGATCGGTCGATCAGCCCGAGCCGGCAAACCGGGCTCGTGCCAGTTCTTCATTTCTGCCGAGGACGAATTACTGGAAAAACATGGCGAATCCATCGCGAAGCAGATCACAGCCTCAGCCGATTCGACGGGAGAGTCGCTAAGGAACTTCGAAGCCGCGACAAGGAACGTACAGAGAATTGCGGAGCAGCAGACCTTCGAAACGCGCACCGATCTGTACCATCAAGACCAATGGCTGAACGATGTCCTGATGACAGTTGCCGAATCATCCACCAAAGACCTTGCCGGAGTTTAAACACAGAGAATTCATGTCTACGGTACCCGGCTCACACTCCGATAGCATCGACCCCACCCAGTTTACGACTGGGCCAGGCGCGGATGCCGCGCCGTTGGCGAGCCAGATACAAGCGCAGCTGCGTGACCTTTTCACGAATACACCTGCTGACGGCAAAGTCATGCAGCAGATCGTCATAATGGCCATGACGAATTTGGAAGCGCATTTTGTCGGCTACTACCAACGACGAGACAAACATCTCAGCCCCGTTACGACATCGGGCACGCTTGATGTCAAGAACCAGTCTCCGCTTCTCAAACTCGCACTCAAGAGCACAACCGAGGGTGGTGTTCTCACGGAGCCGGTCGGTGACCATCGGCATATCGTTGCCGTACCGTCGGCGGCGAACGAGCGTTCCCCAACGGTGATGGCAGCCATCGTTTCGACAGAAATCCACGGACTTGATGTTCAAACGGCGATCTTGGATCGCATGGCAGCCGCCATTGTACAGTGGCGTATGGTGGAAGCCCTGTCACGATTGGACTGGGAAGCTCACACGTGCGCTGCGGCTGCGGAGCTTGTCAGCCACATCGAAGCCAGCGATACGCTTATCAAAGCCAACTGTCTGATCGTTAACGAGTTGAAACAGTTCCTGGAATGTGATCAGGTTGCAATCGGCTTGAAGCAGCGGAGCCAGGTGGGTTGCAAGGTTCACGCCATCTCCGGCGTCGCAGAATTTGATCATCACTCGGCCCCCATTGAAAAACTGACTGCGGCGATGAATGAATGCATCGTGCGAGACCAACCGACGGTCTGGCCACCGCTCAACACAGCCGAGCGTCATGCGACTCTGGCTCATCGAAAACTGATTGAAGGCTCTCACGACCAGGCCGTCATCAGTGTTCCGCTGAAGTCCATTGATGACGATGTGGTCGGTGTGATTGTGGCTCAGGGAACTCGCTCGACAATTCATCAAGAGCGCCTGCATTCCGCAATTTTTGCCTTCGGCCCCCACATCGCGACTGCGATTCAAGTCCGAAAGCTTGCTGAACCGGGACCTATTCAGAGGTTACGCAACTGGTTCAATGATGAAGCTGACGCGACGAATCGAAAAGTCGTCGTTTGGACCATTGTGGCAATCCTATTGATAATCCCGTCCATACCTTGGCGGTATCGAGTGCCAACGGAATGTGTCGTAGAACCGAGCGTACGGCGATTTGCCGTCGCACCGTATGAAGGAATTTTGCAAACCGGTATGGTGGAAGCCGGTGACTTGGTTGCAGAAGACCAACCTCTCGCAAGAATGGCAGATCGCGAGCTTCGGTTGGAACTATCATCAACCCTTGTAGAATTTGTGCAGGCACGCACTGAGCGTGACCAGGCGATGGATGCTCGCGATAACGGCGCAAGGAAACTCGCCGAATTAGAGATGGAGCGATTGGACCTCAAGATTAGACTCTTGAGGAATCGCGAGCAACAACTCGTCATCGCCAGCCCAATGGATGGAGTCGTTTTGCGGGGTGATCTCGAAGATGCAGAAGGGGCACCCGTCGAGTCGGGACAAACCCTGTTTGAGATTGCGCCGCTCGACCCCATCAATCTTGAATTATCCATTTTGGAAGAAGACCTGCATTCTGTGGAGCTGGGAATGCCGGTCAAAGCCAGACTGGATGGATATCGTGGCCGTCCCGTAACGGGAACCATTACTCGTATTACGCCACGTTCTGAAATTCGAGACTCCGAGAACGTATTCGTCGCAGAAGTCGAAATCTCCAACACTGACGGAGCCTTGCGGCCTGGAATGAATGGACGGGCTCGAATTACTTCACGCATCCGTCCTCTCGGTTGGATCTGGTTCCACAAGGCTTGGTATGCACTGCGAAACTTCGTTGGCTACTAATCCATCAAAGGCCCCAAGTGAGGCACGCCTCGGCACCGGAGCAAATAGATGAACGCCACAGCCACCGCCGGAAGCACCGTCGAGATAGCCAACGTAGCGCCTGAGCTGCGCAACGACCTGGGATTCTCACTGCAGAAACACGGTGAGCAGATTTGCTATCTCATTGAAGACGAACGCAATTCGAAGTTCTATCGCATTGGCTTACCCGAATACACGTTTATCTCGTTGCTCGACGGCACCACGACAGTTCGAGAAGCCCTTTCGCACACCGCGACTCAGCTCGGCGACGATGCATTCACTGAGCATGACGCTGCAACGATATGCAAATGGTTGATCGACTCTCAACTCGCACACACGGAAGCGTCGGGCACCGCTGAACGTTTGGCCGAAGCTTCCTACGAAGCCCAAAAAAAGAAGCGGGCACAATGGTTGAATCCAATCGTCCTGCGACTTCCCCTGCTTCGTCCAGACCGAATGCTCGCATGGTGCAACCAGCGTTTCGGTGGGCTCATTAGTTGGACTGCGTTCTCCGTCTGGCTGTTTACGATAATCATGGCTGGTGAGCAGCTCTTGATTCACCGGGAACAACTATCAGCGAACGGCAACGTACTCGCTCCCGGCAACCTGCTCTGGTTGGGAATCGCCTGGATCGCATTGAAGTTTATCCACGAGTTCTCACACGGTATCGCTTGTCGAAAATTTGGGGGACGGGTTCGAGAGGCGGGCATCGTCATGATCGCTTTTGCACCTATCCCCTATGTTGACGTTACCTCATCGTGGCGATTCCCTTCCAAGTGGCAACGCATCTTTGTTGCCGCGGCGGGTATGTACTCGGAGCTATTCATCGCGGCACTGGCGGCGCTAGTCTGGTGTCGTACCGAACCGGGCGCGCTCAATCAGCAGGCTCAAAACGTGATGTTCAGCGCGAGCTTCGCTACCCTTCTTTTCAATGCCAATCCGCTGATGCGATTCGACGGATATTACATGCTCTCCGACTGGCTCGAGATACCCAATCTCTATGGTCTCGGGCAACAATACGTCCAATTCCTGGGACGCAAATACATCATGGGCGTCAAAGCGACTCTCCCTGCATGGACGCGACGGGAAATGATAATCATCCCCGTTTACGGCATACTCTCATTCCTGTGGCGCATCATGGTTACGGTTGGATTGATGATCGCCGTAGCCACATTGTTCAAGGGTGCGGGTATCGTGATTGCGATTGCCGGTGGCGTCATGATGATTGGTATGCCAGCCGTCAAGTTCGTAAAATATCTGACGAAGGGAAACAAGCGTGAACGCCCAAAGATCAAACGATTCTGCTTCGTCGTTGGGACCATTGCCTTGGCGACGGTGACGTTCCTGTTGCTTCCCGAGCCGGGTGGTGTTCGAGCTCCCGCCGCCGTCGTCTACGAGCCTCTGCATGTTGTGCGTGCTCCCTACTCAGGGTTTGTTCGCGAGATACGCGTCGCAAGTGGAGAAGTCGTTGAACCTGAACAGGTGCTTGCTGTGCTTGAGAACGCTGAACTTGCCGTCGAAGTCGCTGGGCTCAAAGTCGAACGGTTTCAGTCCGTCTACCGGTCTCGTCAGCTACGCGGTGACCGGGACGTAGCCACTGCCAATGTCGAAAACGAGTTTCGCCAGTCGATCGAAGCACGTCTAAAGGATCGTGCCGCCCAACTTGACCGTTCCGTATTGAAGGCGGAATTTGCAGGAAAGATCATCACCAGAAAAATGCGAAGCCTGATTGGAACCTATGTCAAAGAAGGAGAGGCTCTGTTCGAAATCGGGAACGAGTCCGAAAAAGAACTGGAACTTTCGATTGCTCAACAGGACATCGAGACATTCGAAGAGCATACGGGAAGCTCCGTGGTCGTTCAGTTGAAAAATTCCAAGATCATCAACTGCGAATTGGGATCGGTTAACCCGCGAGCGAGCTGCGAACTGCCTTCCGAAGCTTTAAGTGCTGCCAATGGCGGGACGCTCCCGGTTCACCCTGTGACGGACGAACAATCGGAAAACGAAACCAAGTGGCAGCTTATCGAGCCACGATTTACGGCTCGCGTGTCGTTAACCCACGATCAAAGTCAATCGCTCTCGACCGGGCAAACGACAATGGTCAGACTCCAGGCGTCGCGAGGGACTCTAGGCATGTTCCTTTACCGCTCCATCTCCGATTGGATCGAGACGCGTTGGCGAGCCGCAACTGCGAGTTGACGGATCGCGTCAGCCCCCGCTGGTTAGGAG
>CAYYHV010000071.1:0-2298 GCA_964471695.1 uncultured Pirellulaceae bacterium
GCCTTGACCAGCCGCGAAATGTCGACGTGCATGTCGACCATATCCTGCACCGTGAAATTCGAACCAAAGTGGACATTGGGTTCGTTAACGACTTCGATGTAAAAGCGATCTGGGGAAACGGGATGGAAAGCGTTGGGGCCATAGACGGCTTCTTCGAGATATGTGTTCAGGAAATTGGCATAAGCCGGTACGTTCAACGGCAGGCTGGAGTCCACGGCTCCGGTGTCCGGGTCGGTTCGCAGGAAACTTGGCCAGAAAGATGCGGCTCGACCCGACTGAATGATCTGTGGGTTCGGTGCGTTGCGATAGGGTTCGTAACGTGTCCCGTTGACGACGAAATCACGATAGGAGCTACGTAGCTTGTTACGCAGCGCGTTGGGTTCGAAGAAACCGGGATTGGCTGAGTCTTCCGGCAATCCCTGAGCGATAAACTGATCCAATTCGGAAGAGACGCGTCCGGGTGAGGCGTTGATCTGGTTAGGATCGTAAAGGGCTTCACGAAACTGTGTGGTTCCGGGAGTCAGTGTTCCGTGATAATTAAAATAGCGAGCTCGGTCGATGGTGCTGACTCCACCAATTCCGCGTCGCGATACTGCATTGACAGTCACTTGCGTTTGCGACATCGCCAGCGACGTTATGGACAGCACCAATGCAAAAGTCGTCGCCAAGGTTGGGCGTTTTGTGCTTCGCGAGCAGTCGCAATTTCTAGGCATCATTTGGGTCCAACGGAAAGTGCTTATTCGATGAAATGTTGGTGAGTTGTGAGTCGCTTCTGCGACGTCAAAGTCGTATGAGATCGTTGCGTTTTCGGATTCCTAAGGATACGAACAGCAGTGATGTCATGGCCGCCAACGTGAGCGCATCGGGCTCGGGCACGACGGCGACGTCGGAAGATTGAAACTTGTTTGCATTCCAAACATTGAAGTCCGAGATATCCACGGAGCCATCGGCTGTGAAATCTGCTGAGCACCACGCGGGGTTCGACGTGAATTTGTTGGAATTCCAGATGTTGAAATCGGAAATGTCCACATTGCCGTCGAGGTTCGCATCCCCTTCCAGGTACGTGCCGGCCGACGGGAGATTAATAGCTCCCGCATCAACGCGCCATTGATCGAGGTCCAAAGAGTCCGTTTGGCCGTCGCCGTTCAGATCGAACATTGGATCGTTCGTGTTGGCAACGATTTCACTGACCAGAGCGTCGATGTCATCGCAGTCCGAATCGCCGTCCCCGTCAAAATCGGTGGTAACGTCAGGAAGCTTGGGTACGTATTGGACAACCCCCGTGTTCAATGTGCCATCGGTCAGTCCGAAATTGAAGCGAAGGTCTCGCGTCGCGTTGGGGGTAAACGGTACGCCGAGGAAAAATAGAGACGTCGGAATTGCCGAGGTGTCGCCAGTCAGGAACAACTCGGCGAGGACATTGGTGTTGGCATTGGGAGCCTCGTCCCAACCCTCACCGACCGAATCCCCACGCACGCTACCCGGGTCGGGGCCGTCGATCGCGTCAAAGTTCTGATCGTCAAAGCTAAACCATGAATTGGGATTGAGCGAGCCAGATGGGCTGAGGATTTCGTAGTAATTCCACGCGTAGGTGTTGGAACTATTGTTGCGAATCTCAGCGATGCCCGAGTCAGTGTTAACCAACAGGGTCAACTCTTGGGCTGTCGTAGCCGTCGCAACGCCCAAAGTCATGGACAGAAAAGCAAGCCCTCGCATCGTTGCTCCCTACGTCTGAACGTCTCAAAAAAATCGCCGATCCACGTCGAGTGGACCGGCGAGTCATTGGATCAAACCGTCTCTATTCGATTCAAGACCGACGACGTCGGCCGAACAGGCCGAGTGCTCCGAGCAAAAGCAGCGAAACTGCGGCTGGTTCGGGAACAGCTGCTGCGTCGGACGCCGTGAACTTATTGGCATTCCACGCATTGAAGTCCCCAACGTCGACGAATCCGTCTGCGTTAAAGTCGCCAGAACACCAAGCTGGTGTATTCGTAAACTTGTTGGCGTTCCATGCGTTAAAGTCACCTACGTCGACGACTCCATCGAGGTTGGCATCCCCCAACAGATGGGGATTACCTGAAGCGTTGTTGACAGCCCCTGCTTCGGCGAGCCAATCCGTCAAGTCGACTCCGTCTATAAAGCCGTCACCGTTGACGTCGAAATCCAAGTCGGTGCTCGCTCCTGCGATCTCTGCAACCAGCGCGTCCACGTCAGCACAATCGTAAATTGAATCGTCGTTGAAGTCGCCATCGACACCGGAGTCGGGCACGGCTGGCCCTTCGACTTTCCAGCTATTGA
>CAYYHV010000071.1:2308-3044 GCA_964471695.1 uncultured Pirellulaceae bacterium
GTAAAGCCCTGAGTGTTCGCGACGCTCATCGTTCGAAAACCTGCTGTGACTTCTTCGAGCTCGCCGTAATACTCAATCGTGGTGATCGAAGTCGTGCTGTCGAGGAGGAAGCCTGTATCGAGGTTTTCTACTTCGTTGGTGACTTCGAAATCATCTCCAGCCAAGTGAGTCGCGGTCCATGTGACTCGGAGATTGTCCGAAACCAGATCAATGGGGACAAATCCTGGGTCATAATCAGAAACATTCAGCCCCAAATCGGCTTCGCCAACGATGGCGCTGTTCGGATTTTCGTCAGGAGTTCCCGCGAATGTTCGTGATGGGATGAACTTGAACGCTGTTTGGTTCGCCGGGGTTGTGTTTGGGTTTGGCCACTGGTTGTACGTGATCTGAGCCAACAAGTCCGTCGCACCCGCAGGGAAGGGAGCCATGGATACGTCAGCCGCAAGGCCATAGTTAAATATCGAATGATTGCCGACAACGCCATTGGATTCGAATGAAAAATCCATGGTGACTTTGTAAGTACTGCCCGGTGCGGCGGCAGGGCCTTGCATGGGGGCGAAGTTGACCGCACCCAACCATGCGCTGTCGGCGCCGCCATTCACGGAAATTGAGTCGGTTGCATCATCGACAACCCAAACATTGGGGTTGGAACCGTCACCGCCGTGCCCGCCCCAGTTGCCTTGCCCCGACAAATCGCCGTCGACGTATTCGCTGAAGTCCTCGTCGACAATGACAT
>CAYYHV010000071.1:3068-7325 GCA_964471695.1 uncultured Pirellulaceae bacterium
GATTGAGAGGAGTAGTCTGCACCTCATTTGGGTCTCCGTTTCAATGAATGGATATTTTTTTCTTGATCGCACAACATACGGTGCCCCTTCTAATGTCGGCAGGCGTCAAATTCAGCCGGTATTTCGTGCAGATTTAGAGATTATTTTTCTTGTGGAGACTAGGGACGTCCCGATTCGTAGATTTGCCGAATCTCAGAACGACTCAAAGCACGGCTAAAAGCGATGAATTCATCCATGGTTCCCTCGATGTTTCGAGTCTCGAATCGAGTTCCTTTGGCCCATTCTTTGTAAGGCCAGTTGCCAAGGTCGGCGACGCCAATCGACACAGGTTGATGAATCTCGATTTCTTTCGAGGCGAGGATTTCGCCGTCTACATAGTGGTCCACCGATTTTCTGTCCGAGTCATAGACAACCGCGAGATGGATCCATTTACCGATGTCGTCCTGCGAAAGCGCCTGTTTCACCGAGCTGTAGTGGACTCGGCGATTCTTTCCATCGGGGTTATCCGTCACGGAAAAGTGCAACAAGCCCAACTCGCCAGATGGATCAATCGTCCAGTGAATGAAGTTGGGTTGATCCGTTTCGGGATGGGTAAGCGCCGTGGGATGCTTTGCTAACGACTCGAGCTTCACCCAAGTGCTCAAGGTGATGTTGTTGAACTTTCCAGGAACGTTGATGCGGACTCGATGACTTGAACTGGTAAAACGCAGCGCTCGTTTCTGGCCTTCCCACCTTCCGTTTTCCCACTCACAGCCGACGATGGCTCCGTGGCTTTCTTCGCCCGCATGAGGAGCCGAATTAATCAACGTACGGTCCCACGCATGCGACTCTTGGAATGTATAGAGTGCGATACAGCTATCATCAGTCCGAGCTTTCTGCAGGAAGGATAGCCAATTCTCAAAGCCATGTAGCGTGGACTGCTGAGAAAGCATGCTGAGCTTGTTGGGGCCGACGAATTTATCTTGATCCGCTTCGATTGCCAGTCGATTACCGTTGGCAGTCCGTTGGATGCCATCGCCAGTCGTTAGTAATTCAGCGTGCTTGCCTTCTGGATTCATGACGCGGACTTCGCCGTCGAGCACGTGCACTTCTGAGCCGCCGAGACCCACGTCCATGGCAAATTCCGTCCCCAAATCTTCGACTTGGCAATGCTGGCTGCCAACCTGGAATCCACGGGCTCGATACGGAACATAGGCTCGTAGCCGTCCGCTATGCAGGAACCCGCGATTCGCGTTGAGGACTTCGAAACGAGCCGGCCCCTCGAGGATCAACGAGGCTCCGCAATAGAACTCGATTTTGATCAGCCCCGAATTGAATTCAAGGAGACCCGGTTCCAAGGGAGCACCAATCGCGAAACTGGAGTTCGTCCAGGCAACGTCAACGCTTTGCGAAAGTACGGCGACGGCTTGGTCGGCTCGGTCCCATGGGGATTGTGTCAAGTCAGTCGTCGATTGCGAAGTCTCGTCGCTCGCAGCATTCCCCCGGATCAACGGTATCATCAATGAGGCAATCAGTATCAGCGTCGCTAATGCGATCGGCCACATCGTCTGAAGGTTGGGCGACCTTGTAACCGGCGCATCCAAATCAACGTCACGCGAGGCTGCTTCGCCGGTATCTTCATCGATTCTGGCGAGCTTCTGATTCGTCAATTCCGCATGGATTGCCGTGTATTCGATGTAGAAAGCACGTGCATGCGGATTGGATTCGAGCGTTTCCGATAACTTCAAGAATTCAATATCGGTAGCTTGTCCGTTGACGACGTTTTCGACCAGCCGCCGCAAGGCAGCCTCTTCAGCAGGGGGCAGTTTATTCATGAGGCTGGATTTAAGTCTCCCAGTACGGCTCGAACGCATCTCAACAGATCGCGTCGAATCCGATTCAACTGTTTGTAGATGGCATTCGGTGTTCGGCCTTCGGATTCCGCAAACTTCGAAACAGAGCCATCTTCGGAATAACAGCCATGCAACACCTGATGGTCCGGCGCGACAAGTTTTTCAATGCAGTGTCGCAGCGCAATTCGGCGCGATTCCAATTCGGCATGATTGTTTTCCACATCCTTGGCAAGGAGTTCGACCAATTTCATGCCAAACACGTGACGGTCTCGTTGTGATTTTCGTATGTGGTTCATGGCAGTAAATTTCGCAATTTGGAAAGCCCAGTTCCGAAAGCTGGTTCCTTCCTTAAACTGATCAAATCTCCTCCACATCGTCATCGCAGCGTCTTGTAGTATTTCTTCAGCGTCAACAACCGACGGGACGATCGTCAGGAGGAATGAGTGAATGGCCGCCTGATGCCGAACAAACAGGGTCACGAATTTGCCTTCATGCCCACTCTCCTTGCCCGGTTCGCTTAAGTACGAATCAAATTTCATTGTCAGCTCCGCCTGTCCTGATTCGAGACCCTTCACCAGCTAATGTCGCGACGATCAAAAATTCGCCGTTGTGCCGACAGAAAGTGCCGGATTGTCGTTGAGTCGTCGTTTCAGATGGTCTGTTTACTGAAGCTTCAGACGAACGCTCCACGTGTATTCACGCTCGAGTAGCTGATACTTCTTCATTGGCAATGCTTTGGGAGACCACGAATCATCGCCACCAACTCCCATCTGTGCCGAGTCGATATTCACGGTATACGGTTCGTCCGTTTTTAGTTCATGAAGGTGGGTGGCTGTTTCTAGCGATCGGGCTGTATAGGGCCAGACGCTCAAGCCAAAGGTTGAGCTGCCATGAATGCGAATTGTGCATTGAGGATCGCCAAGCAGCCTGAGCTCCGCCCAGCGGCAATCGCTTCGGTTGCCATTTTCCTGAGGTCGAACATAACCAAAACCCAGTTGATCCCCTGCGGATTCGTAGAGTCCCAAGAGCGATCCGGATTTTCGGTCCCAGTAATTCTCATGCGGGCCGCGACCATAGTATCGTACCGTCTTCACCGGAGATGCCAGCGAGAATTGAACCCCGACTCGCGGCAACATCGGGCTGTTCTTTGTCCTCGTCAATTTGCCGGAGATGGTCAATTCGTCATCACGGTCGACGAGGTAAGTGAGTAAAAGGTTGGCGTCGACTTTTGCCAGTTGCAGTTGCGATTCAACACGGACTATTCCGCCATCCTGAGTCGTCGTACAGGAAGTGAGGGTGGAATCATTTACCGCATTCTTCCAATGTCGAGTTGGCTTTTTGTCTAAACGACCGCCACGAATATCGTTGTCCGTCAAGATTCGCCAAAAATTCGGTCGAATCGGCGAATCAAGCAGCTCGTTGTTATCAACCTTCCAGGACTTCAGCAGTCCCGTAGCCTGATCGAAAACGAATTCTGATTGCTTCGACTGAACCGTCCACTGCTTGTTGTTTTCCTCAACGGTTACCTGCGACGTGGCGGTTGAGTTGGACCCGAGTGTCTTTTTCGATGGCGACTGGAGTACGAACTGATTCCATGCGACGGTGTGTCCGGCGTCGGCCCAAGCCGTCGCCTTGATCCGCTTGAACGCGAAGGAAAGCAGATACTCTGAAGAATCATCGAGCTCAGGTAGTCCGGCAACGTTGAATTCCTCGGTTGCTCCTGCCGCCGTTGTTATCGTTGGGAGTTCACCATTGGCGATGATGTATCTATCTTTTGCCAATTGCCATTGGCCCTTGTGTTCGCTCGCGTCTTGGAAGTTAAATCGGTTATGGAGTGCGAACCTGCGACTTGCCAAGTTCACCGCTTTAATATTCAGGGGCTGGCAAACATGCTTAGCTTCCCAGATCGCGGGTTTAGGATGTCGATCGGGGCCGACGATTCCATTGATGCAAAAGTTGCCGTCGTGCTTGGCCTCACCATGGTCTCCGCCATACGACCAGAATTCTGTTCCCTCGGAGGATTCCATGATTAGTCCTTGATCGATCCAGTCCCAGATGAATCCACCAATCAGTCGCGGTTCCTCGTAAATCACATCCCAGTATTCGGCGACATTTCCAAACGAATTTCCCATCGCGTGTGCATATTCACACATCACAATCGGGCGATTGCCATTGTCGGCTTTGGCCATTGCCGCCAACTCGCTAACCGAAGGGTACATGCGACTGATCATGTCGACCCACGGTCGATCGGTTGGGTTGCCGCTGTAAACTTTGACGCTGTTATATTCCCTACTTCCGACCGCAACGTTGCGTGGGTCGGTCGGATCGCCGCACGCGCCTTCGTAGTGGATCGGTCGCGTCGGATCGCAGTCCTTGATCCAGCCCGCCATTGCCGCCGGAAAGGTCGTGATCTGCGACCGCTTTG
>CAYYHV010000071.1:7335-14566 GCA_964471695.1 uncultured Pirellulaceae bacterium
CCGCATGATTCGGCCCCGTCCCCGATTCGTTGCCAAGTGACCAACTGAATACGGATGGATGGTTCCGGTCTCGCTGGACCATGCGCACGGCGCGTTCTACGAAACTCGCGGCCCATTCGGGACGATTCGAAAGCTGGCCACGCAATCCATGGGTCTCGAGGTTGGCTTCGTCCATGACATACAAACCGTGCTCGTCACAGAGATCGAGGAAGTATGGATCATTGGGGTAGTGCGAAGTCCGAACAGCGTTGAAGTTGAATTGCTTCATCAGGACGACGTCGGCCAGCATGTCGGCACGAGACACGGCTTTGCCATTTCGGTCGTTGTGATCGTGACGATTCACGCCAATCAATTTGACGGCAGTTCCATTGATCAGCAATTTCCCGTCTTGGATTCTTACCTCTCGAAATCCGACTCTGATGCGCGTGGAATCAGCCGCGTTTCCGGCTGCGTCAATCAACGACACAACCAGAGTGTAGAGATTCGGCGTCTCGGCATTCCAGAGTCGCGGTGATTCACATTGTCCATTTAGCAAGCCAAAAGGCACGTTGTCACGTTGAGGATAGGCTTCCTTTAGCGACTTGTTGGCCAGGATTTCGACGGGCGCTCCAAGAGCCGCCTCTCCGTCGTATAGCTGTGCTCGCAACTTCCAGCCTTGGGCATCGTCGTTGTTGAGATTCCTCAATCGTGGACGAATACGATACTCCCACTTACCGTCTTCGCCACGAATTGTGCGGACAGCCAAATCGTCGATGCCAAGTTTCGGTCTTGCTTGCAGGTAGACTTCACGATGGATACCGCTCAATCGCCAATGATCCTGATCTTCGAGATAGGTTCCATCGGACCAACGGATGACACGTACGGCAAGCAAGTTGTTGCCCGGCTTTACGTAGGGTGAGATATCAAATTCTGACGGCAGGCGACTGTCTTCAGCATAGCCGACTTCTTTGCCGTTTACCCATACCTGGTAGGCCGATGAGACTCCGCCAAAATGCAGCACAATCTGTTGATCGCTCCACGTCTCAGGGATGTCAAACGTCGATCGGTAATATCCGATTGGATTGTCTTTGCGAGGCGGGGCTGGGGGAGTCCCGTCGAACCCATAGCCAATATTCTTATAGATCGCTTGGCCGAATCCACGGCATTCCCAATTGCTCGGAACGTCAATGGTGCTCCATGACGAGTCATCAAATTCGGGTTTCTCAAAACCCCGCAACTTGGCATTCAGTCGTTTTTGCCAATGAAAATTCCAATCGCCATTTAACGAGCGGAATCGCCCCGACGACTCACGCGGCAGAGTCAGTGCGTCTTTCCCACTGGCATACGAGTACAAAGTCGCGTGCGAGGGCAGGCGATTTTTGCTGTTAACCGCTGGTGTCGTCCAAGGGGGGCCGCCATGCGATTGGGACTCGAGAATGATGGCCATGGCGATCCAGATAACGTAGAGAACCGATAGGGCAATTCGTCGAGTCGATTGAGTCATGGAATTCATCGTTGAAAAGAAAGGTGGAGTAAGACGACAAGATTGTAGCCCGGCAATTCACCAGCGTCGATGCAATTCGATTGTTACTTGCTCAGGTTCTCGACGAACAAGACGGAAGGTTGGTCACCAGAACGGTTGTTGAAATTTTCAACCTGATTCGATTCCAACGCCGGAACAAAATTGAGCATGCCCATGGCCAAGTCAATATCACCATCGCCATCTGCATCGGCGGCGTCGAGCGAAGTCCACTGCATTCCCTCGGTGCCCGCAATCGTTGTGGCTGAGAAATCGAGCTTGCCGTTGTTCGTCAGAATGACGGTGGAGACAGGATCGGCGACTCGCCAATCAGGCAAGCTGGATACGGCCGCAAGATCAACATCGTCGTCGCCATCAAAATCGCCGCTGGCGATCGCAACGGTGGCTGGCAGTGGATAGAAAAACACTTGCTTGAATCTGGCGTTGCCACGATGGCGATAGACGTAGATACCGTGATGAGGGCGAATGGGTGGGTTGCCCAGTTCCATGTTGTTGCCGCAAAACAGTACAAGCTCATCGCGATCATCACCATCCAGGTCAATCATTCGGAAACCGTTGGCTCCGAAACTGGGTCGATTCTTCCAGATGAGTTTGTTCGTGAACTTGCGATTGCCTTCGTTCTTATACAACATGAATTCATGCCAGCCTTGAGCCGACAGCATGAGGATGTCGAGGTCGCCGTCGCTATCCACATCCAGTGTTGCTGAGGATATCGGGCCGTTTCGAGATATCAAATCCTGCCGCAAAAACTTGTCGTCCGATTGTCCCCAAAAGATCGAAAAGGCACCAAGAAATCGACCGCCGAATCCAGACAGGAGGTAATCGTCGAATCCATCTCCGTCGACATCGGCGCGATGGCTGTGAGCCAGACGAAAGAAATCCGGAATGGGTTGGTTGTAGTCCGTCCCCGCCGGCGTGGCCGTTGCACGCATGATTTTTCCAGCATCTCCAGCCTCAAGAAAATGACCAATTAATGTGGCTTCGAAACCATCTGGCCGCACTCGGACGGAAATGGGCTGTGTGTTCAGGCAGTCGTGTCGAGCGAGTGGCGTCGCGGCTGGTGAAAACTCCCACAGTTTCTTTTGCTGTGCATCTCCAACGAAGATGCGACGATTCTTCGAGTCGATCTTCACGCAGGTCACCGTGCGCGCGTCGGGCAGGAACTGGAGATCGGGGCGAGCCTGAAACTGAGGAGTCATCGAAAGCTCGGTAGGGAAGATTTTGTCGGAAGCGACTTCATCCGGTGCGGATGTTTCGTAGTAATCAAGGATCGTTTCCAGGACTTTTCTTTCAACGATCGGTTCTTGCTGAACCAGCTCTTCGAGCACAACACTGCGTTGCGGTCCGGTAAACGAACCATGTCCAAAATAATGCGCCATCCAGGCGATGGCGAAATCCCAGCGGTCCGCCGGCAAGTCCGCCGGTTCGGGCACGAGGTGGCAACGCTTACAATGCTCCTCGGCAAGTGCCTTTCCTGGATGAGTCGCCGATCCATCGGTGGGATTCACTGCCGTCGCATGGGATTCGATGGGTTGGGCTTCGTTGGATCGGCTGTTTTCTCTTGGTGTCGAATCGTTTTGCGAAACCGTTGTTTCGCCGTCCATTGGGGAAGGTTTATCTTTGTTGCATCCGAACACAAGCAAAGAAATCAGTCCGATAGATGCAAAGGTGCGATTCATAGTGTCATTATGCTAAGCTGTAAGATTTTCGACGAAGAATAGCGTGGCCTTTTCCGCTGCCTTGTGCCACCCCAACAAGAAATTCTCGAATGCGTGGCGAAAATGTCTATTCTGGGACATTAGTTATTCAATCGAACTTGCTGTTCATCTTTTTGCTGGAATCGGAGCCCGTCGAAGTCTGTTGCTTCATGTTTTGTAATCGGCGGAGCGTCGTTAAACTCGAAGCGTCTTGGTTCAGAACCGAGTGTGTTTCTATTCTCTTGCCGTCGGAATACCGATGAATCGTTGGCTTTGCTTTGTCCTTGTCGTACTTTTTCCAGCCACCTTAGCGCATGGACAAATCCAGCGGCGGCCATTTGAATCGCGTTCAAGTACGTCAAACGGAGCGACGCGATTTTCGAAGCTGGACCCCAAAGAGACGGGATTAAACGTTCGTGGGCGATTGGATTGGAAGCATCGACTGGGATTTCTATTCTTTAGCAATGGCGCTGGTGGAGTCGCTGTGGGCGATGTCGACGGCAATGGCCTGCCCGATATTTTTCTTGTGGAAGGTGCCGATGCAAATCGACTGATGCTGCAGGTGCGACCGTGGATTTTTCGAGATGCCACAAAATCGTCGGGGCTGGCAAATTTGCGGGATGACGATTGCGGAGGCGACGGCTGGGGAATGGGAGCCACCTTGTTGGATATCGACAATGATCAGGACCTTGATCTCTATGTCGTGAACTACGACTCGCCTAACTTTCTCTTTGTGAATGATGGCAAAGGGAACTTCGAAGATCAGGCAGCCCACTACGGGTTGAATCTGGTCGGCCCCACAACGATGGCCTCCTTCTGTGACTATGATCGAGACGGTGACCTTGATATTTACCTCGTGAATAACCGTTTTATGGATGAAAAGGAGATGAAGGAAGACGACGTTTTCTTTTTCGAGAACGGTCAGTACCAGGTGACTCCGGAGGCCTCCCGATATTTTTCGATATTTCGACACGATGAAAAACCAAGTTGGCAATCCATGTGGATCGGTCAACCCGATCGGCTGATGACGAATCAAGGCGTCGGGAAGCCGTTTAAGGATGATAGTACCAAGTTGGGTGCGGGTGGGGCATCGCGCGGCGACGGATTGTCGGCGACTTGGTGGGATTATGACCATGACGGTTGGCCCGACCTATACGTGTGTAACGACCTGGCTTCGCCCGATCGTCTTTACCACAACAACGGTGATGGAACGTTTACGGACTCGTTGTTGAAGAGTATCCCGCACGCACCCTGGTTTGCGATGGGTTCGTGCGCGGGAGACATTAACAACGATGGGTTGGTGGATTTCCTTGCCGCCGATATGGCGTTTCGTACCCACTACAAGGACAAAGTCTTCATGGGCAACATGGGGACGAAGTTTGATTCGATTGAGTATTTTCCAGCGACTCAGTTGATGCGCAACGCGTTGTATTTGAACACCGGGACACCGCGATTTCAGGAAGCCGCTTTTCTGACGGGGTTGGCTTCGACGGAGTGGACGTGGACCACCAGCCTCGGTGACTTTGATAACGATGGACGCCTGGATGCCTACTTTACCAATGGGACTCCGGTCAATATGCAGGCGCCCGAGCCGCCGAAGGCGTCGGTCATCAGCACGGGGCGCATTCGCAAGCAGTATCAGGACCAAGACGGGATGAAGGAAACGAACCTTGCCTTTCGCAATTTGGGTGGACTTGCCTTTGAAGAGGTCGGGGCGGAATGGGGGCTGGCTCATGAGGGGATGAGTTTTACCGCGGTGCATTGCGATCTCGATCGCGACGGTGACTTAGACGTTATTTGTTGGGATCTTAATGAACCGGTCAGCCTTTACCGTAACGATTCGCAAACAGGCAATTCGGTCACGATTCAACTTGTCGGAACCGTCAGTAACTCGATGGGCATTGGAGCTGAGGTACGAGTCGTCACCGAAACGGGGGAACAAGTCCGTCAGGTTTATCCGGTCGCCGGATTCAAGGGGTGCCACGAGTCGATGGTTCATTTCGGATTAGGCGACCAGCAAACGATCCAATCGTTGCAAGTGGATTGGCCGAGTGGTCATCGCACTTTTGCGAAAGACCTTGACGCAAACAAACACTATCGGGTTCGCGAAGCCGAACTGACGAACTCCAAGGCTTTTCGGACGGCACCGTTACAGCCGCTGTTTAAGCCCGTTTCGTCGATAAGTCGGGTGACTCACAAAGAGGACCCGTTTGATGACTTTGCCCGCCAGCCTTTGCTGCCGAATCAGCTTTCTCAACTCGGGCCAGGAATGGCTTGGGGCGACGTCAATGGCGATGGAAGAGACGACTTGTTTCTGGCGGGAGCCGCCGGTTGGAGTGGGGGCATCTACTTGAATCGTGGTGATGCGAAGCTCGAGCCTTCACGCCAAGTCGCGTTGGCTGATCATGCGAGTTCCGAAGATATGGGTGGATTGTTTCTGGATGTTGACGGAGACTTGGACCTTGATCTCTACGTCGCGAGTGGCGGCGTCGAGTGCGAGTCGGATGATCCGCGGTTGCAAGATCGGCTGTATTTGAATGACGGTGCCGGCAACTTTGTTGATGCAACGCGTGAATGGTTGCCGACAGCGAAAAATAGCAGCCAATCCATTGCTGCCTGCGATTTTGACAAAGATGGAGACGTCGATCTTCTCGTCACCAGCCGTTCGATTCCTGGTCAATATCCCTTGGCTCCCACCCATCATTTGCTGCGTCACGAAGGTGATCGCTTTGTTATCCACGACAAGGCCACGCTTGCTCTCCAAGCCGTCGGAATGGTGACTTCGGCTGTTTGGACCGACGTGGATGCTGATGGATGGTCCGACTTGCTGCTGGCTACGGATTGGGGGCCAATCCGATTGTTCAAGAATGACAAAGGCACGTTGATTGATCAGACGGACGGTAGCGGCTTGGCGAAGTGGAGCGGCTGGTGGAACAGTATTACTCCGCTCGACGCAGACGGCGATGGCGATATGGACTATGCGGTTGGCAATTTTGGTCTGAATACGAAGTATCATGCCACCCGCGATAAACCCGTCTACATCTACTACGGTGACTATGGCGACGGACAACCGCATCTGCTTGAGGCGGAGTACGAGGAGAATACGCTCTACCCGATGCGAGGCAAAAGTTGTTCCTCGCGTGCAATGCCATTTCTCAAAGATAAATTCAAAACTTACGAGCAGTTTGCTGTCGCATCGTTGACGGATATTTATACGCCAAAGTGTATTGAACAAGCCCAGAAGTTTACCGTGAACACGCTCGAGTCTGGGTGCATGATCAACGAAGGGCAGGGACGTTTTGAATTCCGACCGTTTCCTCGCGTGGCGCAGATCGCTCCGGTATTTGGCATCGTGTCTGTTGAAGTCAACGGAGATGGAATTCAGGATTTGTTCTTGGCTCAGAATTTTTACCAACCGCAAAAGGAAACGGGGCCGATGGATGGTGGAGTCGGGTTGGTGATGTTGGGCCGCGAAGATGGTACGTTCCAGCCAGTACGGACGGACGTCGCCGGGATTGTTGTGCCAACAGACATGCGCGCTGCGACTTCGGTGGACCTGAATCAAGATGGTTGGGCGGATTTGTGTGTTGCGACCAACAACGGGCCAATCTACGCCTTTGAACGCCAGCCACCAAAAGCTGATGGGCAAGGGACATCATTGCGGATTCTCGGCAGTCGCAGGAATCCCGGATCGTTGGGAGCAATCGTGGACGTTGTGGGTGCCACGAAACAGCGATTGGAAGTCAGCAGCAACAGCGGCTATCTCAGTCAATCGTCGCCACAGATTTGTCTTGGGGCGCTTCCAAACGGCTCACCCGATGAAACCGTAGCAACCGTTCGCTGGAGTGATGGTAAACAAGAAAAAGTGCGACTGGAATCTGGCAAACTCAATACGATTACGCATCCGGAGCACCGTCCTTCAAATGGTGATGGTTTATCCTTAGCACGCTCGAAAGCCAAGCATCGTGAATGGCTGGCGTTGAATCTTGAGCTGGCTCAAGATTTTCAGTTGAAT
>CAYYHV010000071.1:14576-15056 GCA_964471695.1 uncultured Pirellulaceae bacterium
GTGATATTGAGTCTGCAATGCGTACCATCCGTCGAGTCATCGGTGGGGCTCCCGAGAATCCGGCCGGATATCTGATTTACGCCAACCTGTTGCGTCAACAAAAGCGCTATCGCGAAGCCCGAGATGTGGTTGCCAAGCTTTATCAGGCAGGCGGTCAGGGTAGTCCAGAGGTGCTTATGACGGAAGGTCGCATTCTGCATGAGTTGGAAAGGTATGATGAGGCAATGGCGCAGTACCAATTGGCGGTGAAGATCGCTCCAGAGCGTCAGGACCTTAAGCTGGTCGTAGCTGACACGCTGGTTGCCCAGGGGCGATTGCGATCGGCTATTGCCATGCTGAGTTCAGTCAAAGATCCCACGGCGCCAGTAAAACAGAAGCTGGCGAAAGTTCGCGGTCGCATCGACTCGATCCGCGAGAAGTTGAGGGCTTCGCGGGAACTCATGAAAACGGATACGCCGGCCGCCATGAAGAGTTATGCGC
>CAYYHV010000071.1:15066-19091 GCA_964471695.1 uncultured Pirellulaceae bacterium
AAGTCTTGGCGTTGGACGGCGATTCACTCGAGTCGCTGAACAATCTTGCCTGGCACCACGCGACTCATCCAGACAGTGCTCAGCGTAATGGATGGCGAGCCGTGCGATATGCCGAGCGGGCGAAACGCATTACCGGTGGTAAGAATGCATCGGTGCTCGATACGCTTTCTGCGGCCTATGCCGAAGCTGGCGATTTTGGAAAAGCCATCGAGACGGTCAAGGAAGTTCTCGCGTCTTCGAAGACTAGCGAAAAGCAGAAGGCGTCCTCGCAAACGAAATTGGAGGCTTACCTCAAGCGACAACCGATTCGAACTGAACAATAGTTCGTTTCGACTACATGGGACCATCTGACCCAGTCGCTGTAGAAGTCGGACGATTCGTCGAGTCAATCTTCATTGGTTCTTGCGTCGAGGAATTCGCCAAGTTCCTTGAGCTTGTCGGTATTGATGTGATCGACACCGGCATCCGCCAGAATCGTCCACATGGTTTTCGTTTCCGGTGTGGCCCAGAAACGTACCTTGCGACCAGCCGCGTGGACTCGCGAAA
This sequence comes from uncultured Pirellulaceae bacterium, assembly GCA_964471695.1. GTDB lineage: Bacteria > Planctomycetota > Planctomycetia > Pirellulales > Pirellulaceae > CAYYHV01. Next base: position 15,613 of record CAYYHV010000071.1, read on the forward strand.
TTACATCTTTCAACTTCGCTGCGTCTTCTGGTGATAGTTCACCCTTTCCGCGATACTTGAAGTGCGATCGCCAGTTGTCGCTGATTAGTGGCAGCAAGTCGATTGGTTTCTTCGAATCCAAATCCGTCAGTCGACCGTCGATACCGCACAATCGTTGTTTGTCGGCGGCGATTGCGTCGACCGGGCGGGCTCCACTGATCACAACCTTGACTGCCGGTGGGAGCGATTTTCCGGAATCATCTTTAGTCGCTGCAAAAAGGTGTTTGTACTCGAGCAGTTGTTCGCGCAGAACCTTGTATGTCTCTTCCCCCTTGTTCTTAAAATCAATGAGCAGCGTAAACGTCGGTCCATTCTTGTGGACGCGTCCATCATGCTTGGCGACGCGTTCAGCAAGCGGCTTGAGATAGAGCGACTTGAGCGTCCGTCCTTTCTTAAGTTCGAAGCGCGTATGGCCGACTTGGAGCTCATCGTTGACAAGGAAGATGTCGGCTTCGGCGCTACAGAATCCAGCGTCGAGCGCATCCAGCAGCGGTCGCTTGTGGAGATAGTCGTTGTGAGCATGAGCCGCTGGATAGAAATCGTCCGCCGAGGCTGCCGTCAGAATCCCGAAGCTCGAGGCGGCGATTACCGCGAGAAGTCCAACGCAGGGGACGGCTTGAGTCAGGTTTTCAAAGGCCGAATGCAGTGCCGAGTCGTTTCGCATAGAATCTAAACCCGCTTTCGCTTAACTCAATGAAGTATTGATGCCATGTCCGATTCGATCCAGCCACCTCGTAGGGCTGTGCCGCCACCACCTGAGAAGCCAATTGTAAACGCTGATGATGGGAAGAATCAGAAAGGGTCGTGGTTGTCGATCTTTCTGGTTTCCATCTTCACGGTTTCAGGTTTACTGGTCCTGTCGTTCATGTCGTTCGGGTTTGTTGCCCTGGTGTGTCTCGTTGGGCTGGTTGTTTTCGCCATGATCGCATTTCACTATCTCGTATGGGGATGGTGGGCTGCGAAAATCCGAGAAGAGTTTGACGACGAGTAAGTCCAGCTGTGTTGCGCCGTCAATCTACATCTGGTTTTCGGCGTCTTTGCATTCGTTGAACAGTACCTGACCATCATATTCAATTAGCGAAAGGTGGCGCGTGCGACCGTTGGGATCAAGCGGAGTCCAGTATTCGGGATACTTGATCGTGACGACTTTGCCCATAAGTTCGGCGTGCATCTTGCCGGCGTTCAAGCCGCGTTCCTCGCCGCGATTCACATAGTAGATGACACCATTGTTCAACTTCACGCAGATGTCTTTTTCGCCTCCCGGAAAGATATTCACGACTTGTCCCGTCGCCGTCAGGCATTCGGATTCCGCCACGATAGGAACGGGACGCAGGACTAATGCTGCCGCTACGACGAGCATTATGCCAAACGTCATCAGCCCAATCAGGGCGAAACGACTGCGTCGATTCTTATCAACCATTGGATTCTAGAACTCCATTCAAACGATGATTGGGAACGCGGGATTTCCCGGCACGTCGTACATTATGTGCGGATTCCGCCAAAAGTCTCAGCGTTTTCCGGGGAAAGAGGGGGCAAGGTTATCAAATGCCGCCTTTCTGCGGTTATCTCATCGGATTTATAATCGTCGAGCCCAGAAGCTCAAAGCTCAAACAACCCAAGTTGCCATCATGAATCGTCGCCTGCGAATTGGAGCCGTTTCCTATCTAAATACCAAGCCGCTGGTATATCGGCTGGACGAGTTGGCTCCGTCGGCAGATGTTTGCTTTGATCTCCCCAGTCGACTGGCTGATCGCTTGGCTCGACGTGATCTCGACATCGCGCTGATTCCGGCGATCGAATACTTCCGCAACGACGACTATACCGTCGTATCCGATGCTTGCATTGCCTGCCGAGGGCCCGTGTTGAGCGTCAAACTTTTTGCACAAGTCCCACCAGCTGAGATTCGAACGCTGGCACTCGACGAGGGCTCGCGAACGAGCGCGGCGATGGTGCAGATACTCTTGAACGAACACTTTGGAATCCGTCCCGAACTTTCATCGTTGTCGATCGGTGATGGACTCAGTCACGCGACGACGGATGCTGTGTTGCTGATCGGCGATCGAGCCATCCATGCCGTGGATGACCACTTTAAAGAAGTCTGGGACTTGGGCGACGCCTGGGTTCGCCGCACGGACTTGCCTTTTGTGTTTGCGATGTGGACAGCCCGATCGGGATTGGACATGACGGCTGCTGAATGGTCACAGATTGACAGCGCCCTCAGTCTCGCTCGCGATGCTGGCATGAGTCATCTGTCCGAGATTGCGGAATCCGAATCGGCTGCGGTGGGCATGACGTGTGAAGCGACGCTTGCTTACCTCCGTGACAACCTTTACTTTCGAATGGGCCCACGGGAACGCCAAGGGCTGAAACGATACTACGAAGACGCCAGCGCACTGGGGCTGGCCCCGACTGGCCGCGAATTGAAATTCTATGATTGCCAAACCACTTGATAATATTCTCGACAAAGCCGTTGCCGGAGAGCGTTTGACGCCGGAAGAAGGGCTGGAGATTCTCAAATCGCACGACCTCGCCAGAATCGGCGCGGCCGCCGATGCGGTGACGCGTCGCATGCATCCCGAGTCTTATCGCACGTACAACATCGACCGCAACATCAACTACACCAACGTCTGTACGGCGGTGTGTCACTTCTGCGCGTTTTACCGCAAGCCGGGCCACGAAGAAGGCTACACGTTGCCGCGCGAAGAGCTGCTCAAGAAGGTTGACGAGACAGTGGCGCTCGGTGGGGATCAAATTCTGATGCAAGGTGGATTGCATCCGAAGTACAAAATCGACTGGTACGAACAGTTGTTGCATGACATCAAGTCGCGGCATCCCCAGCTGAACGTCCATGGTTTTAGTCCGCCGGAACTGCATCATTTCACCAAGGTGAATAACATGTCGATCCGTGAGGTGCTCGAGCGACTGAAAGCCGCCGGTTTGGGAAGTATCCCGGGTGGCGGCGCGGAGATTCTGGTCGATCGCGTCCGCGATATATTGACGCGTGGCAAAGTCATGACTGACGACTGGTTGAATGTGATGCGAGTCTGGCATGAACTGGGCGGGAAGAGCACAGCCACGATGATGTTTGGCCACGTCGAAACGTTGGCTGAACGGATTGAGCATTTGGAGCGAGTCCGACAGCTTCAAGACGAGACCGGTGGCTTTACCGCGTTCATCAGCTGGACGTTTCAGCCCGATCATACCGACATGTCAGATATCCCACCTTCGGGATCGTTTGAGTATCTCAAGACGCAGGCGGTATCGCGGCTGTATCTCGACAACGTTCCAAATATCCAATCGAGCTGGGTCACCCAGGGGTTGAGAATCGGGCAGTTGGCATTAGAGTTTGGTGCCAACGATATGGGCAGTCTTATGATCGAAGAGAACGTAGTCGCCGAAGCTGGCACGGTTCACTATCTAACGCTCGATCAAATCCGCGA
>CAYYHV010000071.1:19101-20422 GCA_964471695.1 uncultured Pirellulaceae bacterium
CCATTTCCAACGTGGGCTATGAGCCTCGACAGCGTAACGTGTTTTACGAGCTCTTCGATAAGGAACACGAAACGAAAGCGGTTGAACTGAATCGCCAACGTATGATCGAGCCGGATAACCTGGTCGAGATTGGCTAGGCGCGGCCAGGACCACTACACGAGTTTTGGATCGACGTTGTTTAGTACTTCACGCCGGCGCGGATCATGAAGCTGTCTTCGATGTCTAATCCAAGCGTCGGATCCTTGACGGTTACGACTTCGCGGTCGAAGACCCAACCAATCTCGAAGATGCCGTCCAGTCGATCGAGTCGATTCCAATCGAAGCCGGCGAAGATACGGATGTCATTGATGTCGATCTGTTCGTCGATGCCGCCATCCTCAATCGTCCAGGCGCCGCCGCCGTACTCGGCTCCGATGTGCCACCAGTATTCGGTATTGCCAACGGTTCGCCAATAGCGGGACACCATCGGCCGTGGAAAGTAGATGTCGACCAGTGTTTGCTGATCCGGTTGCCAGAGGAAACCACCGGCTGGCAAAATCTTGACTCTGTTACGATCAAGGTACTCGGCTCCCAACTTGAATGCCAAGTTCGGCGTAACCTGGAGTACGCCCAATCCACGACCGGTAAAACGGACGCTGTCCGAGTTGACGGCGTCAAAGTCGCTGTACACACCGGCTCGGAAATTAAAATCGATTCCAAACTGAGGCGTCAGTTGCGGTTGCCACAGTGCGTTGAGGTACGCGCTGTACAGAGTCTTGGGTAAGTCGATGCGTCCTGCACCAGCCGGGCCATCAAGGAAATGGAAGGCGAAGCCCGGCGTTAAGCGTAAATCGCTGGCTGAGCCGAGAAACTCCTTGAAGATGGCGCTCGTGAAGACCTCGACTTCGTGCATCTGCAGCTCATTGCTATCTTCGCCATAGATGTAGGTGTAAAGGGCTCCCGTATCTTGAAACAGTCGTGTGATACGACCGCTGCCCCAGTTGATACCGTTGGGGAAAATTGGAGCCGGTTGCACGGGTTGCCCCCAACCCCAGCCTGAGCCAGAGTTGACGCCACCGAGTGAACCGTTGATGGGAGGTGGAGGACCGAACCCGCCGCCTTGCGAGTAGTTTGGTGCCGGAGGGATAAACGGTGGCACATTGGCGGCTGGTGGGGATACTTGGGGCGGTCCGCTGGGGAAAACAGGCAGGTTCTGATTCGGATTGACGTTGGGCGTCGTGATCGTCGGCAGATTGGGAGGAGGGAAGGAGCCGGTGGGAGGAAAGGTACCGGAGGGTGGAAACGCTCCGACAGGTGGGAAAGCTGGTTGGTTGGGTATGAC
>CAYYHV010000071.1:20432-22195 GCA_964471695.1 uncultured Pirellulaceae bacterium
GGTATGACCGCAGATGGACCGCGAATCGTATCAGGGACTCCGTAAGGATCAAATTGTTGAATCTGTCCGCCGAGAGCCGCGTTGGCTGGTGGACCACCGGGGATGGGCGTCCACGGCGTTACGCTTCCCGGTCCATTCGTCGGGCCCGTGTACGGTTGCGGCGTTCCCAGCGTCGGGCCCGTTGGGGCTTGAGCCAGAATGCCGGTTGGTAGCTGAGGAGCCTGACCGGGGAAGAAGGAATTCGATCCCGATGGGAACCTGATTCGCTGTTGCGCATCACTATGAGAAGCCAGCGTTGCGACTATCGCAACCGCCAGCAAGCGCAGTAGTGGTGAGTGGCAGCGGTTCAAAACAGGCTCGCGCAAGATCTTCGGAGAAATTTCAACTTCGGCTAAAGATCCGTAATTACCTGTTGTCCCCTTTCAGCGTCAATACAATTCGACAAAATACGGGCGATGGCATGCTACAAGTGAAAGTGTTGCTGTCGAATCGTACGATGGCGAAACCTCGAAAAGAATGAATGTGTGTTTGGTTTACTGAATATCAACAAGCCTGCGGGGATAACGTCCCGTGATGTTGTCAACAAAGTCCAGCGGCTGATTCGACCGATCAAAGTCGGGCACGCTGGCACGCTCGATCCGCTGGCAACCGGTGTGCTTGTCCTGGGGGTGGGCCCGGCGACTCGGCTGACCCAATATGTCCAGCAGATGAAAAAGTCGTATCGAGGCACCTTTTTGCTGGGCCAAACGAGTGAAACAGAGGATACCGAAGGCGACGTTCATGACGTGGATGCACCGGCTCCGTCGCGAGCCATGTTGGATGAGCAGCTGCCTAAGTTTGCCGGCGAAATTCAGCAACGTCCGCCGATTTATTCGGCCCTCAAGGTGGCTGGGCGGCGAGCCTACGATCTGGCGAGAGCGGGGGAAGCCGTCGAGTTGGCGACTCGACCTGTCATGATCTACTCACTCAAAATCGTCGAGTATGTGTATCCTCGGTTGGTCCTCGACGTCGAATGCGGCAGCGGGACTTATATCCGATCGTTGGGTCGGGATATTGCCGAAGCCGCGGGGACGGCTGCTGTCATGTCCGAATTGGTACGGACGGCGATTGGACCTTTTGCAATTGAATCGGCTTTGCCATCGGACGAAATCAGCCTCGAAACGATACCTCAGCGACTTTGTCAGCCCAGTCTGGCTGTTGGGGGGCTTCCGTTGACTCGGTTGAATGCAGAACAGCTTGAGGAGGTGCGGCATGGGCGATTAGTCGATTGTGAACATGCAACGACTGTACGGGAAGTCGCGGCATTGGATTCGACGGGGAAGCTGATCGCGATATTGGTTCCACGGCGAGGTCGGTGGGGGCCTTTGAGAAACTTTGCCGGATCGGCGTGACATGCGGCCCGCAGAACACGGATGACCGACAGGGTCGCGGAGGTCGAAGAAGAATTCGAGATTCCATGTGGCGTTTTCTTCGGCGGGGCACACCAGCGTGGGCTACATTTCCTCGCGGGAAGAAGCCTACCTTAATACCTACCTGATTTGATACCTGTTTTCATATCTCTTTCCGCAGGTGTCGTACCGAAACCAAAAATGGTTTCTCCAACGGAGTGACGAAGGGCATGGACTGGCCCGGGGCTGAGTAATCGTTTCGTTACCAGCCGTGATCGTTGAATCCCCAACATCGAACGTCCATGCTTGAAGAACGCGACATACGACTCGATATCGGTGCGCTCGCGCTGCTGGTCTTGGTGATCTTCCTTGGCC
>CAYYHV010000072.1:0-9605 GCA_964471695.1 uncultured Pirellulaceae bacterium
GCATTCAAACTTTGCGTTCTGATCGTCTTCTCCGTGGCGGCGTTGGGGTTCTCGCGAATGTTGAACGCGTCCGAACTTACGTTGGTCACGGCCGGCAGCTGTTTGATTTTTCTACTACTCGGTCTCGTCGCTGAAGTTGCGCAAGGCACGTTTGATCCGCTCGGTGATTACCGATTTACCGGAACATTGCACCCCAATACACAAGCCGCCTACGGTGCCATCCTGTGTCTTGCCTGCGGTAGCTTTCTGTTGTCATCCAAGTCGCGAATCGGAGTGCTGTTACTATTTGTTATGGCCGTGGCGTTTGTCGGGCTCACGAAATCTCGAACAACGGTGGCGGCTGTTCTATTCGGATTGACGGCCCTGCAGATTATTCGTGTGCAAGGTGCGAATCGAATACTTTGGGGCGCCGGAGCCGTATTTGGAATCGCCATCGGCAGTTTTGCAATCTCTACGATCGGCTCGACCCTAAGATCGCGACTCGGGTCGGCGGCAGCGCTAGGGCGAGCTGATGAAGTGAACAGTCTCACGGGGCGTATTCCGTTGTGGAATGAGATTGTCGACGCGATTCGAGAGCATCCCGTTTTTGGACACGGCTATCTGGCCTATTGGAGTTCGGAACAAGTCGAATACTTGAGTGATCTGTTCGCATGGGAGATTCCGCATGGCCACAATATGTATCTCGATGTGCTGTTGGACAGCGGAGTCATTGGGTTAACGCTGTTCCTGTTCGTGATTATCTCGGCTCTGTTTGTCGCGATTAAGCAACACAGTCGTTCTCGGTCGCCGGAGCGCGCTTTTATCGTAGCGTTCTTGTGTTATGCCGTATTTCACGGATTGGGTGAGTCATTTTTTAAGCTGCCGGGCTCTCCAAACTTCATGTTGGTGATGTTGGTGCTGTCGATGATCTGGACAACTGACGACGCTTCGCCAACGGAACCCCAATGTGGCGAAGTTGTGCAACGGTCCTCGCCGGATATCTCACCCATTCTTTCCCATGTTCGTGCCGTGCGATTGAACCGACCGTCGGCTCGAACCAACCCAGCCACAACCAGTGCCGAGTAAGCACACCAGCCCGACTGTTTTCGTCATGATCCAACCGAAACCGATAACCTTAAACGCGCGCACGGCGGGGACTCTGTCCATTCTAATCGGTGCGTTGATCGTCTGCGTTGGCTCGTTTGCCCACTACGTAAAACATCAAGTCGTTGAAGATACCGATTCGCCACTGTTTAGCTTGCTCAGCCGTTTCGACATCGTTAACGAGCCCAGTCTTCTGCAGTGGTATGCGTCCTCGTTACATCTCGTGTGCTGCTCGCTTCTGGCTGTTTGTGCTGTGAAAGCGAGTGACCGATGGCTTGCATGGAGGTGGTTGGGGCTGGCCGTTGTATTTCTCTTCGCTTCGATTGACGAAGCCATCATGCTCCACGAAATGCTCGACAATCCGACTCGGCAGTTGCTGGGTACTAGCGGCGTCCTGACGATTGCCTGGATCATTCCCGGGGCCGTGATCGCGCTCATGCTGGCTGGATTGTATATCAAGTTCTTGATTCGTTTGGAATCGATGACTCGATGGCGATTCGTTGTTGCGGGCATGATCTTTTTAAGCGGAGCAATACTCATGGAGCTTCCAGGGGGCTGGCTCTACGAAAAATACGGCTTCAGCACTTCACACTACATCATCTCCTATGCCGTGGAAGAGCTTCTCGAACTTGCCGGAATGTCGCTGTTCCTTTTTGCCCTGATGGATTTCCTTGGCCGCAACTACGGTGCGATCAGCGTTCCCGTTGGTGTGCAAGATCAGCCATCAACCAACGACAAAGTTGCATACCGAATCCTCGAACCTGGCTTACACAATGCAGACTGAACTGAAAGCGACGGATACGTGGCCTCGTCGAAATGAACTTTTCGGAATCCTGTACAGTGCCACGAACTATGCAGAAGCTGTCGATGCGATTGCTCAGGCGGCTCGATCCGGTGCGGGCGGTATCGTGTCGTGTCATGCTGTTCATGCAACTGTCACGTTCTCGCAGGACCCGGAACTGACAAAAATTGTCAACACGTTTGAAATGATCACGCCGGATGGTCAACCCGTTCGGTGGGCGCTCAATTGGGGACATCGAACGGGGCTGAGCGATCGAGTATACGGCCCAGAACTTATGCTGCAAACTTGCCAGCGCGCAGCCGCTGATGGATTGTCGATCTATCTGTACGGTGGTACAGACGATGTCTTGGCAAAGTTGAAGCAGCAACTTACCAACCTCTATCCGACGCTCAAGGTTGCCGGGATGTTTGCCCCGCCGTTTCGTCAATTGACGAATGAGGAAGAGCAGGAAGTTGCGAATGACATGAATCAATCGGGCGCAGACATCGTGTTCATTGGTTTGGGCTGCCCGAAGCAGGACCTTTTCGCCCATCGGCAACGCAGCCGAATCTCAGCAGTCCAGATTTGCGTGGGTGCTGCCTTTGATTTTCATGCTGGCGTGAAAAAGATGGCTCCCGGTTGGATGCAGCGAAACGGACTGGAGTGGATGTATCGGCTGTCGCAAGAGCCGTCACGTTTGTGGTTGCGCTACCTGACAACGAATTCCATATTTGTCTATCGACTTGTGCCGTTCCTAATTCGTCGACGAGTCTATGGCATGTCCCGAGCCGATGTTGCGCGAGGAAGCAGCGATGGTTAGTCGAACCCCTAGATTGACGATTGGCATGCCTGTTTTTAACGGCGGAGCGTTTCTCGAACAGGCTGTCGAGTCATTTCTGGCGCAGACATTCGGGGATTTTCGACTGGTGATCTCCGACAACGCGTCGACGGATGATACGCCGGAAATTGCAACGCGGTTGTTGGCTCGCGACAAACGAATATCGTTCATGCGGTCAAATACCAATCGCGGTGCCATCTGGAATTTTAACGCGGTATTTCGCGTTTGCGACAGCCCCTTGTTTAAGTGGGCAGCAGCCGATGATTTTGTGGCACCGACTTACCTCGCACGGTGTGTCCAACTCCTGGACGAATCGCCGAATGCGGTGTGGGTTCATTCTATTTCTCGACACGTCGATCATGAAGGTTGCATTCTCTCACCTGGTTCTCGCTATCAAATCAGCTATGCATCGCGACACGAATTGGATGTGGCTCGGCGGTTTGAGAATGTGCTACTCGGTAAGAGCTGCCTCGACTCGTATGGGATCATTCGAGTTGCGGCGCTCAACAAAACGCGATTGTTGCGGCCGATTTTCGGTTCCGAGAAACTGTTGCTCGCCGAGTTGGCATTACTCGGTGGTTACTGTGAAGTCGACGAGGAGTTGTTCTACTCGCGATTACACCAAGCCATGGCGGGAGCATTGGAGACGAGCAAGTCGCAGCATGAATTTATCTCGCCGCTGACGGCGCCGCCGCACTGGATTCGTATGCGACTGCTGTGGGGATATGTTACCGCCGTCGCGAGAGCACCCATCTCACCGATAGCAAGATTGAAGTCGCTGGGGAAGATAGGCAAGTACTTGTTGCAGATTCGCAAGTGGCGTTCGGTGATTCTGAGGACCCTGCTTGGCAAAGGCACCGGTGGCGATGTCAGGATCGCAACATGAACATCGGCATGGTAGCGAGAGCCTGTCGGGCTTGTGGAAGTCTCGAAACGATGTGCGTCATGCACTTCCGTGAACAGCCCGTCCATGTAGGGCTTGTCTATGATTCAAAGGCTGAGGCTCGATCCGCCACGAAGGCAGATATCGAGCTGTGGGGGTGTACCGAGTGTGGGTTTTGCTGGAACAAGTCGTTCGATGAAACATTGTTGGCGTTTGGGCCTGGCTACGATGCCTCGCTAAGCCACTCTCCTAGTTATCTGGCTCATCTCCAGCAAACGGCAGATCGGCTTGTTACCTGGTACGGTGTCACCAACGAGGTTGTGTTTGATATTGGTTGTGGCAAGGGGGAATTTCTTCGTGCAATGGGGCGGGCTGGCCACAATCGGGGGATCGGCGTCGACCCGACGCAGGATGATTTTGCTGATAGAACCGACTCGATTGAGTTTCGTCGCGCTTCCTACAACGAACAACAGGCTTCGACGGAATGCGGAATTGTTTGCTGCGTTTCTGTACTCGAAGACATACAGAACTTGTCCGAATTTCTGGCGCTTGTGCGACGCCAGTGTGAGAACAACAACTGCGTTGCCTACTTTGAAGTCTTTCATGCAGCCGCGGCCATCGAGCAATTGGCGACTTGGACGATCCATTATGAACAATGTAACTACTTCGGCGAGTCATCTCTCCGGTTGGTGTTCGAAAGAAGCGGCTTTGAAATTCTCGCGTTGACGCAATGCCTCGGCGATCAGTACATGTCCGTTGATGTCGCGCCTCGCGTCGAAAAAGTGGCGATCGAAAAGAGGGCGCCGGATCTGTGCTCAGATCGGATTGCACGATTGTTTAAGGCTTTTCGAGCCCAGCACTTCGCAAGCGTCGAACGTTGGAATGTAAAACTGCGGTCGGATCGCAGCGACTCACCGGTTGTACTTTGGGGAAGCGGGGGCCGGGGAGTCACATTCCTTAATTCCATTGACGAGCCCGAATCCGTCGACTTTGTTGTAGATCTTAATCGAGATAAATCAGGAAAGTATACGGCTGTGACAGGGCATCTTATCGTTGCGCCGGAAGAGTTGGTGCGCATTCAGCCAAAAGTCATCATTATTTCCAACCCAAATTACGAGAGCGAAATCAGGAAGCAGATTCGCGATCTTGGGATCACGAGCGAGGTCGAGTGCATTTGAATTACTTGACTCAATGGACCTTCCCGATCCGGCTGAAGCAGATACTTCATCGTTTCGATGCCGGTGGTTTGATCTCGATTCTGGATCAGGCTGTCACCAGTGGCACGCGTTTTTTGACGTCGATTGTCGTTTCGCGTGCCTGCGGTGTGGAGCAATTTGGATACTACGTGCTGGTGTTTACGATTCTGATCCATACGGAGCTGGTGATTAAGTCGCTGGTCTCTTCCCCTTTTACGGTATTTGCGAATCGTTTCCGCGGCGGTCGGCTGGCGCGGTACACGGCCAACACGTTGATCCAGTTGGTGACTTTGGCATCGGCGGCGTCAGGTATTGTGTTGCTTCTGACCTGGTTACTTTGGAGTGCCGGTCTTGGGCAGTCACTGATACGACCGCTGGCTGCATTGGCCGTAGCGATTCCCTTCACCCAGCTACGAGAATTTGCGCGCAGAGTCGCCTTTGCCCGATTAAAACCGACTCGGGCCCTGGCTCTGGACTTGGCAGTGTCAGTGGTGCAACTTCTTCTACTCTACACGCTTTGGCACTTAGCCGTGCTGCATCCGGGAGCAGCATATGCCGCGATTGGGGTGGCTTGCGGTGTTGTCGCAATACCGTGGTTCCTTTGGACGCAGTCGGAACGGCGACTGGAACCGCGGGGATGTCGAACGGATTGGGTGCGCAACTGGAAATTTGGCAAGTGGGTTCTCGCGGGGCTGACGACTCATCAATTGACTTGGAGCGCAGCCAATTGGATCATCGCGGCGAAGTTGGGACCCGTTGAAAACGGCGTTTACGCCGGTTGTTTGACCGTCGCGTTTTTATCCAACCCGTTGATTCTTGGGCTGTCGAATCTCATTGGGCCGCGCTGCGCCCGAGCCTTTGCAGCTGAAGGGAAATCTGAGCTTTTGCGGTCGGTGTGGTCGTCGATGAAGCTCTACACAATCGGAATGGCCGTGTTTGTCGCTGGTGCCGTTCTGGTCGGCGATCACGTGCTGCTTTTTGTTTTTAATGATGCCGCTTATGCGAGCCGGCAAAGTGTGCTGGTCATTGTAGCGCTGGCAATCGCGATCCTGGCAGTCGCCATTCCGGCTGCAAGTGGCTTGTGGGCCATGCAGCGCCCCAAAGACGTTTGTGTTGCGAGCGTCGCCGGGTTGGTTGTTGCCACCTACACAACGACGGTCGCCGCAAGTCACTTTGGACTGAATGGTGCGGCTTGCGGCTTGCTTGTTGGAAGTGTCATCGAAACGTCGGCAACACTGTGGCTCTTCCATCGTGCCCTTAGACTTACTCCCGATCTGCAGAGGAATTTATCATGAATCGACTCCTTGTAACCGCCCGTCGAAAGATCGACAAATCGTTGAAGCAACGGGGGTTGTTGAAGACGGTTGGCCGCTGCCTCTCACGACCCATTCGACATGCCGCGGGGTCGCTGATTTGGTTGTCGCCGGAGTTTCGGCGAATTCGCAGAGAGCATTTGGATTGGGATACCAAGCACTGTGTGGACACCGGCCCTAAAATCGACGCGGGCTGGATGGCGGAGATTCAAAGTCCGAATTGGGAGTTCGGCCGAGGCTATCATCCGGCTCCGCCAGAAAGTCTTCGATCTGCCATTTCGAATCTTGAGATTGATTGCAGTCAATTCTGCTTTATCGACTTTGGGTCGGGCAAAGGGCGATCGTTGTTTGTGGCTTCCGATTTTCCCTTTCGCGAGATTGTGGGAGTCGAATTCTCGGCTTCGTTACACGACGTTGCGGTCGCCAATGTAAAGACATATCAAAACGAAGAGCAGAAATGTTTTGAGATTGTCCCGGTACTTGAAGACGCGGCAGCTTACGAGATTCCCGTAAGGCCGACGGTCTTTTACCTCTACGACCCGTTTGGCGAACCGGTAATCTCAGAAGTCTTCGCCAACATCATCAAGGCGATCGAAGACTGTGACCAAGCCTGTTACGTCATCTACTTCAACCCTGTGTTTGCCGAGAAGTTTGAGGAGCATGAGTTGTTTGAACGCATTGATGCAGGGAAAGAGTTTCTGAACTATTGGGATCGCACGCGAAATGGGAACAAGGATGCGAACGAATTCACATCGGAGGTCTGTGACGGTGAACGATTCGTCGTGTATCGTTCTGTGAGGTGAAAGTCGGGGCGGCAAAGCTGACTCTCTCAGCTCATCGATCCTGTTGCGCCAGCCGTAGAGACGACTGTTTTCTCGCAGGCCGCCATCGCAGGTCGGTCGAGGTGAACGCAAACAAATCGAACTGGTGAGGAACTATAGTCCGCCGCCGGGTAAGGCGAACTCGTCTTCGAAAGAAGTCGCATTTCCCGTTCCGAACGCATCCATACGATCTGCTGTTCGGAGCGACGCGGGCTGAATTGCCTTCGCAATCTGTTCGCATAACTCAAGACTTTGCGTTGCTTCATGGGAATCCGAGATGAGGCATAGCTGCTGGACTCGCTCGACCAGATTTCGGCTGGCAAAGCGATACAGTTCCGGTTGACGAGTGGTTCGAGATTCCAGCAGCTTTAGAAGTTGGACAATCCGTGAACCACCAGTGGCCTGCATTGCCAGTCGCCAATCGTCAAGGTTCTCATTGATGACTTGTAGGGAGTTGTCTCGAATCATCGCGTCCGAGTGGCCGAGCAAATCGACCAACACGCTCATGCCGCGCGAATCGTGGGCAGGCACGTCGCGCAGTTCTCTCAAGACTTTGTGTGGGTCGTGTGCCAATTGTTCAACACGACTCGTGAATCGAGCCGTCGTCGCACGTTGGCTCCACCAAAATGGCAGGTCTTGACGGGCATCTTGAATGACGAAGTACACCCCCCGCGCAATGGCTAGCAAGGCAAGCATGCGTAGCATAGCGATAGGTTTGCGCATAACACCCACTTTCAAAAATGGCGGGCGGATTGTGCATGAATTCGACAAGATAGACAACGCCATTCCGCGATTCGTTGGCGTTGGGCGTAATCAATCGAAATAGACTGCGGACTCTCGGGGTTGAATTCCGAACATTGATGTAACTGTAAGTGGTTCGAGTCAATTGTCGTCTCCCCACTTCATATCACGTGGACTTGTAGGTGGGAAGTTGATGGCTAGCACGACAGAGAATGACCGTTCTTCATTCCTGGGTGCTCAGAGTTTATATCGGTGGATTGTAATTGTCTTGGCGGTTGTGTTCTGCCAGTTGCCATCCTACGGTCAGATTTCGCTCAAACCACGATCGTCGACAGGTGGTAGTTCGCATCGAGCGGATCGCAAAGAAGCCCTTGCGGCAATTCCTTTCGCACAATTGACACCCGAAGCCGCTCAGAAGATTCGAGCGGTTGTCACCAAACCCAGCGTGTACCGTCGTATGCCAGTCAAAGCGATTGAGTGCGACGCTCAACTTTACACCTTCCTTATCCGCAATCCCGAAGTCGTTGTCGATATCTGGAAGCTGATGGGTGTGACCCAGTTGGAGATCCAGCGTACAGGGCAGTACTCCTTTTCGTCTTCCGATGGTGCCGGGACTGATAGCACAATTCAGCTTGTCTATGGGACTCCGCAAACCCATATCTTTTATGGCACGGGAGTCTACGAAGGCTCACTGTTCAAGAACCGTATCGAAGGCAATTGTGTTTTGGTCTTGCAGACTGAGTTTCGAAATTCAGGCGGCAAGCCGGTGGCGACCAGTCGACTGGACATGTTTATGCAGATCAATCAGAACGCGATTGAAGTGTTTGCCAAAACGTTCCAGCCGCTGCTGGGTAAAGCCGCTGACATGAATTTCGTCGAAACAGCCAACTTTCTTGAGAAGCTCAGTCAAACGGCTGCGGTCAACGGCCAAGGCATGATCCACATGTCCAACAAGTTGACCAACGTCTCGGAGCCCGTCCGGAACCAATTTGGGAAGGTGGCGTCGACGGTTGGCGATCGCAACCCTGTGATTCAGCGACGAGCCGCGTTGCCTCGCCCTGTTCGCCCGGCTGCTGCTGAACAGCCCGCCGGTATCAGGCCTCGCTCGACGCGACGCATTTCTGGATACCGCGATACTTACTACCGGTAAGCCGCGAGTTGATCTTCGTTTGCGATACGCGAAAGCAATCCGCAGTGCCGTCTACTTTCCGCTTACGTCGTAGCAGTAGATGAGATCCTGATCCCGCAAGTACATCTTGCCATTGGCGATCACCGGATGCGTCCAGATGCGCCCAGATCGTTTCCTCAATTTGGTTTGAGGAGCCAGCGTAAAGCGGCCTCGCTCATTCCATCCCTCTGCCGTAGCCTCGACCAATGCGACATCGCCAGAGCGTTCGTCCAGACAGTAGAGCATGCCATCGGCGCTCGCGATGGCTCCTTTCCCAAGTTTATTCTTTTCTCGCCACACCTGTTCGCCACTGAGGAAGTTCTGGCACACCCAGCCTGTTTTGTCCGAGTGCCCATAAAGGTGGTCGCCAATCAAAATGACTCCTCCATGGTGATTCTTCATGACTTTGTTGCGATAGTCATCTGAGACGTTGTTCTTCTGGTCGATGGATACCAGTTTGCAACCAACGCCGTATCCTGATGTTACGTAGACTTTGCCGTCGCGATAAATCGGCGTTGGGATAACGGCGACTTGACCGTTCCAGTCCGATTGCCAAATCAGTTTTCCGGTGTCAGCGGCCAGGCCGAAAAACAATTTGGGTGTGAGTTGAATGTACTGTTCCACACCGTTGTGTTTGGCCTTGATGACCGACGAATAATGTGCGTCCTCAGCGACTTCTTCCGATTGCCAGATCAAATCGCCCGTCTTTGCATTGAGTGCGATCACTGCGCCGTCGTTGCCGCCGGGAGTGCAGATCACGCGATCGCCGTCCACCAAAGGT
>CAYYHV010000072.1:9615-22104 GCA_964471695.1 uncultured Pirellulaceae bacterium
CCCCACTTCGGAACGGACCCACCGAACTCCGTCATGTTGCGACGCCAAACGGCTTTACCATCTTCGATTTTCACGCAAACCAGATCGCCCGCCGAAGTCATGGCGTAGACCATGCCGCCGGACACGGCTGGAGTGCTGCGAGGCCCGTCGCCCCAGTTGTTTTCAAAGACTTCGTCGACCAGCGTAACGTGCCAAAGTTCTTCGCCGGTGGCTGCGTTGAGTGCGAAGAGGACAACACGTTCATCACGTGTTCCCATAATGAACATCTTGCCGTCTACGATGGCGGGCCCCGAATATCCCAGCCCTGCTTTTTCGAACATCCAAACGCGTTGGGGACCACCTTCGGGCCAGGATTTCAGCAGCCCCGTTTCTTTCGAGATATCTTGGCGATCTATGCCGCGGAATCCGGGCCAGTCGTCAGCATGCGATGTGGTACAAGCGATAAGGCAGGTAGCGATTAAAAGGCATCGCATAACAAATCGAATCATTGTCGGGTCCTGAATTGGCCATGGTGGGATTTTGGCGGGGCAAGTCACTCTTTTGGCGAGTTTGCGTCAGCCAAAAGTATACCCGCCATCCTGTCAATTCGCACGCCCGACATTCTCGGGAGAGCCCGTCGATTCGCCGAATTTTCAGGCTATTTGATCGACTTGATGCGAGAATTCAGCTTCTTCGCCTCGCGAAGAGCTTCGGCGGCTTTGGTTTTGTTGCCCTCGGCACTAAAGACGAAGTGACGCGCCTGAAAGACTTCGTCCATGTTCGGTGCGCCACGTTCGGCTTCATCGAGGTCCTTGTGGGCTTCTGTGAATTTGCCCAGCCGGCCGTAGCTTACGGCGCGACGTACGATCGCCGTTGCAAATTGATCGGGTGACAACCCATAACCGTCAATTGCTGCCGTTAGTGCGGTGACGCTTTTCTCGAATTCGCCAGCTTCGTAAGCCTTGATACCATCGTTGAATGCGACGGTCGTATCGGCGTAAAGAGCCGGGTCGATCTTCTTTTTGCAACCTTGCGACACCGACACGATGAGAATGAGCGAACCCAACAGAAGGATACGACGGGGCAGGGAGGTAGCGGTTTGCATATTAATTCTCATCAATCCTTGTAGGCTCGTTGGGTCTGCCACAAGATTTTAGTTCGCGAGCACTAACCAGCAAACACCCCCGAAGGCGACTATGGCTCCAATTATGGCTCGCGGCGATACACGTTCACCCAAAAACGCCCATACAATTGGGATCACGAACAAAGGTGAAGTTGAGGTTAACGTCGAGGCAATTCCCGCACGAGAATACTTGAAAGCCGTCAGCATCAGCCAGACACCGATAAACGTGCCGAGGAAGGCAGCCGTGATGGCTTCTCGGGTGGCTCGTCGGTTCGCGAATAATCCTGCAATTACGTGCCACTGCCCAGCCGCCGAGGTTAAGCAGATCGACAACGCCGCTCCCACAATCATCCGGATAAACGTGGCTTCGATCGTTCGCAGTTCACCCGTGCCCATCTTCATGACAATGCACCCGAAGGACTGGCAAAAAATACCGAGCAAGGCGCAAGCCAATCCTGCGGCAAGTGTGCCGGTCGCGACTCCGCCATCAACAACCGACTGGCTGGGCTGAGAACCAGCCCCGGAACGTTCGTACATGACGACTGCTAACCCAGCCAGGGTCAGCCCAATCGCAGCCCATTCCGTCGGTAACAGGGACTCACTCAGCATCAACTCCCCGAGCAACGCCGTGACCGGTGGCGTCAGCAAAGTCAGTGTCAGTCCGCGGCGCGGTCCGAGGATCTGAAGGCTGCGGAAATATGCAATGTCGCCGATTACTAGTCCGATCGCGCCGCTAATTGCCAATAGAGACCATTGTTGCGAAGTGGCTTCGAACAATACTCCGCCGCGCGAAGAAAACCAAAGTACGATTCCCATCAGTGCCGCTGCGAAAATGTTCTTTGCTGTCGTCAGGCTGGCCGCCGATAATGGGACGCGCGAATATAGTACGCTCGAGATTGCCCAAATGAAGGCTGCTGAAAGACCAGCGGTAGGTCCAATCCATTCCATGAAGGGCATACGTGACTCTGAGTTATTCCACCAGCGATTTGGTTTTAAAGTTCATTGGGAATCACGGAAATGCCATCCACGATCTTGCACGTATGCACCGCATACTTGTCCGCATAGTCGGGACAGGTGACGGGATATTGTGCGGCGACTGCCGCCTCGAGTTCAGGCACCGCCTCAGTACGCACGATGGCTCCCGATGCGCCTTTGTCGCCACCGCCCAGCATTCGCTCACCAAGAACGCCCGGGACACCACGGGCGATGTCGCACATCGCTTCGAGCTCTGGACCGGAAATCTGATAGTCATCTCGTAGCTCCAATCCGTCCTGCCGAAAGATGCTGCCGACCGTTTCGATATCTCCAGCCTTCCAAGCTTCCATCATCTTGTAAAACCGTTGCTGGGCACGGAACACGTAAGTCAGTCGTTGACAGTGATCCGGATGCGACTCGCCGAAGCGAGCGATGACTTTTTGGTATAGCGCTGCGTCGCGGATTTCGGCAAGCTGCTTGAATCCAAATTCCGCGCCTGCCAATAACGCTAACTCGTCACATTCACGGCGTCGAATCGCGTATGTCGATTTTTCCAATCCCGGTCGTACCGTTCCCGTATCGAGACTGACCAATCGGAAATCGGTGGCGTTGTCACCGAGTGGAACGTAACTGATGCAGCGTTCCGATGGCCGATAGTACGTACCCATGCCTTCGCGAGCGAACATAATCATGATCTGATCGAGTTTGCCGCAGGGCGAGCCGATATAGTCGTTCTCCACGGCTTGAGCCAGATCGACGTTGGTCATGCCGTCCGTATCGGTGACGCCATTCACTTCGAGCATCGTGATGATGAGATTCAACGCCAGCGATGCCGATCGCGACATGCCGCCACCGGGAATATTGCCGTAGATGACAGCGTCCAAGCCCTGATTCAGCGGGTAGCCCTCGCGACAGAGAATCTCGGCGACTCCGAAAGGAAACCGAGCCCAGCTATCGGGAGCCGCGCCGGCTGGTGGAATCGCATCGGCGGAAAAGCTGATTACGCCGTCCTCGGGGAAGTTGCCGCTGTAAAAGCGGAAACGATTGGTCCCATTCGGTTGGTAACCCAGCCAAATGAATCGATCGGTGCCCACGCCGAACAATTCGGTACCGTTGTAGTCTCCGTGCTCAACACCAAGGCAACAACGCGATGAGGATCGCCTGATTTTTCCACCGGCGATATCCAAATCAAAATCGCGAGCCGATTGGCGTAGGATATCGACGACTTGCCCTAGCATTGGAGATTTCCGAATCGTTTGGACGGCTTGAAGCGAAAGCGACTGAATTTAACCCGGCCCCTATGCTAGGAGAAGTCACATTTCGAAGTTAAAATCCTTGGCTCGCTTCTGAGCTTCTTTTCAACAACCACGTGCAAACGGCCAGATCATGACCATCGCAACGTTTATCTTCTTTACTGCTCTTGTGGCTTTCCTGACTTGGTGGATCACCCGTGGCACGGATGTGAATACGGATGAAGGGTACTTTCTGGCTGGTCGCAGTCTGACGGGTATCTTCATTGCCGGTTCGTTGTTGCTAACCAACCTCTCGACAGAACAACTCATCGGCTTGAATGCCGGCGCGTTCGATGAGGGGCTGTCCGTGATGTGTTGGGAAGTCATCGCGGGTTTCTCACTCGTTGTGATGGCGCTTTTCTTTTTGCCACGGTATCTTAAATCGGGAATCGCGACGATTCCGCAGTTCCTCGAAGAACGTTACGGTCCCGTCGTGCGAACCATGACGGCGGCGATCTTTATCGTAGCCTACATGTTGATTCTCTTGCCGTTTGTGCTGTTTCTCGGAGCCAACGGACTGAATGGCATGCTGGGATTGGAAGAATTATTCGGACTCACGGAAATCCAAACCATCTGGGCTGTCATCATTTTTGTCGCGGTGATGGGGGGAGCTTATGCAATTTGGGGCGGACTAAAAGCCGTCGCTGTATCGGACACGTTTAACGGAGCCGGGTTGTTGATCGGTGGATTGCTGATCACGTTTTTCGCGCTCAAGACAGTTGCTGGAGCCGAAGGTGGATTCGTCGGCGCTTTCGAGAAAATTCAAGCGGTTGACGCGGACGCATTTCAATCTCTTGGAGCCGCGGATGAAGATGCACCTTGGCCTACACTCTTCACGGGCGTGCTTCTGCTCAACTTTTTCTATTGGTGTACGAACCAGCAGATCATTCAGCGAACATTTGGCGCCAAGAATCTCGCGGAAGGGCAGAAGGGCGTGCTCCTCGCGGCGTTTCTGAAAATCTTGGCTCCCCTGATTCTCGTGCTGCCGGGAATCCTCGCGGCTTATTTGGTGATTGGAGCCGAGGACGCAGAGATGGTGGCCGCTGTTGGCAAGAATGAAGAAGGGGCCTGGGTGGCTGAGCGCGCCTACGGAGCATTGGTCAGTCGTGTATTGCCTGATTGGCTGCTTGGATTTTTCTCAGCCGTGGTGGTGGGGTCGATCCTTTCTACATTCAACTCGGTGTTGAACTCCAGTGCGACGCTCTTTTCACTTGATGTCTACAAGAAGTTCATCAATCCGGATGCATCGATGAAAGCCGTTGTTCGATCGGGACAGATCTGCAGTTTCATCGTAGGAACGTTTGCTGTCATAGTGGCTCCGATAGTTTTCTTTGGGCAGGACAAGATTTTCGGCTTTTTTCAATCACTCAACGGGGTCTATTTTATTCCGTTGGCTGCCATCATTCTGATGGGGATGTTTAACAAGTGGGTCGATGGCAAGTCTGCCGTCATTACGCTGCTAGTTGGGCTGGCCATGATGGTGGCCGGCACCTTCTTTTCCAATGGTGACCCCGGTTGGGTAAAGTCGATTTTTAAATCCGGCTATCACTACATGGGATTCGTCTTTGTCGTGCTGCTGATTTTGCAGTCCGTCCTCTCGTTCGGCATGGGGATGAAACGTGATGAACCCTACGTTCAAGCTGACGCCAAAGCCGTGGACCTCACGCCTTGGAAGCCGGCTCCGATTGTCGGCGGCCTACTCGTCGTTCTTGCGGCGAGCATTTATGCGTTCTTTGCGATGTAGAGCCGAGAATCCCTGTCTGTCGCTGCGTTAGTTCTTTATCTTGGAATTCATTCTGAAGAACTTCCATGTGAAAACCAGCGACTTATAGAGTCCTTTTTCTCTTGTGTTGCGAACGATGTGACGCATTCCGTCCGATAAACGATACAGTTTCAATTGAAACGAAGTCAGTTGTTGTGCAGGACCTGAGTAGCTACACGGATAGCCAAAGCGGCCGAGGCACTCTACGGCGATCTTTTCGATATTCTGTATCTCGCGACTGGACAGCGTTGACTTGTATTTTTGCGAGTTTCCTGAGACGATCTTTGTTGATCCAGCTGCCGATCCGACTTGTTCTGGCGCAACCTCAAGGCGTAACATTTTTGAGTCGAATGGAACCTTTAAAAACTCACAAGCTCGGCGTATTTCGTTTTCTGGGGCATCAATAAGGTCTTCGTACTTGATGAGATGGTAATCGTCTGGGAAACGTTTTGCTGACTCATCAGCGGACCGTACGCACTCAGTCCATCGTTGAGCATTTCGGTAAAGATTGCTCTTCCAGGCTTTTCTAGCGGACGCACAACAGTCGCGGGCATCTCGCACGATGTGAATAAACTTTGCGGTTGGGAACGCGTCTTTGATCAAGTCAATATGCTTTGTGTTTGATGGGGATTTATCTCCCCAAATACCACCAGGTTGCACGTCACAATAGAACTTCATCAGGCCTTCAAAGACGCCCGCAACACTAAAGTCGGAACAGTTTTCGCGCCACTGTGTTGCATTGATACAATGATCACGATCTCGCATGTACATGAAGAAAGGTTCCTGGATAGCTTGCGCGTAGAATTGTTGAAACGTCGCAGGCTCGGAGAAATCTATGCCACGTTTGGATAGCAGCCACATCGGTAGGAAATTGGTTTCAATATCTGGAATGCTGATCAACTCGTGCGTGTCGAGAATGCTACGTAGCAATTTCGTTCCAGAGCGTCCAAACCCAACAATAAAGAGAGGGCCGTTTGATATGGCTGAATCTTGCATTGGTTTTTGTGTTCTCGTATAGCGTTTTGCATTGGACACATACGCGGTTTCTTGGCAATACAACCTTGGGCTGTAGCAATGCGGGCACGGTGGAATAAATATATACTAGCCCAACGCTTGGGACTCGCGAACGGGTTAAGGGATGACGATTGCGAAGCGAGGACAATGTCCTAGTGGCTAGGCGCAGCCAGAATGTGAAACATTATGAAAATCTCCGTATACCAGTTTTCCTCTGTTCCGCCGCCGATTGGAGGGAATACCGTGCACGTCATCCGACTGCACAAGTCGTTGCAACGCAGTGCCATTTTTGATTCGTACGTGATTGATCCCCGCCACAAAATTACCGAGGAGAATTCGATTCTTGCGTTGCCGAAGGGGACAGTGCGTAAAGTGTCAACTCTGGCTCGGTTGATCTCTCGAATGCCGAAAAAGTCAATCGTCCACTTTCATTTTTCGTATTTTGGCACCATGAAGTGGATCGCCCCGTTTCTGCTTCTATTCTTTTTCCGTCAAAAAAAAGTGGTCACAATACATAGCGGTAGCTTTGTTCGGAAAGTGAATCGACCTCTCATTCGTCCATGGGTCGCGTTCATTCTGAAGAGCATGGATCACGTCATCGCCGTAAACGCTCTTCAAGCCGAGTTCGTAGAAGGGTTGGGTGTGGCTGCAGACCGAATCAGCGTTATTCCGGCCTTTATTTCTGAAGTTGGTAGTTCTGCTGAGCTGTCGGAAGAGCACAAAGAAATCCTGGATGTCAACAAGGTTGTGCTTACGTCCGGCTCGTTAGAGCGTCTGTATCGGTACGAAGTGATTTTGGATGCGTTTACCGAAGAAAGCGAGTCGCGGTTACCCGATGGGGTGGTGTTGGCGTTTGCGTTTTATAACAAGACAGATGAAAACTACGCAGCTGAAATATTGCCTCGGATTGAGTCGCTTCCGAGTGCCATCAGTTTCCACGATTTGTCACCTGCAGGATTTGTTGCGCTGATGGAACGGTGCGACATATATGTGAGGGCAACAGCGACGGATGGCGATGCCGTTGCTGTTCGTGAGGCAATCGCGATGGGCATTCCCGTGTTGGCGACGGACTGTGTTCCTCGCCCCAGCGAGTGCCAGTTGTTTAAAGATGGGGATAGAAGCAAACTGCGCGAACTACTCTCTGCCGCTTTGATCAGTTCGGCACCGCTCAGCGAAGAACGTGGAGCTACGACTGACAATGCAGAACGTATCGCAGATGTGTACACGTCATTATTTGACGAATGACGTGCATGGCGAGTGGAAGTTCGAGTTCAACGCTCGCCCGCGGCAGCGCGGGATGCCAAGTCGATAATCTCAGTCGCGATTTGACGCGACCGAGAAACGATTATGGGTTCTACGACAAACGGGTCAGTTCGTTCGCCGTCCGGATTGAGGAAGACTCCGCCTGCTTCTTCGAGAATCAACTGAGGAGCTGCGATATCCCATGGCCCCTGTTTTACGCTCTCTGGGTTGTTGTCATGAACCACGGCGGCGAGTGCGTTGGTCGCGTCGGCGATTCGCATCGCGACTCCAGCGTGTGGGAAATTCGATGTGACCATTCGAGCGCCAGCGCTGGACCGCAATCGCGTACGCAAATCGGAGAAGTAGGGCGTCTCCAATTCGGCATCGCCGTATTGATTCATCTCGACCCAGACTTCGCTCAGCGATTCGTTAGTATCGCAAACCAATCGCTTGGTGTTGTGCCAGGCAGCTCGACCGCGTTCGGCATAATACCAATCGTCCGTGAGCGGGAAGTAGCAAACGCCCAATTGTGTTTCCGCGTCTTTTCGAAGGGCAATCAGGACTGAGGGAAGCGCCGGTCCAGCCTGCATGAGGAAGGCTCCCGAACCGTCCAGAGGATCGACAATCCACATGTCATTGTCCGTTTCCTGATCCGCATTCAGTTCTTCTGAGAGAATGGGAAGCTCAGAATGGGCTCGCAGCAAGTCACAAGCGACTTTGTCGGCATTCCGATCAATCTCGGAAACCAAATCGCCAACACCTTTGCTTTCGACCACGTTGCGTTTCAATGAACCTGCGCGAATGATCTCGCCAGCCGCTTTGGCCGCTTGCATTGCTACGTGAAGAAGGGGGCTGATCGAGCCCGCATGCTCGACAGGGCAAATATCACTCAACTGAAGAAACTCCGACCGTAAACGTAATATTGCCCGTATTTATCCTTGGGATGGGTGTGCCCCTCAATAAGTCCCAACCTAGTGTGGACCTCGGCATAACGCGACGCGTTTTCCAGCAAAACCGGCAACCTACTCGAATTATTAACGTTTGAAGCAGTTATTCGGAGTACCAAGCCGGAACGGGGGCGGAATAAGTCACGCGCTGCTCCGAGGTCGGATGCGTAAATTCGATCGAATACGCATGCAAACAAAGCGGCGGGTCATCAAGCGATAGCGTTTGTTTGGGTTTAATTTCCTGATTCGGCAGATACATCGGGTCCCCCACGATAGGGAAGCCAAGATGCCAAAGGTGGATGCGAATCTGATTCGTCCGACCCGTAATCGGTCGGGCTTCGATAAGCGAGGTGCCGTCAGCGCATCGCTCGAACACCGTAAACTCGGTATGAGCCGTCAAGCCACCCGCCTCGATAAAGCGGGCTCCAGCCGGTCGAGTCCGCGGGCTGATCTCGGCTTGGCACTCAAACTCGTCTTTTGCTGGATGCCCGTGGATGCGACAGCGATAGCATTTTCGCACGCCCGCTTTGGCGAACTGCGGTTGGACTTTGCTGGCTGCCTGCTTCTTTCGGCAAAAAATTGCTACGCCTGATGTGTTGGAATCCAGTCGATGGGCCAGTCGCAATTGTTGAGGATAGTAGAGTTCGGCCAGGATGGATGTCAATGAATTCTTGTTGAATCGTCCACAAGGATGCATCGGCATCGGAGCCGGTTTGTTGACGACAACGAGCGATTCGTCTTCGTGCAAAATGCGGATGTCACCGTTGACCGGCGGCTCGACCGTATCGGGAAACCAGTGTTCGAAACGTTGTCCCGATTCGACGATCGTATCCGGCGTTGCTGGTTTGCCATCGAGCAACAGTAGCTCTAGATCGAAGCGTTCCTGCCACGCGTCCGGCTCGACGAAGACGAACGTACTGGTCAGATGATCTATAAACCGTTTTCCATCGGCGGCAGCCGGGATATGAATCGGTCGCTTGTTGATATACGACGTGCAGCCGGGCAGGGGATTCACCAATTCTTGAATCGCCGCGTTGCGTTCTTCGAGCGTGCGTGACAACGACTCGTCCGGAGTCAGATAGCAATGCGGACAACTGACTCCAGGGACGTACTTGTCTGATTGTTGTTCTTCAGCAGTCAGCGGAAGTTGACACGCATAGCACTGTGCCGTTTCTGTTTCTTGCAGCTGGCTATCCACGGCGACGCGTTGGTCGAAGACAAAGCAATCGCCGTCGTAATGTTCGCCGCCGCACTCTTCGAAATACTTGAGGATGCCACCATCCAACTGATAGATGTTCTTAAAGCCCTTTTGTTCCATCAGTGGGCCAGCCTTCTCGCATCGAATGCCACCGGTGCAAAACATGACGACTGGCGTTTCCCGATCCTCTGTCTCCCATCGGTCCACAGCTTCTGGGAAGTCGCGGAAATGGTCGATCCCCAATTTCTCCGCTCCGTCAAACGTCCCCAGCTTGATCTCGTACTCGTTGCGAACGTCCAGAAGTTTGAGTGGCCGTCCCTCGTCAAGCCACCGTTTCAACTCCTTTGCTTCCAATTTGGGCGAGGTGCGTTTCCCAGGTTCGATGCCGTCGATGCCGAAGGCGATAATTTCCTGCTTGATTTTGACGAGCATTCGATTGAAGGGTTGCTCGTCACTGAGACTCTCCTTGATCGTGATATCTTCGAATTCCGGCCGGGTGCGGAGATCGGCAAAGAATGCATCAATCGACTCACGCGTTCCCGCGAGAAACATATTGATGCCCTCGGTGCTGATCAGGATCGAACCTTTCAGCGCTAGATTCCGCGTCAGCAGCAAAAGGTGCTTGCGCATTTCCGGCAGGTCGTCGAGGGCTACGAATTTATAAGAGGCGATGTTCACAAACATAGACTGATTATTACCCCAAAACGCCGGATGGTGAATGCGAGGCAAACATTCAATTTTCCCCACAGGCTCTATTTGTCCTTACGGCAGTCCCCATTGGTCCGTTATCATTCCGGTTCGGTTACCGATACTAGCGACTTCAGGAAATAACCATGTTACGCATACAGCAACTGACCTTCGCGTTAGCAGCGCTCCTCGTGACGATTTCAGTCTCGGCTGAGAAATCAGGAATCGACAAATCCGGATTCAATAAGGACGTTCGTGTCCAAGACGACTTGTACCAAGCCGTCAACGGAAGTTGGTTGGAGACCACCAAAATTCCGTCGGATAAATCCAATTTCGGATCATTCACGATCTTGGCTGACGAAGCTCAGGAGAGTGTTCGCGAAATCGTTGAAGACCCGGATGCGGCTCGGGCGGCTTCGGGCAGCATCAAACGCAAGCTCTCTGATCTCTACAGCAGTTTTATGGACGAAGAGGCCATCGAGAAGAAGGGGATCAGCGTTCTAGAAGAAGATCTGGCTGAGATCAAGAAACTGGAGTCGACCGAAGACGTCGTTCGTCTGTTCGGGAAATTCAAATACATCGGTGTTTCCTCGCCAATCAGTTTCTATGTGTCGCAAGACGCCAAAGATTCGACTCGTTACCTGTCCGCTGTGGCTCAAGGCGGCACATCTCTACCCGATCGAGATTACTATCTCCAGGATGACGAGAAATACATTCAGGCAAGAACGGCTCTAAATAAATACATCGCGTTCTTGTTGGTTGAAACGGGAATGGAAGCCGAAGTCGCCAAGAGTGCGGCTGACGAGATTGTTTTTGTCGAAGCCCAGTTAGCCGCCTTCCAGTGGGCTCGCAAAGATCTACGTGATGCGAATGCTCGCTACAACTTGACGACGCTCGATGAACTTGAAGCGACCAACAAAAACATTCCTTGGAAGACGTTCTTTGCTGCTGCCGGCGTTCCACAGATTACCGAAGTCAACGTGGCCACGCCCAGCTTCTTTGCCGGCCTGGATCACCTGATGAAGGTGACGCCTGTCGACACTTGGAAGAAGTACCTGACGTACAAGCTGGTAAATGGTATGGCTCCGGCGCTGTCCAAGGGCTTGGTCGACGCCCACTTTAACTTCAATTCGAAAGAGTTGGCTGGCATTCCAGAACAACAGCCTCGTTGGAAGCGTGGAGTCAACTTGGTGGCTGGCCGCGGAGCCGGTGACTTTGGGTGTCTGGGTGAAGCCGTTGGCCAAATCTATGTTGAGCGACACTTCAAGCCTGAAGCTAAGGCTCGTATGGATCAACTGGTGAAGAACCTGCTCAAAGCCTACGAGCTAAGCATCAACGACTTGACCTGGATGACGGACGAGACCAAGGCCAAGGCGCAAGCCAAGCTCGCCAAGATCACACCAAAGATCGGCTATCCGAATAAGTGGAAAGATTACTCGGAATTCACGGTCGACGCGGACGACTTGTACGGCAACATCAAGCGTTCCGACAAAGTCGAATACGAGCGGATGATCAACAAGTTGGGCAAGCCGATTGATCGCGAAGAGTGGGGCATGACGCCACAAACGGTCAATGCCTATTACAACCCAAGCAAGAACGAAATTGTTTTTCCGGCTGCGATTCTGCAACCGCCGTTCTTTAACGCCGAAGCCGACGACGCCGTAAATTATGGCGGTATCGGAGCCGTGATTGGTCACGAAATCAGTCATGGATTCGACGACCAGGGCAGCAAGTACGACGGCGACGGAAACTTGACGAACTGGTGGACGGAGAAGGATCGTTTTGAATTTGAGAAGCTCACAAAACGACTTGTGGACCAGTACTCCGAGTACTCGCCGCTACCAGGCAAGAATGTGAATGGCCAGCTAACGTTGGGTGAAAACATCGCTGACCTTTCGGGGCTGTCGATTGCCTACAAGGCATACAAGATTTCGCTGAACGGCAAACCATCGCCCAAGATTGATGGTTTCACGGGAGAGCAGCGGTTCTTCCTGGGCTGGAGTCAGGCTTGGCGTCGCAAGTACCGTGATGCGGAAATGATGCGGCGACTGCTGACCGACCCGCACTCGCCATCTTGGTATCGAGCCAATGGTCCGGTGATCAATATCGACGCATTCTACGAAGCGTTTAATGCGAAGCCTGGTGATGCACTCTACAAGGCGCCGGAAGAGCGGATTCGTATCTGGTAAGTCGCGTGAGTTCCAAGCCTACGACGGATAGCTCGTCAAATTTGACGGATGAAAACGCCGGCGTCGATCCCGAAACGATCG
>CAYYHV010000073.1:0-17817 GCA_964471695.1 uncultured Pirellulaceae bacterium
GCATCCACGTTCCAGATTGTCCTGCCCGCTCGTTGACGAACTACTTCTGCGGGAAGGAAGCGGAATATATTGACTATGCCAAGTCATAGTGTCGCTTTGTATTCGCATGAAACTATGGGAAATGGGGCACGCGTAATTTTTTTAGTCGTTGCTAATTGGATTCGAGGCTTGTGCGGGTCTGCTCAATCAACTTGGGGATGATCGGGTTCTGTGGGTTTAGCTCAGCCGCCCGTTGGAAGTGCTTAAGGGCTTTGGCGTGTTGTTTCTGATTTCGATACGTTACTCCAAGATTAAGGTGAGCCGTTCCAAAGTTCGGAGCCAGGCGAATGGCTTGTTCCAGTCGCACAACGGCTTGATCAAGTTCTCCTTGGCGGCCCAAAATCATACCGATATTGGATAACGCCGCGACGTCCGATGCGTCCTGTTCCAGAAGTTCCTTGTAGTGTATCGCGGCCGATTCCAGCATATTCATTTGAAGCAACGCGTTGGCGAGGTCTCGACGGAATACGGGATTGGCTGGCGCAAGTTCAACGGCTTGTCGTTGGGCTGCTGCAAAAGCCGGGAAGTTGCGTTGCTGGCGATAGGCGACTGCGAGATTGGCATAATTTCTCGGATCTTTATCGCCGAGCTGAATCGCTGACTGCAGATACTTCTGGGCTTGTTCGTATTCGCCAAGCAAAAGGTACGCTTCGCCGACGCCAATGTGGGCTCGAGGGTTGTTAGGATTGGCTTCAAGTCGCTTCTGATGCTTAGCAAGGCTCTTTCGAAACTGTTGAATCGTATAGTCTCGGATAAGCTTTGGGCGTTCGGCCGCGATACGTGGAATGACCTGAATGACCAAGTCGCCCATCGAGTCTGTCGATTGTTCACCGTAGGTGATACGCTGCGGCGGATTGTTGGGATTTCGAATGTTGGCAGTCGAATTGTCGTAGACATATTTCATACGTAAAGTCGTGCCAGCTGGAAGCGCAATTGGTTGGGCGAATCGGTAGTCGTCTTGCCAGTCGAAATTCCAATCGGGGATGTGTAAGAGCGTCTTCGTCAGGCCATCGGGTAGCGTTGCCGTCGCAAACATTTGACGGCAAACGTAATGCGCGTGGGGGTACAATCCGACTAATTCCACGGCAACGGGCAGCTGATAACTCAGCTCGCGCTCGTAGTTTGACTCCCCCGGCGCGATGTCGATGTCGCGCAGAGCAAACTCGATGGAGAACGGTTGTTTGGTGGGTGGTCGTTCTGCAAAATACAGAGCCACACGCGACTGGATGGATTCTGGCTTGCCGCTGGCGGGAATATGCAGCTGGAGGACGAGGTCACTGCCGACATCCAGTCGCCAGGCAATGTCGTCATCGCCAGGATGAGCCACTTTGCCTGGAGTCCATCCCAGTGTTTGTCCATCTGGCATTCGGGAACCCGCAGACAATTGGACTCGGCCATCATTCATGCCGTCAAACCCCGGCGGGGCATCGCCGGCATCCAACTCGCGGGCTCGGCCCGTTCGGTCGACCGTAATAACGGCATGATGCACTGCTTTGTCATTGCCAGGATCGAAATCGTACGCTCGAACGTACACGGTCTTCTGCGCACGATATGGCAATACGATGTTTCGCCACGTATCCGACTCGCTCGGCGCTCGAACGTATGGCGACTCCATTTCCAGGACGAGATCGGGTTCGCCAAGCGTCCATTCGCTGCTGAATGTGGGTGAGATCGGAAGATCGGCTTCGTCTCCACGCTGTTTTCCGTCTGCGACCCATTGTTCAAACGCCTTGATCTGTGCGCTGGTCAGTCGTCGATCGCCAAGGAATTCGTGGTCGGAATCCGATGGCAACCAAGGTGGCATGTAAGCCGTAGCGACGACGTCGGCAATCTGGGCTGCTCGTTCTGCCGTTTCATCGTAGGTAAGAAGGCTGAAGGGAGCCGCGCCGTGCGGGCGATGACATGTTGCACACTTGTCGAAAGTGATCGGAGCGATGTCTCGCGTATAGGTGACAACGTGACGGTCCGGGGACTGGGTAGGCTGCTCACAACCAATGAATCCCAAAGGCAGTATTGCTAGAAGGATCGCCATACACTTGTAACGCATGGCGACTGGCCCTCGACGGATTCGCGACTCACTCAATGTAGCACCCCACGGCTTTTGTTATGCGGGGCTCGGCAACGTCGTCGGCTTTCCCAAAAGCGTCGATCACGTCGTAAAGATCGTCCGTGGTTGGTGCGGGGCGGGCCTTCCCAAAATCAACGTAACGATCGTCAATCCGACCGCGATAGATAAGTAGGCCCGTGCCATCGTAAACAGCAGCTTCGGGAGCAATCGTCACGCCCGTGATTTTGACAAGCCTGTGGTCGGGGTCACGCAGAGCTGGTAACTCCAGTGAGTACTCTTGGGCGTGCTGTCGCACTTCGTCGCTAGATAGATCGGTATCCGGGTAGACGAGCGTGAAGTCTAGCCCCGACTCGGTTGCCTGCTTCGCAAGTCGGGAAATCTTGGGTGCGTAGCGATTTCCAATTGGGCAGTCGGTCTTGAGGAAGATGATGACGCGAGATTTGAAAAAATCGGGCTTGATCGTAATGGCGCGATCGTCGAGGTCAAACACGACAGACGAGCTATTCCGCGAAGGAGATGTACCGCAGCCTATCGTGGCAAAGAAGATCAGGATCAGCAGAAAGTAACGCATCGCGCCAAAGACAAAAAAGGAAGGTGACACTCCAACTTCCAGTATACAACCTCGGCGGCGACATCCGCGGAGGTTGGTGGATGATGCCAGCGCTATTTGGCAGATTGCTGCTTGCGAAGATGAGTCGCTGTGGCGGGAGCCAAACTGAATTGGTCATCCAATTTGCGGCCTTGAATCGACATCGCCAGTGAGATGACGGCGAAGTGGTGTACGGTGTGGTTCCCGAGGTAGATCAATTCTCGTTCGAGGCATGTGTCCACCTTGCGAACCGTTTCCTCGTGAATCGATATTTCAGTCGAAAGCTGCATGGGCATCCCGAGCTTTTCTTCAGGAAGTTCTTCCATCCAATGCGAGATTTCCAGCCATGCGTTTAATGCCGATTCGGGATTGGATTCGATATCACATCCGCGAGAACGGTGATCATAATCCAGTATGCCGGTGAGAGTTGCTTCCCGGAGGCTTTGATAGTGATCAATAATGTGGCGAAAATGTTTGCCGATAGAGTTGAAGCTATGTTCGGTGGATTTCCACGTAAATTGATCTTCCGTGATATCTCGCAGCAGGTTTTCGCCCTGCTTAAGAATCTCAAGTTGCGATTTGATCATTTGATGATTTGCGCTCTCTTCGGGTCCATAACGCTTATCCTCGGTTTCCATACCGCGGATACGGCCGTCAGCGTACCCTTGGAACATAATCAACTACCGGCTGTCGTACAATATGTACAAAAATAGCCGCCCTTAGAAAGGGCGGCCATTATTTAGCTAATCGTTAATCTGAGGCAGAACTACCGACGTCGGAAGCCTAGCAAGGCAAGTCCAGCCAAAGCCAACAGCGAGAAGGCGGCTGGTTCTGGAACGGCGGCCGCCCCATCGGAGCTAGTGAACTTCACGGTATTCCAAATGTTGAAGTCACCAACGTCCACAACACCGTCGCCATTGACGTCACCTTCACACCAATTGGAGTTGGTTGTGAATTTCGACGTGTTCCAAGCGTTAAAGTCGCCTACGTCAGAGACGCCATCCAGAGTGATGTCGGCCGCTGTGTAAGGACCGGGCAGTCCGTTGGCTGCTCCAGCTTCAGCACGCCACGCGTCAATATCACCGATATCGACACTTCCGTCGCCATTCAAGTCGAATGCTGCGTCGTTGGTTCCGGCAGCTGTCGCAGTCGTGAGGGCATTGATGTCATCACAATCGTAGTCGCCATCAGCGTCAAAGTCGCCAGTTGGGTTGCCAGTGCCACCGCCAGCGAAGGTGATTTCGCCGTGAGGACGTGACGAAAAGAACTCCGTGTCGTTGGGATCGGTGTGCCAATTCCAAGCAGGTAGGAAGTTCAGTGGATCCGTCGTGATGACGGCGGCGTTGAAGAACCAGACATCGCTGTCCGATGGAGCTTCTCCACCAACGTTCAAGCCCGTTTCCAGTCCGTCTGCGTCCAATGCAGGTGCGTCAAAATCGGTCCAAGGAATCTTCATTTCGATAATTCCGCCGGATGCGCCATTCGTTTGAGCGATGTGCGTTGAACGCATTCCTGCCCATTCAGCCTGGTTGCCAAAGATGGAATCAACGTGAGCTTCGGCGTAAGTGCCAAATGTCGAACCGAGCTGAAGTGGATTGCCGAGATTGTCGTCGACTTCGATTGAGCAGTCATCGGCGGTCAGCGGCATTCCGTCAGCACCGCATTCAGTCGTACCATCAAAGTTGTTGAAGGCGATCTGATATCCGTCAGGACTTCGGTTGGGTCCACCAGCTTGTGAACCACCGTTGGCTTCACCATCACGATTCGGGTCGATGTACAAGTTCAGGTTGTCAGCCCCAAAGTCCATGTTGCCGTCAAACAACGCACCCCAAAGTGTGTTGTCCGAATCGACTCGGAGGTAAAGAGCGTCGTTGTCCCACAGCATTTGGAATCGGTTGTTGAATGCATCCACAGGTGCGGTTGCTTCACGGAGTAAACGCCAGTCGTCGGCGGCGCCTTCTGCGGCTGCCCAGTCACCAGTATCGGCACCATCAATTGTGGGCGGAGTTGAGGTGAAGTTCGCCTGGTATTGGCGAAACTCTGGTGGAAATTGCGCTAAGGCATTTGCGCACATTAAAATCGCAATCCCCAACACTAGTCGAGCTTTGATCATAGAATTCCCCTTGCTTGGTACTTTTGGAACATTTCGCGATGGACTGAGTCCTGGTGTCACCCGTCCTCCAGTTGGTTCGGGTAAGATCCATAAACTTAACAGCGCAGGACTCTTGTGCAACCAATTAAAATCCGAATGAAATGAATGTTCCTCAAATTCTACTTACGAAATAATGGCAATGGATACCACAAAACACTCGAGGAAATGGGGTTTGTTGAAAAAGTGGCTTTTGCGTAAAGCGATTTTGTGTGTCTTTTTGACTTTTTGTTGCGTTACCGGCGCTGGATGTGACTCGCAACCTGAAGTCGAAAACCCGAACGCCACACCGGCTGATTCGGTGGCTGCCCAAGACGCTCCCAAGCCGCCTTCGGTTACCCAACCGGAAAAAAAGCAGACAGCGGCTCCCGTCACTTTGGGGAGCCTTGGGGATTTGGTGGCGTCGAGTGACCCAGACCAGGGCCCTACGCAGGTAGAGGTCTTTAATGAACTGACGACCAAAGAACTCGGGCGATTGTTTGAATGGGTTACCAATCCAGATGATTCAAAGTTTGAGCAATTGAATCTGCAAGACGCACGCCTCAATTTGATGCGCCCGAAAGATTTGATTTCGGTGTTCAACCAAGGCGGGCTTGAGGTTTCGCGGTGGACAAAGGGAACGAAGACACAATTTGAAACCAAACCACGCGAGGCGGTCTCCGCGTTGGTCGAATTGTTCAGTAATGCAAAGAAGACGTCGCGCAAGCTTAAGACGGTCCGAGTCGCGATTGATGAATCAATGTGCCAAACAAATTGTCGTGTGGCGTTGGACGGCGACCTGGAAGACCGTCGTATCCAGATTCATGCGCAAGTCCGTTGTGAATGGGCCATTCGAAGCGGACAACCAATCCTGACGCAGTTGGAGGTGATGGAATATGAAGAAGTCACATTTGACGGCAAGTCGGCGTTATACCAGGAATGCACGCCATCGTTGATGGGATCGGTTACGGCCCACGAGGAGCAGCTTGGAAAGAGTTGCGATTATTGGGCCCAAAGGATCGACAAGCTCCTTGGCGCAAACTTCATGGGCTATCAGGGCGTAAGCGTGGGTGATGTGAATGGTGACTTGCTTGATGACGTCTACGTATGCCAAATGGGCGGGTTACCCAATCTGTTGTTGCTGCAGAACGCCGATGGAACAGCGACAAGTGTCGGAAAGAAGATGGGTGTTGACCTTCTGGACTCAAGCCGCTGTGCTTTGTTTGTGGACTTGGACAATGACGGGGACCAGGACCTCGTCGTTGCTTCGCTGACGGGGACTCTCTTTTACGAACGCGTGGTCGACAAATTTGAATTTCGCCATCGAGTCCGTGCCAGTCGACTGGGGTATTCACTGGCCGCGGCGGACTACGATCTTGATGGTGACGTTGATGTGTACGCATGTTGTTATCACGCTACGCAGGGTTCGGCAGCTCCAAATCCCGTTCCCTATTTTGATGCGAACAACGGGTCGTCAAACGTGCTTATCGCGAACGATGGTGACTGGCAATTCCACGATGCGACAGCAGAAACCGGACTGAACAAGGACAATACTCGGTGGAGCTATGCGGCTTCATGGGAAGACTACGATAACGATGGCGACTTTGATTTGTACGTTGCGAATGATTTTGGGCGCAACTGCTTGTACCGAAACGAGCTGATTGAGAACCGTGCTAAAGGCGGCAAAGCGACGTTTGTGAATGTCGCGGGCGAATCCGGTGTTGAGGATGTGGCTTCGGGCATGTCGGCTGCATGGGGCGACTACAATCGCGACGGTCGCATGGATTTATATATCAGCAATATGTTCTCATCGGCGGGAGAACGCATTACCTACCAGCGAAAGTTCTTTGAGGAAGACGAAGGGGCGCGCGAAAAGCTTCGGCGACTTGCGCGAGGGAATTCGCTCTTCATGAACGGAGCAGACGGGTTCAATGACGTCACGCTTGATGCAGCCGTAGAGATGGGGCGCTGGGCTTGGGGTTCGACCTTCTGCGACTTGAACAACGATGGATGGCAGGACTTGTTTGTCGCTAACGGTAACTATACCGGGGAAGATAGCGGTGATTTGTGAAGTTTCTACTGGCGGCAGGTCGTGTCGCTTACACCCAAAGATGACTCAGATGAATCCGTAGGCTGGTACCTGAAGGGGTGGCAGTCGATTATTAGAATGACGGAGGAAGGGCGGTCGTGGAGCGGGAAGGAGAAGCATTGTTGCTTTCTCAATATCCCTGGCTCGGCGTTCGCGGATATCTCATCTATGAGTGGATTGGGGCTGCCCGACGATGGTCGAGGCGTTAGTGTTGTGGATTGGGACCACGATGGCGATCTCGATCTGTGGGTTTCATCTCGAAATGCGCCGCAGTTGCGATTTTTTCGCAACGAATCGAATTCCGACAGCTGCAATTTTATCAAGTTTCGATTGGTGGGTACCAAGTCGAATCGAGACGCGATTGGCGCTCGAATCACTTTACTGCCGGACGACGAACCGAGCGATAAACAGTCTTTGCAGGCGATTGAATCTGTGCAATCGCTCCGAGCGGGCGAGGGGTTTCTCTCGCAGAATTCCAAATGGGTGCATTTCGGATTGGGGTAAAAGAAGACCGCGGTCAACGTTCGCGTGGATTGGCCATCGGGAGAAAGCCGCGTGTTCTCTGAATTGAAGGCCAATACCCACTACATCTTGAATGAAGGCTCTGAAGAACCCAAGCTCTGGGTCCGGCCAGTCCCCGCATCGAGGATTCTCGCAGAAAATTATTCGCCGACGCAGCCGTCCGAAGTCGCGGCTAATCTGCTGGTAACGCCACGGCCGATCCCACCGGTGACTTATGCTGCCCGCGAGAATCCACAAAAGAGTCTACTTGCGGACTTAACTCGGCCACGATTGGTAGTTCTCTGGGCCAGTTGGTGTGCCCCGTGCCTGGAAGAGTTGAAGGAGTTAAGTCGGCGGAAAACTGAGCTGGATGCGATGGGGTTGGATGTACTCTTGCTTTCTGCAGATGCAGCCGGCGGTGACGACGGCACCGGGGCCCGCAAGGCGCTGACGTTTATCAAGCAAGCCAAGTTACCTTTTGCCATCGGTTTTATCGGGCAGCCTGGATTGCGTCAGCTTCAGTCGGTGAATGACAGTGTTTTTATGGCCAAACGCAAGCTACCGCTGCCTTGTAGTTTTTTAGTCACAACACAAGGTGAAATGGCTGCCATCTATCGAGGTCCCGTGACCCTAGAACGACTGAGGCAGGATGTTGTGGGGCTGAAAGCTACGGAAGATGAGCGAATGGCTGCCTCGTTGGTGCATGAAGGGCGATGGGAATTCGCGCCGAAGGGGTTGCGAGCGTTGGTTTATCTCGCCTTGGCTCAGCAAGCTATGGAGCCTGGCGGTGATGGCAGCGAGACGGCTGATGTTGCTCTAACCAAAGCGATTGCTGCACAGCCCGATGCGGTCGCTCCCCGACTATTGCGGGCGCGAATGCTTCGCAGGACGCGGCGCTACGACGAATCAATCAAAGAGTACGCCGCGTTGTTTGATATCCATCCCGAACTCGTGGACGAGCGGATAGAGTATGGAGAAATGCTCGCAATGGTCGAGCGATGGGAAGATGCAAAGAGCCAGTATGAGCGGGTGATTGCGGGCAATGCGAATTCGGCAAAAGCCCATCATGGACTTGGCAAAATGGCCAAACAACAGGGACATCTGGCCAAGGCGGAGAGCGAGCTGAAAAAGGCGGTTGAGCTCGATCCTACGTACACTGAATATCAAGCTGATCTTGGAGGATTTTTGTTTGATCAGCGTCGACTGGCCGATGCTCGGCCGTTGCTTATCAAAGTCGCGGATGCGAACCTCGATAGCGAAGTGGCTACGCGATTGTCTTGGATTCTTGCAGTCATAGACATTGATTCGTTGCGAGATGGTGAAAAAGCCAAGAGTCTAGCGCAGTTCGCGACGCGCAAAACGGGATACAATTCTCCGTTGGCATTTCGTTCGTTGTCTGCAGCCTACGCGGAGCTTGACGAGTACAATACCGCTTTGGTGGCGACCACCAAAGCGATCGAGTTGGCAAGATCACAGGGGAACAATCGACTGGTGGAAGAATTAGAGTCTCAAGCTGTGCTCTACGTGAAAAGAAAGAAAATCCGTGTTCCCGCTGCACCTGCTCCCGCAGTCCCGTAAACTAGAATTCATGGTCGGTCGACTCCAGCTGCCTCAAGAATGATTGTGAGATTTCTGTGCGATTCATCCTTCTGATTCTGACCGTAGTGCTCGGCATTTCAGCGCACGCAAAAGCAAAACCCAACATTATTCTCATCATGGCGGATGATATCGGTTGGGAAGGCTTCAGCTGTTACGGTAGTCAGTCTTATCGCACGCCGAATCTGGACAAGATGGCAACGGAAGGGGTCCGTTTTAACTATTGTTTTTCCCAACCCAAATGCACGCCCTCGCGCGTGCAAATCATGACGGGGAAATACAATTTTCGTAATTACAAACGATTCGGCGTATTGAAAACGACGGAGCGGACGTTTGGGCACTTGCTTCAATCCGCGGGTTATAAAACTTGCATCGCCGGCAAGTGGCAGTTGAACGGGGGCAACGCCGTTGCTGATGGCAGGGATTCTCGCAAGCCATTGCGGTTTGGCTTTGACAGTTCCTGTTTGTGGCAGGTTACGAGCAACAAAGGCAAGCGCTATCGCAATCCAGAATTGGAAACGGATGGAAACTTGCCAAAGACTTATCCCGGGCAATATGGTCCCGACATCGTGAACGAGCACGTTTGCAACTTCATTCGGTCGAATCGGGAACGTCCCTTCTTTGTTTACTACCCTATGATTCTGCCACACGATCCGTTCGTGCCGACGCCGGATAGTCCGACGTGGGACAAAACGCCGGTGAAAGCGTCACCAAAGAACTTTCGTGGCATGGTCCACTATATTGATAAGCTCGTAGGTAAAGTGATGGAGACGTTGAAAACGGAAGGGCTGGAAGAGAATACTCTCATTCTTTTCACCGGTGACAATGGCGCCTCGGGTAAGATTATCAGCCAGACCGACAAAGGACCCATTCGCGGCGCAAAAGGTAGCACGCGTGATGCCGGAATCCATGTACCGTTGATTGCACTCTGGAAAGGCACAAGTGTCTCCGGTGTGTGTGATGATCTCGTCGATTTTTCAGATTTCCTTCCGACGCTCGTGGACTCCAGTGGAAGCAAATTGCCGGGCTCGTTCAAAACGGATGGGCGAAGTTTCTTGCCTCAGATCAAAGGCGAGAAAGGCGATCCTCGCAGTTTCGTCTACTTTCATTATTATCCCAGGCATGGGACGGTCTGGCGCAGCCGATCTCGAATGGTCAGGACGAAGCGGTACAAGCTATACCACGACGGTCGCTTCTACGATTTGGAAGCCGACCCAACCGAGAGAACTCGCATTCGCGAGAATCGAATGGACAAGTCGCAGAAAGAAGTGTTCGATGCGCTCACGAAGATTATCGCTCACTACGACAGCGAAGGTGCTGCGGAGGATGCGTTGCTCGCGAAACGCCAGTGGGCTGAGCGGGTGAAGGCGGAGAATAAACGAAAAGCGGCAGGTGCGAGGTAGCAACAGCGCTCTTGAACCAACCGCGGACTAGCGCATTTTGATCTTGTCGAATCGTTCTTGATCGAATTCGTCGTAACCGCCACCGCGGAACGCGACCAGTCGCAACCCATTGTTGCCCGTCTCTTCATAGGCAATCACTTCGATCATGTCGGGGGTCATTCCATGCTTCCCGTAAAGCACTTTGATAGGTTGGCGATCCCGCTCCGATGTTAGTAGCTCGTCGGCTGAGGCGAGCCCCATCAGATCCAGCGTACCTTTCGCTTGCTCGTTAATGTACTTCTTGAAGTCGGCGTCATTCTTGGGAAAACGGCCTCGGTTCCGTGCTTGATATTGAGCATAAAGCCCAGAGATTGTTGCAATGTGCGTATTCTTCAAGTCAACGGTCGCGGATGTTCCCGATCCGCAGCCGGTTTGGAAAGTGAAGAGTATCGCCGTAAGGACGGTCAAGCAGTTGCGATGGGCGTGCGTTGAGAGTTGCATTGGAGACTTCTTCGTTTGGCAAGAGCATGAAAAGACAGCCGACGAATGTGATCGTCGGCTGTCAGGTTACTCAACGTCTATAGAACAATGCAACCGTCGGTTGCCTTGTGATGTAGATGTACTATTGGAGATTGTCGGCATCAATAACTTGGCTATCAGATCGGTGGCCGATCAGGTTGAACTGTTCCAAGTCGATACCGTAATTCAGGAAATGAACGGAACCGTCGGCAAATACGCAGTTCATACCAGCGGTGTGACGCGACCCTGGGCTGAGTCCGCTTCGCGGCCAGTTAAGATCATTGGTGTCAGGGACGGTCGCTGCCCGAATCCGCAGTGCTGGAACTAATTTCCCAAACCGTGATGCCACCGTTAAATGTGTTAGCTGCGATGCGTCGCCCATCCAGGCTAAAGCACACTTGGGCAGTGAATCCAGCCGTCCCTGGGTCGCCATTCGAGCCATCGAGAATCAGCAAGCGTCGCCCGGTTTGGGCGTCGCAGAAATAGACGCGACTGTCATAGCCAACCATTGCGAAACGCCGTCCATTGGGGCTGTATTGCACACTGCAAACGGCTCTTGGTGCATCGACGTCGAACTTGGTGGCACCCGTTTCGCTATTGAGGACGCGAACCCGAAAACCCGCAAAGTCCGCAACGACGATTTCGTTTGCGGTCGGGTGAAAGTTCACAGACGTTTGCACTGCATCTTGCCACTGACTTAACAACTTGGGCGAGCCGTCTCGACTCAGGGTGTAAATTTCTTGAGGCGTTGCAACAGCCAGCCTTCCCGACTTTGAGTAGCACATCGCCGTAATCCTCGTGTCCGTGATGCGGTGCTTGTGCTTCGGAGCCAATGTTTCTTTGGAATTTATCCCATCTGACAACTCAATAAAGGCAACAGACGAGACGCCGGCCGTCAGTGAAGTCTGCTGAAAGGTCGCGACAGCGAGTTGCTGGTTGTCGAGGCTAAAGCACAGTCCGGTGATGAATTCTCTACCAATGTCGATCTTGCATAGCAGTTCATTCGACAAGGTTGACCAAACATTGATCTCCCCCTGCGGGTAACCAAGAATCAGTCGTCCGGGTGGGCGAGCTGCTTCTTTGGCAGGACTCGCCATGAAACTACCATCGCGGCTGAAAGAAAAATCACTACGGGGCCATGTCTGGTAATGCGTTGTTGCTCGCTGCGTGAATTGGTGCTCATTCGTCGTTAGATCGAAGTCGCCACATTCACCCGGCCCATTCTTCGGGCCGTATCCGCTGCAACGAGCATACTGAATTTTCTCGCTCATTGGATCAAACGCGATGGCGCACACGGCTGAATTCCCATGTGACAATCTGTACATTCGCTTTCGCCGTGAATCATCGAGA
Source organism: uncultured Pirellulaceae bacterium (assembly GCA_964471695.1). GTDB lineage: Bacteria > Planctomycetota > Planctomycetia > Pirellulales > Pirellulaceae > CAYYHV01. The sequence continues at coordinate 12,262 of CAYYHV010000073.1, forward strand.
TTCCACATGTGAACCCGGCCATCCATGTCGCCTGTGACGAGTCGCTTTCCGTCATTGGTAAAGGCTCCACTCGTGACCCTTGTTGAGTGTCCATAATGCATCAATTCTGGATGTGTGGTGTCGTCAAACGAGTACATAGAGATGGCGCCTGAAACCGACCCCGCAACATAGCCGGAACCGTCCGGTTTGATGGCCGCCCAATGGGCCTCTTTTAATGGGATGTCTCGATCGATTGACATTTTTCCATCTTCAACGCGCCAGACAATGAGTCGATGCGGGAAGAACTGCCGTGTGGAGAATAGACCTGAACTCGAAAAGTTTGTAGCGAAATACTGCCGGCGAAGTTCCTCAGCGTCGGGCTTAAATTTGACTTGAAGTTTCCCTGACGTTGAGACAAGATTCCAACCACCCCACCATCCAAGTGCTATCGAATCGTTGTTGATTGGAACCGCCGTGAGCGAATTCTTCGTCCATTCCACGGTCCAAGTTTTCGTAGAAATAGCCGCCGTCGGGGAATTGCAATAAATCCACTTTCCGTCGTGGGAGTAACTGACGGTTTGGCTCCTTGGTCGCGTACCCAATTGGATGGCATGGTCGACGGGCAGCTCGATGGACCTTAGCAGTTGGCCCGTCCGGGGATCCCATTCGCGGAGGTATCCGTCGTAGCCTCGTTCTTCCGATTTCATACTGATCGTGGCGATGCGATCTCCCGCGGGGTTGAAACTGATGCCCGTGATGGGGGCTGATTCATCGACCAGTCGGCTGATTTGCTCAGTCGAATCGGCATCCCAGATCAAGACGACTCCTGAACCCGAAAGACGGTTCGATTCTTGGAACTCACCCGCGCTGGCGATCATCGAATCATCCGGGCTGATGGCAATTTGATTCACGGGTTGCATGCTTCCGGAAATTGGTGGATGCCCTGGAAACTGTTTTATCGATGTGCAGAGATACTGATGCAAATAGTCCCACTCCCAGTCTCGGCGATCCTTCATTGTGAGTGAATTGCTATCCGAATCCATTCGCTCGTGCGGATTCCAACGTTCGAGGTGCCGTCTTAAGTCCGGTATGTTGGCTCGAAGTTGAGCCATTTGCGCGTCGCCCATGGAAATGGAATAGTCAGCGGCCGCATTGGCCTCCGTCACGGCGATGACTTTTTGGCGTTCTAACTCGGCGAATTTGTCCGCCTGGGATTTGCTCTGCAAAAGTAGACCGATGAGCGGTCCCCCAATCAAGACAAAGCCAACGATTGTCGCAATGAGGGCTGCGAGCATTGTGTTTGAGCGCACCCATTGCCAGACGCGCTCGGGCATCGTCGCGTTGCGTGCACGAATAGGCTGATTGGCAATAAATCGACCGAGATCGTCAGCAAATTCACGCGCCGTCTGATAGCGATCGCTCGGGTCCCTGGCGATGGCTTTCAAGGTAATGGTTTCGATATCTCTCGGAACAGATGGGTTCAGTCGAGACGGCAATTCGGGGGCTTCTGTGGCAATGTCTCGAAGGATTTGGGCGTGAGTCGATTCAGCGAAGGCAGGTTGAAGGGTTAACAATTCGTAAAGTGTCAGGCCCAGTCCATAAACGTCAGCACGCTCGTCACGTTGACCATTCATCGCTTCCGGCGGAAGGTACCTTAGCGTTCCGACGATTGCCCCCGATAACGTAACGTCACTGTCGGTTTGTGATAGTTTGGCCAAGCCAAAATCTGAAATCTTGACCTGATCTTTTGCATCGATCAGTAAGTTAGATGGTTTGATGTCCCGGTGGAGCACTCCATGCCCATGGGCGTAGTCAAGTCCCGTGGCGACTTGCAGGGCGATCTTGGCTGATCGTCGATGGTCCGATTCTTTAGAAATTAGTCGAATCGAGCCGTTGGCTGGATCGCCCGATTCCATTGCATCGTTCTTACCCGTCGTGGCTTCGGATGTGGCTTCGCAGGACAGCTTGATGATTCGATCCAGACTCAAGCCCTCGACGAGCTGCATTGCGTAATACAGCAATCCATTCGATTCGCCGCTGTCGTACACCGCGACAATATTCGGGTGACTCAGCCTCGCGGTAGCATGACTTTCGAGGAGGAAGCGTTGACGTTGTTCTTCGAAGGCTGTTGGATGATGTCGAAGGACTTTGATTGCGACATTGCGATCCAGTTTTTCTTGAAATGCTCGATACACGACTCCCGAACCGCCCGCACCAATTTGACCGAGCAGTTGATACTCACCCAAGGAAGTGAGGCTGTTATCCAGCGTGGGAGAGAGCTCCACCGTCGCCGCATTGGCCGCGGCAAGTCCAGCCTGATAGCCTGTGTCGACTTGCTCCGGCCACATTGGGAACTTGGAACGATACGCATCGAGCTCCAGCATGTTGCCTTTTCGTCGACGCAGCTCGCAATCAATAGTGACTAACTCGCATATGAGTTCTGACCGAAGGTCCAGTTTCGCGGACTGGACCAGGTTAGAGAGCAGATTCAGCGAATCGTGTTGCCAGTGATCTTCGAATTCAGTGCAAAACGACTCCAGCTCAAGGCGCTGCAGTGATTTCTTACTCAGGCTGGTACCGCTCACATCATGGCTCTTTGGATATGCAAGGAGATTCTCGTCCGTGCCGGTGTCCGACATGCTGACAATGTAATCATGATTCTCACTATTGAAATTTAGCCGCGATCAAGAATCTGAAGATTCCACACCAACGAGTTATTCTTCGTCAAATTGGACAAATATGGGATTTCGAGAAATTACGTGTCGCGGATCGGCGGCGAAGCGCCATTACACTACTAGCGGTTTATATTCTTCCAAGCCGTATGCGTGCAATTCACATTACGTCCCGGCGAGCAACATGAAAAACAAAAAACGACCCAAATCGTCCATTGAGCAGCTTGAAAATCGCAACTTGCTTGCAGCCGATCCTTGGAGCACCGTCGGTTTCGACATGGCAACGGGTGTCGAAACGGTATTTGAAAAGGCGTCTCATCCTGAAATTTCCGACGACATTCGGCTGAGAGGATTCGAAGGCACCAAGACTTGGTTTGATACCCCGGACGGAAAAACGATCGACGACGACGGCTTTCTTGAGACCGTTCACGGTAGCGATGATCGCATTCTCGTGACGGGAACGTCGTCGTTTCCATTTCGAACCATCGTGAAACTCAATTTGACGTTTCCGAACGGGTCGGGCGGTGGATGCTCAGGCGCGCTTGTTGATTCATTCCATGTGCTGACGGCTGGACACTGTATTCACTCCGCCGACGACGGTGGTTTCGCATCCAGCGTGCGCGTTTCACCGGGGAAAGATGCCGACGAGTATTGGTATGGAACCGCGAATTCAACCTACTTGCGCACCTACACAGGCTGGACGCAAAACCAGGACACGAACCACGATTGGGGGTTGATCACACTGGATCGAAGCGTCGGTGATTTTACAGGATGGATGGGACGTGAAGTGCTCGCCGAATCGAGCTTTGACAACGGCGTCAATCTTAATACGGCGGGGTATCCTGGCGACCTTGACGGTGGGCAGAGAATGTACCGTGCATTTGGCCCAACGACATCGGCGACTGATACGCGCGTGCTCTACAGCGGATTGAATGGACTCGACACCGCCGGGGGGCAGAGCGGCAGTGCACTCTATCGTTACGTGTCGTCTGCCAACGAGCGCTACATCAATACGATCCATACGACTGGAAGTTCCACTTTGAACGGTGGAACACGTCTGAACACGGACAAGTACAACCGGCTGAATACTTGGATTTCAGATGACCAGACTGCTCGATTGCCGACTGAGCGCGCCGACCTAGTCGATTATGATGATGTTTTGGACACAAATCTTGCATCGATTTCCACGACTTCGGCGCTGCCTGGCGACAGCTTCAATGCGACGGCTTACGTGCGAAACAACGGGACAGCAACGGCGTCCAATTATCAGGTTCGATTCTACGCATCCACGAATTCGATCATCTCGTCGTCTGATACTCTCTTGGGCACGACGACGATCGCTTCTACCCCGGCCTATGAATGGGACTCGGCAAGTTTGTCCACAACACTTCCATCGCTTTCGAGCGGAGTTTACTACATAGGTTGGATCATCGATGCCGGTGGAAGTGTCAGCGAATACTCGGAGAGTAACAATACGGGATATGCGTCACAACAACTCACGGTGCTTCAGGACGATCACGGCAACAGCGCTCCGGCGTCAACGGTGTTCACTTCCTCAGTGTCCGGGAATATTCAATCGGCGAATGACAGCGATTGGTTCTCATTTACTGCGGCTGAGGGACAGCAGATTGTTCTAGAGACATCACTAGGGTCATTGAGCGACAGTACGTTGCAGTTATTTGGCACGAATGGGACGACTTCGCTGGCATTTGACGACGATGGGGGAACCGGACTTGCTTCACGTATCGCCTATACACTGCCATCCAACGGTACCTATTATGCGAGAGTCGATGGGTTGGGATCATCGACTGGTACCTATACGCTGACGTTTACGCATATTGACGATCACACAAACGCCTACGTAGGGGCTTCGCCAGCGACCGTGGATCGTGTGGGAAGTGGAGTCGTCGGTGCCTCAGGCGATAGCGACTACTTTTCTTTTGCTGCCATTGCAGGCCATGATTATGTGATCGAAACTGCCCTCGACAGTCTGGGCGACAGTACGCTGCAGCTACTGAGTACAAATGGCACGACTCAACTGGATTTTGACGACGACTCCGGCAATGGGCTGGCTTCAAGGATTGAGTGGACAGCGCCTGGCAGTGGCACCTATTACTTTGCGGTGCGGGGCCATCTCGATTCCGTGGGTACCTACGACGTCTCGGTTTCAGATTTTACCTTCCCGCAGATTGCCTTTGCTGCCTCGCGAAGTGACGGACAGGTTGAGCTGTTCAAATCGAGAGGGAATGCAACGGATGCTACGGGACTGCTTAAGAACGTAGGTGGTTCGCAAAGCTCCAATCCTCATGGGCTGACCGTTGTTGGTGACAGTCTGTTCTTTGCTGCAACAGGTGCAGATGGCGAAATCGAACTGTTCCGAACGGACGCGGCGGGCAATACAGCCCGAGTCAAAGACCTCGCTGGAGCAATTAGCTCAAACCCCCATGAGCTTATTGAGAATGGTGGATTGCTGTATTTTGCGGCGAGAGGTCCCGATGGTGATGTGGAACTCTACAAGTCAGACGGCACGAACACGGGGACTGTACGAGTCAAGAATCTATCTGGAACGACGAGTGCGGACCCTCGCGACCTCACCGTGATGAACGGCTTGTTGTATTTCACCGCATTGAGTACCACCGGCCAGCGAGAACTCTATGTATCCGACGGTACGGGACCCGGGACACAGAGAGTCAAGAACCTCGGCGGCGAATCGGTGAGCTCAGATCCGAGCAATTTGACAGTCGTTGGGAACACACTGTACTTCGTGGCGACCACAGACACGCTGGATAGAGAGCTGCACAAGTCGGATGGTACGGCGGCAGGTACGGTACTAGTCGAAGACATCGCGGGGCCAATCAGTTCCCTGCCGCGCTCGCTGACTCCGTACAACGGTGAGTTGGTATTC
>CAYYHV010000073.1:17827-21969 GCA_964471695.1 uncultured Pirellulaceae bacterium
ACGTCTGCCGGCACTGTTCTTGTTAAGGACTTTTACGGGAATAGTGCGAACTCAAATCCGAGAGCGTTCAGTGAATTCAACGGCCAACTCTATTTCGCGGCAGTTGATCCTTCGGGGCAAGCGGAACTGCACGTCACGGATGGTACTACAGTGGGTTCGCAATTATTCGTTGACCTGCATGGTGCAGCTTCCAGCCTCCCGAATCAACTCACAGTCGTTGGGGCGAACATGTTCTTTACGGCGGTTGCCGGTGATGGTCAACGCGAGTTATACGTCACGGATGGTTCGGTCGCCGGAACGCAGCGAGTGAAGAACATTGCCGGGGCAACTAGCTCCGAACCCAAGAATCTGACGGCTGTCGGTGATACGTTGTACTTTACGGCAACCCTGGCCAACGGCGACACCGAGTTATTCCGAAGCGATGGTACGGCGGCTGGAACCGTTCTTGTGAAGAACCTGGGCGGAGACCCAACGCCCAAAGAAATCGTGCCATTCAGTCTCGATTTGCCGTTGGGAGTCCTTCCGCAAAGCCCGTTCACTGTGCCGGATGTCAGCTCTTTTGTTGATGCAAGTCCAGCGGCAAACGCCAGCCTGAACGCGAACGCTTTTGCACCGGCCATCCGTGCCGCCCATGCGAATCCAGCGGGTGCGTTGAGTGCGATTGATCGCGTTTTTGCGACTTCGCATGACGAGGGAGATGAAGTCTTATCGAATCAGCGGCTTTTCCAAGCCACCCTTTAGCCGATCGTCGACAAAGCGCTAGGCTAATTGCCCGAGTATGGAAGATTAGAATCGCCCTCACAACAATGTGTGAGGGCGATTTTGCGATTTAAGTGGCTGCCTGCCTAGTCCGAATGGTGCCCACCCACGGGGCTCGGTTGACCGCGACAACTTTCGGTCGACATCACTATGACTCTTAACGGGCGTATGCTATCGCGCAGTGCACGGCTCGACGGCGATTTCGAAAGGCCATCAGGCGTAACTTGGAGTCGCCGACAGTGTGAGGGCAAACCCGACTAAAGTTGATTGATAGGCGGATCGTGATCAATTCGCACGGCTCGAAGCTTTCAATCACGCTGGCAACTACAATGTGGTCCGTGCTGGATATTGATTGGATCACAACGATAGTGTTTTTTCTTGATGGCAAGTATTCTATTAACTTCGCCTTTAGTCTTGGAAAACATGGGGATTTGGATGAATAAAAGAGTAGCAAGAAGTAAGCGCCGACTTGGAATTGAAAAACTTGACGATCGACTTGTGCTGTCAGCCAATCCGCTGACCATCGATGCGGCTGATTCGCTCGGTGACAATGCCATTGCAGAAGTGCATGAGGGCCGATTGAGTTTTCGAAATTTGGAAGTCGCTACGTCATCTGTTGACGTTGTCGATGCGGCGACCGACTTTCTTAATACTCACTACTCTGACTTGGGGCTTCCAGTTGACGTTACTGACAATCTGCGACTGCTTGAAGTCAAACATGGTTTGGCCAGTTCGCACGTCAGATTCGAACAGACTCACGAAGGCGTTAAGGTTTACGACAGTTTTGTGTCTGTTCACTTCAACGATTCACAGAGTGTGCAGACCGTTCACAATGCATACAGATCAATTGTCACCAACGACCGATTGACCGACTCAACTTTAAATGTAGGGCAAGCGATTGAGATTGCTGCCAAACATGCCGACGTTGAAGAGACGTTTGCTGAGCCTCGTCATGAACTTGTTTGGAATGTCGACAAGGCTGGAAATGGCGAGCTCGCCTGGCAAGTCACCGTATTCGGCTACCGACCCAGCCTCGGTGATTTTCTGACGGTCGTAGACGCCGAAACGGGTAGCGTTGTATCGCAGGAAAACCGTATGGCGTTTGCGACGGGGTCCGGTGATGTGTTTGAACCAAACCCCTACCAAACGCAAGGTAGCGGAGGGGGGATGAACGACAATAACGATGCAAACAGCGCGATACTCGACGCGCAGATGGTCAACGTGACGCTCGAGAGATTGGACGATGGCACGGGACTTTTGAACGGTGAATGGGTCAACCTGGCATCGCTCAACGGAAACATCGGGGACGTCGACGCCAACGAACCAAGCCGAGTCTACAACTATCGTCGAGACGACCCTCGTTTTGAACAAGTCGTGATCTACCACTCGGTGGACCAGATTCAAGAGTACTTCCACGACCTCGGATTTGACGACGACACGGGTACGGCGAATGGAATTCGTGACTTTCCGACGCTTGCGAGTGCCCATTGGTTCCAAGACGATCAATCGTTCTATTCCACTGGAAATGACGCGATTCACTTTGGTGATGGTGGTGTCGACGATGGTGAAGACGCCGACATCGTAGCGCACGAGTATGGGCACGCGGTTCAGCATGACCAGAACGCTTTTTGGGGCGGCGGCGAAATGGGCGCGATGGGCGAAGGCTTTGGCGACTATCTTGCAGCCACGTTCTACGCTGATTTTGGTGACGCAGCGTTTCAGGCGGACCATGCTCCGGCGGTTGGCGAGTGGGACGCGACAAGTTATAGCTCGGCTAACCCGCCGAATCTTCGTCGCGTCGACGGCGACAAGATGTATCCGTTCGATCTGTCAGGAAGCGTTCACGCAGACGGAGAGATTTGGTCGGCAGCCCTGTGGGACATCCGTGGCGCAATCGGTGCGACGACAATCGACCAGTTGGTTCTCGAAAGCCACTTTGCACTTCCCGGTGGTGCGTCGATGCGTGATGCGGCCAATGCAATATTGACTGCGGATGCAAACCTCAACGGTGGTGCCAATGCGGCGGACATCGAGTTCTGGTTCGAGGAACGTGGAATTCTTGGCGAAGTGCCTGCAGATGACCATGGGAACGATGCTGCTTCGGCGACCGCCGTAGGAACCCCAAGCATCACATCGGCCCTCATCGAATCAGCAACCGACGTTGATTACTTCAAGTTCTCGGCTGATGCTGGCGGCGCCTATGAAATAACGACGATTCTGGGGTCGCTTTCGGATAGTACGTTGACCCTCTACGACACGAATGGATTCACGGAGATTGACTTTGATGACGACGGCGGGCCTGGGTTGGCGTCACGCATCGCTTTTGAACCTACGGCGAGCGGCGAGTACTTCATAAAAGTCGACAACTTCTCGACTCAAGCCGGTTCCTATGACCTCTCTATTGAGGAAGTCACGCCTGGCGTTGATGATCATGGCGACTCCGCGGCAGATGCGACTCCCGTTGACGCCAACTCGTCCACAACTGGACTGATTGAAGTGGAATCGGATACCGATTGGTTCTCATTCACCGTTCCTGGCGGCGCCAACGTTACGTTGGATACTTCATTGGGCTCGATTTCAGATACGACACTGACGCTCATTGATTCCGATGGCTCTACCCAACTGGAATTCGACGACGATAGCGGCCCGGGATTGGCTTCATCCATTACTTGGACCGCTCCCGCTGCAGGGACTTACTTTGCGATCGTGGATAATTTCTCAGTGCAAATCGGCACATACACGTTGGACATCACGTCCGATGGTGTTTTGACGAGTGGCGACTTCGACGCCGATGGCGATTACGACTGCAACGACGTCGATGCGTTGGTCGCGGACATTGCCGCGGGAAGCGACACGGCGCTCTATGACTTGAGCGGCGACGGTGTAGTCGACATGACAGATCTCGACGCTTGGCTAGTCGAAGCTGGCGAAGCCAACCTTGGGCCCGGACGCGTATACCTGCAAGGTGATGCGGACTTGAACGGTGCCGTCGACGTTTCCGATTTCAATGTTTGGAATGCTAACAAGTTCACGACGACGGGAGCATGGTGTCTTGCCGACTTTAATGCTGACGGCAGCACAGACGTTGGTGATTTTAACATTTGGAATAGCAACAAGTTTACGGCATCGGCTGCTCCCGCTGTTGATGGCCGGTTGGACCTTCCTAGCACGTCTGAGGAGGTCACTGAGTCTCTCGCGGAGGGAGTCGAAGACGTCGTGGATCAAGAATTCGATTCGTTACAGCCTGTGGTTAACGATTTGCCGACACGTCGAATCAGCTCGCAGCTGATTCAGGATTCTCCGCGTCGACGTTCCGCCACAGTCGAATCGCAGTCGGCTTCGGCGTTTGATCGCGTTTTCGCTAACTGGCATCTCAGTTAGTG
>CAYYHV010000074.1:0-2353 GCA_964471695.1 uncultured Pirellulaceae bacterium
GAATCTTACTTTCGTAGAAGTGGGCAGACGACCATCACTATTTCGCTATTCAAAGATCGCAATGACAGATGGAGGATTTCAAGATATTATCCGTACAACGGCTCGAATCTTATCATCCCTCACGGTGATTTCTCCTGGGTCTTACAGAGAGAATATCGAATCAACGCGGGAAACGGCGGGGAACCAGTACATGGAAACGTTCGCGTGTACGACATAGATGAACGAATACCCATTTTCGTACTGAAAGACGAAGATGGAAGCAGGAATTCAATGGATACAAGCGGAAGCATAATGGTGTGGTTTGAGCCAAATCTAAAATCTACCTTCCGCTCACAACAGGCCGATCGCAATCCCGCGCTATCGAAATGACCGAACGGTGCGCGTGAAGACAGGCAAAGTCCTGAGCGCGCTTGAGTAGCGGTAGAGACAGAGAGTATGGAAAACGGATTAGCGCCGAATCGGTTTCGGCAAAGATGGCTCGATTGGCTTCTCGGAACTTACCTGTTCTTCGCGGTCCTGCTTGCTATGATCGTAGTCCCATTAGTTTTGGGATCAGCAACACGCAGTGAATCATTTTGGCTGCAAGACAAAGGCACAGATGGCCATGTCCTATTCGCGAGTCGTGAAAGTGGGAGCGGTATCTGACGCGGGCAGCGGAATGAATTCTTCGATTGACGAATGAAATCGGGTTGGAGGGACAAATGATCTTTAAGACTGTTCTGGTTTCCGCGACGCTATTGTGCTCGCTTGTGGCAGGATTCTTGTTCGCATTTGCCGTTGTTGCCATGCCGGGAATTGGACGGCTTAATGACCGATCATTTATTCGTGCGTTTCAAGTGATTGATGGTGTTATACAGGACAATCAACCGATTTTTATGTTGGTCTGGGTTGGGTCCGTCATTGCGTTAATTGCTGCGGCAGCAATCGGTTTCTTTCAACTTGATGGCATAAATCGTGCGATACTGATTGCCGTCGTTTTTTTCTATCTGTTGGGAGTGCAATTGCCAACGGCGCGCATAAATATCCCATTGAACAACACCCTGCAGGCTCTCAACGTGGATGAGATGAATGATGAAGAGGCATCGTCCGCGCGGTCGGAATTCGAGGTCCCCTGGAATCGGTGGAACGTAGTCAGATCGGTTGTCGCTTCTGCGGTCACATTGGCACTACTGGTGCTGTTGCTAAGGTTGTAGCAACTGCTTGAACGTTCGGCTCACGCCTCTGGGCTAGATTCTTTGCCGGTTGAGTCGGGGCATCGCGGCGTGCACTGGAGCACGCGAGTCGCAGGGTTCATGGTGACTCCTTCACATGAGACGCTGAATCCGTGTCGGAGTTAGTTGGTTAGGCCGCGACTAGCGAAGAGTCCATCGGCGCTGGGCAAGGATTAAGAACAACCATCCAGCCATATGCCACAGCCCACTCGGCTCAGGAATCGACTGCGCCGCTGAGAACTTATGGACATTCCAGATATTGAAATCCGAAACATCAACGGCGCCTGAGGCATTGAAATCTCCACCGCACCAATTAGCGACGGAGAACTTATTCATGTTCCAGATGTTGAAATCCGAAATGTCAACGACTCCATCCAGGTTGGCATCGCCAGGGAGATAGGCCGAGTCCGGCCCTAGATTATTTTCGCCAGCCATCGCCAACCAGCCTTCCAGATCTGATTGGTCGACTAATCCATCGCCCGTTAAATCGAATTGCGAGTCATTGGTCGCTGCTGCAATCTCGGCTGTGAGCGCGTCAATGTCCAAGCAGTTGTAGAACCCATCGTCATTGAAGTCAGCGGTAATTGCCGGCAAGACGCGAGTTACATTGCCTTGCCATTGACCACCAATGAAGTCGACTCCCAAAATGAAAATCTCCCCATTCTCGTCTTGATTGATACTCAAGATGTTTTCCGGAATTGCGTCACCAGAATCATCGAACCCAAACTCGTGAATGACGCCAGTCGATGTATCACCGTAGAACAGTCGTGGTCCAATGCCAGGTAGTCCGTCCCAATCGCCCATCACGTAGCGCCCACTTAGTCCTTGGATCTGTGTGCCTGCGTACACGACGCCGCCCACGATGGCATCGCCTTCGTCGTGATCGTATTGGAGTGCCGGTTCCACGAGGTTATTCGCCTCCGCGAAATCGCCAATGCCATTTCCGTCTGCGTCGACGTCCTCGGAGATACCTCGCGTGTACTTATCGTAAATAAAGGAACCCTCTTTCAGGTTCCAGCCGTGATGACCGCCAGCCACGATGCGTTCCACGCTTTCTACGGAAACTTCACCTGTCTCGCTCGCATAGAGATCACCAGAGACGGGATCGAACGACATGCGATAGGGGTTCCGCAGTCCATAGG
>CAYYHV010000074.1:2363-7820 GCA_964471695.1 uncultured Pirellulaceae bacterium
ATTTCATCCAGCGCGGAGCCCCCCACGAATGGATTCGAAGCCGGAATGCCATACTGGCCATTCGAACTGTTCGAGCCCAATGGATCAATGCGCAAGATCTTCCCGTAGACGTTGGTTAGTAAAAGCGAATTATCGGACACAATGGGGTCAATCAGAGCGTCACTAGTGCTTCCATCACCAGAGGAAATGTAAAGCAGTCCGGCTTGGTCGAAAATTAGATCACCCATGTTGTGGTGCCAGCCAGGTTGATCCACCAAGAACAATCGTCGCTTTGATGCAGCACAAGCCACACCGCAACTCAGGTCCGCATGATTTGCCATCGTATACTCGTACAACGACTGGCGATGGTGATTAAATCCACGCACTGAATTGGCAAAATCCGGTGTCCCTGTCCCCGGACGTTCGGCTTCGAGTGTATAGAATCTGCCGTATCCATTCGAACCGACGTTTTCATAATCGGGATGGAATGTCAGCGCCATTAAGCCGTTGGCATTACTCGGCAGAAAGTTCGAACTGAATGTCGGGCTGGACGGATCTTTCAGATTTAGAAACGGAGTCGCCGATTCGTTTCCATTCCGATCAAACACATGAGCAATACCGTTGAAGTTGGTGACGACTATGTGTTCCGAGCCATTGGGGATTGATTCGAGATCCGTGGGGCCGGCATCGGTAAACGTTCCACTGGCGACGGGCAAGCCGGTCGCGAAACGTTCCAGTCGGATTTGCACCGCACCAGTACTTATCGGTGGCAACTGAGCCACTGCAGTCGGCGCATAACATGTCACAAGAAGAGCCATAAAGGCTGGCACGCATTTCATAAGTCCCTCCGCCAAACAGTGTAGCAGCGAAGTGGAGTTTTGTGAAAGCAAGCTGTGACTTGTTTCATGATTTCTATTGAGTGACCAGTCGATGCCCTACGGGAATCGGCCGGCCAGTAGAGGGGGTGTCAGGCAAGTGGAATCAGACCTGTCATTCAACGCGAAAAGCGGGAGAGCTTCAGCAGGATGCAGACGTGCCTCGTTTTGGGGGGTGGTGCCTTGATAAAGGCTATGCCTTGGCAGGGGTGTTTTGTGCTTCACGTAGATAGACGCCCACCGATGGAGGGGGACATGCCGGTCGGCAGCCGAAGCTTTGCGATGGGGAAAACAAAAGTGCGCTTTCCGAAGGTCTTGCTCCCGTTTCTATCAAGAGAGTTGCCGTCTAGCCATTACGAATGCGAATCGAACACTGGAGTCGATTCGATTTCAAGAACCAGACAACATGAATAGAAGTCAATGTTCGAGAGGCGTCAGGTCGTCAACTGATTGAAGTTGGCGGTTCAATGTCCGGCTTGAACGGACAGACGCGAAAAGAGAATTGGCTTGATCCTAACAAAGGGTCTTGCTGACGTGTTCGAAGTTCTATGACAAAAATGGTAAGCTGGTGTCGGAATGCGTCAGATTTTTTCGAGGTTCCCAGAGGGGCATCGCGTAGATCTCTGTGGTTACTAAGGAAATGGATATCAAGTTATTCGGAGTAACAGGGCCGGCTCCGATGCCTGCTGTTACGGACGAACCGCTGATACTCGAACCTTACGAACTTGTTTCCCTATCTAGGGCGGTTCATAAGGGCGATTTTGAGCTACTAAGTAACACATTTTCAGTAATTGAATGCTATGAAGAAGCCAGCACCCGGTACGGAAGAACGCATTGCGAAGATGACCTTCGCGTCAATCTACCCTCACTACCTTACCAAGATTGAAAAGAAGGGTAGAACCAAGAAGGAGTTGCACGAAGTCATCAAGTGGCTTACCGGCTACGATGGAAAGAAGTTAAAGTCGCTGATTGCTGACGAAGTGACTTTTGACACTTTTTTTAAGAAATGCAAACTGAACCCGAATGCGCACCTCATTAAGGGTGTCATTTGTGGCTATCGAGTTGAAGAGTTGGAGAATCCGTTGATTCAGAAGGTCAGGTATCTGGATAAGTTAGTCGACGAGTTGGCGAAGGGGCGGAAGATGGAAAAAATTCTGCGTGTGGATGAATAGCGACAGGAAACCACTGCTGCAAGATGCTGCGAAGTCTGTGTACCACGTCGGATGAAACTCAAGCCGACAATTCCTGTTATCACGTGAGAAACCCAGAAGAAGGATCAGACCAATTTTCGAATCAGAATCAACGCTTGTCCGTTTTGCGCTCGGTTACCTGAAGACGATTGCCGCGGACTTGAAGGATGAAGACTTGACCACGCTGACCGACTCGACGGGGAAAACGCCGCAGTGGATACTTGGTCATCTGCACATCGCGTCTGAATTTGGAAGCAAGCTTTTAGGGGCTGAGGCAGCATGTGGCGACGACTGGTTTGCGGCGTATGGCCCCGGCAGTCAGCCTGGAGACAAGAAGGCTCCAACGTTTACCGTTGAAGATATTCTCGTAGACATCGAAAAAGGCTACGTGAGACTCTTGGAATTGACGAAGGCAGCGTCGGAAGAATTACTTGAGGAGAAGCACGGCTTTGCGCCGCTGGAACCTGCAATATCGAGCAAGCGTGATTTGATGTCGCACTTGCTGACCACACACATTACGTATCATCTGGCTCAGCTCTCTGCGTGTCGGCAAGCAAAAGGGTTGTCGCATGTCTTTTAAGATGCCCGTTAACCGAATCTAACGCTGGCGACGATATCAAATTCGTCGAGGAATATATTTAATCGCTCAGGAAGGTAATCTTGGGTGATGAGAGTTCCTGGTGGGATGATGCGAATATCGTCGAAGCGACTTTCTGCCCACGGTTGGGCTGTCGCTAGGGGGAGTCCAATGAGCTGCTCGGTAAAGTCGGCGATTTCCACGCGGATGTGTGTCCGCATCGATTCGTCGGAAGAAAGGACTTCAATTTCTACGACAAGAATCTCTCGAGTCCGTACGCCGGCTTCGCTGGCATTGAGCGTCAAGCTGTTGAGTACCTTGCGGTAGTTCTCCAGAGAGTCGACGCCCGTCAGTTCGATTGAGTCCAGGGGACGGCTCATGCCGATGTTTGTATTGCTCGTGTCAACCGACAGCTCCAGATCGTAAGGGAAGCCTTCGGGAAGTCGGATCTTGATTCCCTCTAAAGTGTCTAGGTTGCCGCCAACAATGAAGGCCTCATCGGAAATCAAATCAAGTCGGTCTGCATCCCATTCCAATTTCAAGACCGGTGAAAACCGATGGTCAGCGTCACCGTTTAAATCCAAGATGGGGACTTCACGCAATGCGTTGATGGTTGCGAGGGCATCAATTGGGCTGACAAAGCCGTCGTCGTTGACGTCCAAGTCGTAGATGGTAGGGCGTTCGCTTTCTGGGAGTTGCAAGATCGTGGAGATCAAGCTGTTCAGGGGAGGGAGCTCGCCAGATTGGGGGTCGCTCAAGTTGTGTTGAGTCAACTCATTGATCACGATCAGCGCGTCGAGCGGACCTACCGCTCCATCGTTGTTAACATCGCTGGGCAATTCTTCATTTTGCCAGCACGAGTCCGCAGGCCAAGGGACATCAGTCGTTGGTGCGCACGTCATCATCAAACGAAATTCGAGTGCTTCCGGTCGTCGAAGTTTCTTACTCATAAGTCCCATTCTAACGGTTGGTCGTTGATTGTTACTGTTATTAAAGGGCCGATTTTAGGAGTGTTTGTCACGATAGCACAGGTTTGCCGGCAATATCAAAACTCGAATTGGCTATAATCGGGATCTCTTGAATCTGGGCGCCATTATCATACTCTCTGGCGGGGGAAAGAATGTTCAAGTTTGGACGAACGATCAATAGTGGCGGCGAGTTTCAGCGCAAGTTGAGAGTCGAGCCGCTTGAAGAGCGGCGTGTGCTGGCCGCGGTCCCGGTCATCACTGAGTTTGTCGCGTCAAACGATACCACGTTATTCGATGGCGATGGGAATTCTTCGGATTGGATTGAAGTTCACAATCCAACGAATGAGCCAATCGACATTAGCGATTGGCATCTTACGGACGATGTCGCCGATCTTTCAAAATGGCAGTTCCCCGACGTGTCGTTGGCACCGGGTGAGTATCGAATCATCATTGCGTCTGGGCAATCAGTTTCGAACTACGTGGATCCGCTGGGGTATCTGCATACGAATTTCAGGTTGGCGGCCGGTGGTGAGTACTTGGCTTTGACAGATGCGGCTGGTCAGGTCGTCGATGAATTCGCTCCCGAGTTTCCGGCGCAGATGACGGACATTTCCTATGGGTTGGACGCGTCGGATGATGTAGTCTTTTTCACAAATCCGACTCCCGGAGCCGTCAACGATTATGCTTCGGCCAACTCGATGGACATCATGTTCTCGGAGATTATGTATCATCCATCATCGGACAACGTCAATGAAGAGTTTTTGGAAATCTACAACGGCGAGTCGACGGCAATTAATTTTGATGGTTGGCAGGTGCTTGGCGGCGTCGAATTCGAGTTGCCGGCCGTTACGATTCAGTCGGGAGAATTTCTGGTCGTTGCGGCTGATGTTGCCACATTTGTTGCGAAGTATCCAACCGTACTCAACGTCGTTGGCGGTTGGTCGGGTCGTTTGAGCAATCGGACTGAGTCACTGCAGCTACTCAGTCCGACGGGTATTCAGGTTGACCAGGTTTCGTACGCGGACCAAGGGCAATGGAGTTTCCGGGAACGAGGGCCAGACGATTTTGGCCACGAGGGATGGCAATGGAGCGACGCCCACGACGGTTTGGGGAGTTCGTTGGAATTGGTGAATCCCAATCTTCCCAACAGTTTTGGCCAAAACTGGGCTGCCAGCACCACCGAAGAAGGAACGCCGGGAGCTGTAAACTCGGTGGCGGATGCCGATGGAAATTCTGCTCCGTTGGTGGTTGGGACGACTCACGCGCCCGCAATTCCATCTTCGTCGGATGATGTCTTGATTACGTCACGGTTTATAGACGAAGCCGCTGACTTTTCCGTTATGCAAGTGAATTGGCGACTTGATGGTGAGACGACGTATGAAACTTCGTTGATGACTGATGATGGTACAGGAGCCGACGCGATCGCCAACAATGGCATCTTCAGCGCGGCTATTCCGGCTCAATCTGATGGAGCCATTGTCGAGTGGTTTGTGACGGTCGCGGATGGCGCCGGCAACGATCGAACGTTTCCGTCAGCGTCACAGCCGAGTGGGATTCAGGAGACCAACCTGCTGTACCAAGTCGACGATTCGTTCGATCCGAACGCAATCATTGAGCAAGATGACTTCGCGGCTTATCGATTGATTATGACCGAAGCGGAACGGGCTGAGCTCGAGCAGATCGGCTCGAGTTCGACGGAGAGCAATAGTCACGCGGAGATGAATGGCACGTTCATCAGCGTCAGCAATGAGGGCGTCGAGGTTCGTTATAATGTGGGGATTCGCAATCGTGGGCGAAGCAGTCGTCGTCGATTGCCGAATAGTTATCGGGTTAATCTTCCTTCGGATGCCAAATGGCAGGGTATTGAT
>CAYYHV010000074.1:7830-21891 GCA_964471695.1 uncultured Pirellulaceae bacterium
TTCAATTTGAACACGCAGTACACCTACCTTCAGTTGGTTGGTTTACGTGCGTTTGAAGCGGCTGGGATTCCGTCCGAAGACATCAAGCCGGTGACCGTCACCGTGAACGGAAACGATCTCTCGGACCCGGCCCAACCCTCTTTCGGAGTCTATGTGCAAGTGGAAGCACATAATAGCGATTTTGCTTCGAACAATTTCCCCGAGGACTCGAATGGAAACCTTTATCGGGTTTCGCGCGACGGCGGCGGTCTGGGAGGGCATCTGCAGGATCTGGGTGACGACCTCGAACCGTATTTGGAATTCTACGAAAAGAAAACAAACGCCAGCGATAACGACTTTTCAGACTTGTTGAATTTAATCGACGTCTTGAATGATACGAGTGACGAAGATTACTTGAAGGAAGTATCGAAAGTCGCGGACATCGACCAGTGGTTGGAGTATTTCGTCGCTACCTCGATTTTGAACAGCCGCGAAACCAGCTTGGGAACGGGAGTCGGTGACGACTACCTTCTTTATCGGGGAACCAATGACCCTCGGTTTGTTCTGTTGACGCACGATCTTGACACGATTCTGGGGCAAGGCGACACGGATGGCGATCCAGATGACAGCATCTATCGACCACTCGTCTTGCCACCGATTGCGCGGTTCCTGACGCACCCAGAAATTGCGCCACGTTACCATGCGACTTATCGAGATATGTTGCAAACGACTTTCTCGAAGTACGAATTCGATAAACTGGTTTACGATGTGGCCGGCGACTTCATGCCTGAGGAAGAGCTCGTCGAAATTATCGACTTTATGGATGCACGTCGCGACTTTATTCTTGGCGAATTGAACCAACCCATAACGGCTGATAGTGGCTTGCCTGTGTCCGGTGGCTACCCATCAACTGTTGTGAATAGCGTAGGCATTGCGGGTACGGTACCGTTGGTCGATACCCGTTCGGTGATGGTGAATGGTCAATTGGCGGAGTTTGATGCGTTTACTGGCGACTATCTAATCGGAACGCCCGTCGGCATTACCGAAGAATTGATCGGCCGTCCATCGACTTGGCATTACCTCGACGCAGGGCAGGTAGCGTCGACGGATGTTGGCATGGATTGGAGAATCGACGATCCTGGTTGGGTGGATTCTGGTCTGTCGCCACTTGGTTATGGAGAATCTCCGCTGGGGACGACGGTTGATTTTATCGACACGGACCCTGTGGCGAATGGTACGCAGAAGAACATTACGACCTATTTTCGCTCTACGTTCGAGGCAACAAACGTTAGTGAGTTCATTTCCCTGAATCTTGATCTGCGTCGGGATGATGGAGCCGTCATTTATCTCAACGGGGTCGAAGCGACTCGTTCAAACATGCCGGATGGTGAAATTGAGGATACGACGGTGGCTTTGTCGACAGTTTCCGGTGGCGATGAAGACGAATTCTTTGGCATTACCCTGAATCCTTCGTTGTTGGTTGACGGCGAGAATGTCATTGCGGTTGAGATACATCAGCGTAGCGATTCGAGTTCCGACGTTATCTTTGATTTAGAATTGAGCGGCGTCAGGGCGACGGGAGCAAACGGAACGGGGGTTTCCCTCCGTCCCGGCATAAATCGAGTCGTGATTGAGGCGTTTGATGGGCCGGGCGGGACGGGCAACATCGTGGACACCGGTTACTACGATGTTTGGTACGACGATGGAGACGTCGTGTCGATATCTGGTGATATTACGGGCGATACAACATGGTCTGCGGCTGAAGGCCCTTACGTGGTTCAGTCAGATCTTGAAGTGACGAGCGGTACGTTGACCATCGAACCGGGTACGTCGGTGATGTTTGTAGACGGAGCTGGATTCACCGTCAGTGGGAATGGTCACGTTGTCGTTGAAGGATCGAAGTACGATCGTATTCGCTTCAGTCACAATCCGTTCGACGGATCGGGGTCATGGGAGGGGATGACGTTCGAGAATACTCAAGCCGACAACCGATTCCGCTATGCCGATTTTTCGTCTGGTGATGATCAAGGCAACGCGACGTATGTCGATCACGCGCGAGTATTGTTTGATCACGTTCGTTGGTTGGATGTTAACAATCAGGTATTGGACCTCATCCACCCTACGTTAACTGTCCGCAATTCACACATTCCCGGTATCGGCGGAGACGAGACGATTCATCTGGTGGGGCTGGATGTTGGCGAACGACTTGTGTTCGATAATAACGTCATTGGAAAAAACACCAGCGGCGGCGATGTTGTCGATATGGCACCGGATTCACTCAGTCGCCAGCCGATCTATTTTGTGAACAATAGTTTCATGGGTGGATTCGACGATGGAGTTGATACCGATGGAACGATCGCTATTTTCGAAAACAATACATTCGTTGATTTTCATCTGAATACGTCACGCACAACGACTTCGAATGCGATTTCCAGCGGTCATCAGAACGTGGGTGGCACGACGCTGACCAGTCGATTGACGATACGTGGAAATAAGTTCTATGACGTGGACCATGCCCTGTTGCTTAAGGACTTTGGCTATGCCGAGTTTACAAAAAATACGGTTGTTCAGGCGACGGTGGGGGGCATTCAATTTCAGGAATTGAGTGGTTCCAACGTAATTGGTCCCGGTCAGGGCGCGACATTGGATGGGAATATTTTCTGGGAGACGCCTTTGGTGTTTGAGGCGATTCATCCGACTACGAGTTTGCAGTTGCGTCGCTCTATTGTGACGGAAGATTTGGTTGTTACAGGATTCCGCAGCTTGTCGGCTGACCCACTACTCGTGGATCCGGCGAATGGCGACTTTCGTCTTCGCGAAGGATCACCAGCATTTTTTATGGGGCCTGGTGGCTCGGACATCGGTGCTGTTCAGCGTCCGCGATATGCGCCAGCCGACTCAGAGAATTTGCGAGTCACTGAGTTGCATTACAATCCCGTTGGCGGGGCAACCACCAATCCGACTTGTGAAGTCGCGGCGGACGGTGATTGGTTCGAGTTTATTGAGCTCTTGAATCCGACGGGCGAGATCGTCGACCTTTCCTACGTTACATTCACCGACGGGATTGATTTTTCATTTCCTTGGGGGGCGACGCTGGGCCCGGGGGAACGCACAGTGCTCGTTAAGAGTGAGGGGGTATTCGAATCTCGCTACGATCAGGGTATCGCAGTTGGCGGCGAGTATGCGGCGAAGTTTGCCAACGGCGGAGAGCGTGTTTCCATTGTGGCAGCCAACGGCGACAGTATTGCCGACTTTACGTATGGCGACAGTAGTGAACCGGGCTGGCCGGTCCTCGCGGATGGCTCCGGACCTTCGCTTGAGATTGTCGACATCTTTGGCGATTACCACGATCCGGCAAACTGGCAAGCGGGTCTGAATCCAGGAGGAACGCCCGGTAATCAAACTGCGGGGCCGTTCGTCGTGACAACGGAACACAATTATCAGACAGACAACTCGCTAGATTTGTTCTTTAGCGAGCCGATCAATGTGGGGACATTGTCCGATCCAGCAGAGTTCGTCGTTACGAACTTGACGACCGGCAATTCACTATCGGCAGGTGATTATTCGATTACGAATCTCACCGCCAATGGACTGAGCCTGAATTTTGCACCGGCAGTCGCTGTGGATGGAGACTGGCGAGTCACTTTGCCCGTGGGAGCTTTTGACAATGCGGCTAGTCATCCCAGTGTGACGCCTTATGGGTTCGATTTTTTCATTCTCCAAGGCGACTACAATCGCAACCGAACCGTCGATGCTGCCGACTTTACGATTTGGCGTGATACGCTTGGAAGTGATTCTGATCTTCGAGCCAACGGTGATCATACAGGCACGAGTGCGGGAGTGATCGACCAAGCTGACTATTTGGCATGGCGATCGAATTTCGGCAATTCGCTCGACGGTCCCTTCGGCGGCGGCAATACTCGCTTGGAAAATCCTATTGCTCTTGATCGCCAGCGGCTGCGTGTGGGCGGTCAAGAACATGGACGACAACTCGACCAGACTTCGTTGGTCCGGCCGTTGGATGTTGAAAAGTCGGAGGAGGTCAGGAAGTCGACGCGTGGTGCGTTTGATCGCGTGTTCGCTGAATGGAGTTGATCTCGACTCTAACCTGCATGCCTGACAACGCGATCTTGCAGGTGCCAACAAGGATGCTGAGTTGACTATTCGTCAGTGAGTGATCGACTGATGCGTCGCGTCGCCACGATGGAGTCATCAAAGTAGATGCGAGCTTTACCTTCGACGGTGTCGCCGGCTACGTGATTCGTGTAGTTGCCAATTCCCCAAACGGCGTGATTGTTTTCCGGCACGAGCGTTGTGCGGACTCCGTTGAGGTTCAGGATCTGGACGCCATTTTGCCAGATTGCGATCTTTCCGTCATTGGTGGGGCTGGCGTCGTACCGGGCTTCGATGTGGAACCATTCACCAACGGGTATGGCGATGGGGGTGGCCTGTGCGAACGAGTTCGGTGCGTTGTAATCGCTATAAAGATAGAACTCCATATGCTGTTTATCATCATCGTGATAAATGTTGAGCACAAACATTGGTTGGCTATTGCCGTTGGCGTCATCGGCCTTGAACTGGAACACATTCCAGAAACCACCATCGCCCGGATCGAAGCTCTCGTATTTGTTGGGATTGTATTTGCGCGGAAAGTACATCCAAGTGCTGTAGTAAGCCGACGTCGGAAAATTATCGCCGTCTTGGTCAAAGGGGCGATCGGTCCAGCGCATCAACCTCACAGCTCGATTTCCATTCTTGGCTCGGTAGGCATGACGGATTTCCGTGAGCGCAGCGTATCGACCTGAGTGCGCCTGAATCCGGCTGGCTTTGGCTGTGACTTGCTGGCCGCCCGTATTGAAGACGCCGCCGCCGGGATAGAGGGCTCGTCGTTTCGTCCATTCGGTGAGATCGCCTTTCTCGTGGTCGGCACTCCAGAGAATGCTGTTGCGATATCCGACGGGCAAGGCGTCAATCCATTGAGCACTGGCGGTGGTTGCTAACACAATGTTTGTGAGCAAGACCGTCAGAGATATCCAACGCATCAAGTGAATCGTTCGTTTCATTTTTTTGATCATTGCGCTGTCTGTCTAATAGAAGCCGCTTGTAGAGTAAATTGATCGACGCCGTGTTTGTGCCAGTTCCAAGTTTTCTCAAGCCCTTCCTCGAAACTGGTTTTAGCCGACCAGCCAAGGATTTCTCGCGCCTTGCGACTGTCTGCCCATGTGGCTGGCATATCTGTGGGGTGGGCCGGTAGGGACTTGATGATCGCTGACTTGCCTACCAGGCTTTCTATTTTTGAAATCATATCGCGAATGGAGTGCGGATGCTCATTTCCGATGTTAAATATTTCGTATCCGACGGGCTTGATCGCTGCGATCGTGCCTTTGGCTACACAGTCGACGTAGGTAAAGTCGCGTTGCTGGCTACCATCGCCATACAGTCGAATGGGTTGGCCGGTGCTGATCCAATCGAAAAACCGAAACGGCGACATGTCTGGCCGTCCACAAGGCCCGTAGACAGTAAAGTATCGAACGACCGATACATCGATGCCGTGAAGGTAGTGCCACGTATAAGCCATGACCTCAGCTGCTTTCTTCGATGCAGCGTATGGCGAGATGGGCTCGTTGACCGACATGGTCTCAACAAATGGCATGGGTTGCCCAGCGTAGAGTGAGGAAGTTGACGCGAGGACAAACTTCTTGACGTCGTGGGATTTCATCGCCTGCAGCAGATTGAGCGTTCCGCCCTGATTGGTCGAATAGTAGATTTCGGGGTGTTCGAGACTGGCTCGGACCCCAGCCCGAGCGGCCAAGTTCAGGACCGCATCGAACGGTTGCTCATCAAACAACTGTTCAACGGCCTTGCGGTTTTCGATGTCCAGTTTCTCAAATCGAAACTTTGGGCAATTGACGAGACCTTCGAGGCGATGTTCTTTCAGTCGAGGACTGTAATAGTCATTGAGATTGTCGACGCCGACGACTTGGTGACCAGCCTCAAGCAATTGTGCAGCGACACGTGAGCCGATAAAGCCGGCGGCTCCCGTGACCAGATAGGATTTTGGCGATCCGTCTGAGTCGCCCGTTTTGCAACTAGCATTGTGGTTTTCAAGTGCTTTCAAGTCCCCATGGGACGGAATGCTAATGCGACTTGTTTCCGGTCTGGAATGGTTGGCCAAAGCGGCATCGTTGGGCGACGCAACGACTGATTTCAATTGTCGACTGCGAAAGTCACGAGCGACTTCTCTTGGCAATGCGTGCCAGTACTCGAAGTTGTCTCGTACATACGCCAGGAAGTCGCGATAGATATTGAGCAGAGAGGGCGTGTCGAGATAGTCTGGATGAGTCAGCATGAGTGCCATGCCTTGAAACTCACGTATCGTGGCAAGCTTCTCTCGCCAGACGTTATCGGTCGTCTCGCCAAGCGACACAAACAGTGTATGATCCTGCGGCATGGTGTAAGGTAACTCAACAAAGTGTCCGCACTGGAACGGCCAAAAGGATTGGACTCCACCAGGCATCGCCTGAAAAGGATCGGCATCGAAGCAGGACGAGTCATACTCGATGTGCAAGCTTTGCATCCAGTCAAGATTGCGGTGCACCATCGGCGTGCGAAAACCGACTGCGTCATACGTTACGAGCGCTTCGTTCATTGCATTGACGCGTGAATCAAAGATTCGTTTGTTCAGGAACAGTCGCCCGTCGTGATTGTATCCATGGACTCCGATCTCGTGACCACGCGCTCTGAGTTCGTGAATCACTCCCATGTCGATGTGATACTTGTGAGGCACAAAATTCCAACTTGAGCGAAAGCCAAAGTCTTCTTCAATGCGAGCCAAATCGAGGCAAAGCTTGACGCCGACGTGTGTTTCCACGTCATGCGTTAGTACAAAAGCCATCGGAGAACTGTCAGGCCAAACGCAAGGCACGTTTGTTTCCAGCGTCCGGAGTACTTCGATCAATGCATGCGGAGTGAAACCGTCGGTGCCATGGACGGAATTGCTATTCTTCAATCGCTGCAGCATTTGTCGTACAAAGATCGGCAGGATAGGACGTACCTGATAAAAGGCTCGATAGACTTTCGAGAACTGAGCCGAATCAACGTCTTCTTGGAGAAAACGACTTAATGCTTGCCCAAGAGGCCCTTCGAAGAGGAATTCAATTCCGTCTCGCCAGTTTTTTCCTGCAGCGTTTTTTGCGAGTTCAATCATCGCGGTTTGATCCTCTGCATTAGTCGATACGCTGATGTGGCCAGCTTCAGTCGCAAGGGTTGAAACGCTTTCTGGTAGCGACCGTACCGTACGAGTTCCCCACCAAATTTTGCTTTAAACTCTCGAGGCCCATACTCTTCGTCGGGCCAACCGGCACCACCAAAATCGTATTTGGAGATGCCATTTTCTGAGCACCAAGTGATTTCGTCCCAGGTAAGGCAATCGAACGACGTGATGCCCGAGACGCGAGCCGTGCCGCCGTACCATGCAAGCATTCGGTCACCAAACGTTAGCGAAATTCCGCCCGCGACGTCTTCGTTGTTGTAGGTCGCGACGCGAACCTTCACCGTTCCTGAGCCCAGACGATCGAATGCCTGATGAAATAGATCGACGTCGACGAGTGGAACGCTCGAACGTTCGTAGCTGAACTGGATGAGCCGGTAGGCTCGGTCGATTTTCGCACTGGACGATTCGGAGTCTATCGTAACGCCACGGCGAAAACTCCGCCGGATTTTGTTTCTGGTGGACTTGCTTAGTCGCTGGAAAAGCTGATCACTCGATGGAGTCGTGTCCACGACATAATTAAGATAATCCAAAAACTCGTAGCCGGCTTGCTCGAGGACTTCACGTTCGTCGGTCGGTGGATATTGGTTGCGAATCTCTGCAAACAGAGTTGCCTGACGTTGCTGATTGTCATGGAGCGTCAGGATGTGCTTGAGCCCGCGTTTACCGTTCTCGGTGGGATCGCAGAGGGGTTCGGCATACTGAATCGAACGCGAAGCCACGAGACTGGCGATTCCATCAAGGGTCGAAACGCGGACGGCTGACAGGATAGCTACGATCTTGCCGTCCACCATGGCTGCGCAACCAAACGAACGATTCTTGTTCGTGTGAGCGTAGGCATTGAGCATACCCGTCAGATGAAGCACACTCCCCTTGGGGTGTGCGCGTACATAGGCGTCCCACTGACCGGGAATCTCCCGATAGTCGCAAACTTCGACTGACGACGTAAATTCGATTGCTACTTGCGTGCCCATTTTCCGTTCCTGGCGATGTGACACGAGTTATCTGTGGACGAAGTCGTCTTCTGAAAGTCCACTTCGTCGAATGGTTCCGTGATGTCTGAGTAGTCAAGTTGCCGCATAATTTCAAACTCCGCCTAGTGAGTCTCAGCAAGATCGAGGTGGTTTGGTGTTTCTGGTTGATTCTCAACGAGATCGACAGCCGCTTTTGACAGGTGCTTGCGTGGGAAATATTGGACCTGTAGCTCCGCGTACAACTTGAGCAGTTGTGTCTTCTGGTGGTCCCAGGTGAAAAACTCATCAACGCGCTGACGTGCTATGCGCCCCATCGACTCACGTTCACTGGGTGAATCGAGCAACCGGGAGAGCATTTGTGACATCGCGACTTCATCATTGTTTGCAGCGTATATAGCTGCGTCTTGAGCCGTGAAGCGATTTTCCAGGGTTTCAAATGCGACCGTAGGTCGTCCTAATGCCATGTACTCGATCGTTTTGATGGTCGTGCAACTATCGTTGTAGGGATTGCTCGGATCTGGGGTGACACATATGTCAAAGGCAGCGATATACGATGGCACTGTGGAGTAGGGGACCATCCCGGTGAAGTGGACATGATCTGTCAGCTTCAGTTGCTCAACCATCGACTTGATCGAATTCATCGCGTCGCCATCGCCAACGATAACTGCCAGGAAATCGTTGCGTTGACGATGAAGATGCGCCAGCGCCCGAATCAGATACTCCAGTCCATCCTGAATGCCGATCACACCCACATAGCCGATCTTGAGCCGTGGATCGGCAGCGATTGACGCGTTGGGTTTGACCTCACCAAGGAATTGAGAGTCGGGGCCGTTGCGGACAACAAAACAGGATTCTGGAGACGCACCGCAGCGACCGATTTGGACACCACGTTGTGTTTGGTTGGTGGCGATCAGTCGGTCAGCCAATTGGGCACCCGTGCGTTCAAACCACTTTAGTGCGGATTCGACCATGCGACTGCCTTTTCCGTCACGCTGTGCTTGGAAAAGTTCAGGCGACAAATCGTGGTGGTCCATAACAACTCGTTTGCCACAGAACAACTTGAAGCACCAAGCTACCATGAGATTCATGTCTGGCGGCGTATGGACGTGCACGACATCGAATCCATGCCGTACCAAGACATAAGTCGCGATGACGAAGGCTGCCACCATGCTGTAGGCAAACTCCGCAACGTAACCGACGAAGCCGCCGATATCCCATGGCGCGGGATAACGATAGTTGTGGACGCCATTGATTACTTCATATCGCGATTGCCCTTTGTCTGCCGGACAAATAACGGTGACATGATAGCCGGCTGAGTGGAGCGTTGAGGCTTCGAGCAAGACTCGTGTATCTTCGGGGTAGCTCGCGTTCTCCAGCAGCATCAGAATGCGCAGAGGCGAGCCGTCGGTCGATGTGTTTTGATTGGCGGTGTTGGGTTGAGACTTAGCCATTGTTCGCCTCCCCTACGTACAGCGTCGAATCTGCGTCGGTTGCAGCGCCCGTCATGCTTGCGGCTGCGTTATCGACAGGTGGACTTGAAAACTCGCCATCTACGAATCGCTGCATCCACATTTCAAAACTCATCAAGCCCCACAGCTCAGTCGAAAAATCCGCATAGCCGCTTTCGTGCTGCTTCATCAGACGTTCGACAACCTGGGATTCAAAGAGGCCGCGTCGCGCGATCGTATCTGGCGAAAGGAGATCACGCATCATAGGACGAGCCGGACCTCGTAACCATTTTTCGATGGGAATTGGAAAGCCCTGTTTAGGACGATTGATGATTTCGTCCGGAATCAAGCGTCCGGCGGCCTGCTTGAGCAAGTACTTTCGTTGCTTCCCCTTGATCTTAAAGTTGGGGGGTAACTTGGCAGCGAACTCTACGAGGTGATGGTCGAGCAATGGAACCCGTGCTTCGAGCGAGTTGGCCATCGTCAACTTGTCGCCTCGGAGTAGCAAGTAATCGACTAACCAAAGCTTGCTGTCGGCGTACAACATGCGATC
Source organism: uncultured Pirellulaceae bacterium (assembly GCA_964471695.1). GTDB lineage: Bacteria > Planctomycetota > Planctomycetia > Pirellulales > Pirellulaceae > CAYYHV01. Next base: position 18,055 of record CAYYHV010000074.1, read on the forward strand.
GAGCGGCGACGTAGCATCGGTCTTGGCCAACAGTTTCCGGAAGTTCGCCGCGGTACCAGCGGCATAGGGGTGCATCGTCGATGCCAATAAATGCGATTTGGCATCATCGTTCATTAGTGGGAACCAGTTCGCGTAGCGTGTTGCTTCGTCCCCAATCGTGAGTGCACTCAGCGCAATCTTGGCTCGTCGCAATCCTGGCAGTCGGCTGGCTGCTGCACAGATTGGTCGTCGCAACGGACGCAGCGGTGCAAACCATGGTGAGAACCGTTCTGCTTCGTAGCGTGCGTAGCCAGCGAAGAGTTCGTCGCCGCCTTCACCTGTCAGCACCATTTTGACATGCTCACGGGCGAGCTTCGCTACCATGTGCGTGGCCACCGTGGCTTGGTCAGCGATCGGTTGATCGAGATGGAATAGGACGGATTCGGCATGGTTCAAGAAGTCATCGGCCGTGATCAGCAGCGTATGATGTTCGCATCCAAATTGCTCGGCGACTTGTCGGGCGTATGGAAGTTCATCCTGAGATTGTCCATCAGAGGACTTTTGATCAAACCCAACCGAGAACGCTTTTACGGGTTCAGTCATGAACTCGGACATCAGCGCAACGATGGTGCTCGAATCGACTCCACCGCTGAGGAAAGCGCCGAAAGGAACGTCGGCTCGCAATCGTAAACGCACGGATTCCCGAAGAAGTCGCAGTAGCTCTTCAACGGCTTCGGTTTCGTTGATTTTTGTATCGGGTTTGGCAAACGATACGTCCCAGTACTGGCGAGTCTCAATACTTCCTCGTCGAACAGTCAGACTGTGGGCTGGTGGTAACGATGCGATGCCGGCAAACATCGTACGTGGCGCGGGAACGTATTTGAGCGAAAGGTACTCACTCAATGCACGGTGATCAAGTTGGGCGCTCACTTCATGATGCGTCAGCAGCGATTTGATCTCCGACGCAAAGTACAATCTCCCGTTGCGCTCGGTATAGTAAAGCGGTTTGATGCCCATCCGGTCGCGGGCAATGAACAGTTCGCGATCTTGAGAATCCCAGATGGCAAAGGCAAACATACCGCGCAGCTCGTCCACGCAGGCCGGACCGGACTCTTCGAAAAGGTGAACAAGTACTTCGGTGTCACTTTGTGTGCGGAACTTGTGGCCTCGGGAAATCAGATCTGCGCGAAGCTCGCGGTAGTTATAGATCTCTCCGTTGAAAACGACCCCATAACGCCCTGATTCGTCGTAGATCGGCTGTTGACCATCGGCGAGGTCAATAATGCTCAACCGACGCATTCCCATTGCGAGTGGTCCGTCGATCAGGCGGCCTTCATCATCGGGTCCGCGATGCTCGATGGCACGTAACATCGCGGGCAGCGCCGCAGCATCTACGGGCTGTGTACTATCCAGATTGATGTAGCCGGTAATTCCACACATAGTTCGTTCAGTATTAAGGAGTCGAAACCAGTCGGTTATCGTTATCGGGAAGCGACGCACCATACTGCTCATTCCACGAAGCAAGGCTGAGTAGCAACCAGATTTTTCGCCCGTGATCGTGAGTTCCCTGCCGATGCTGCTTAAGGATTTCGTTGACTTTTTCAGGTGCGAATACGCCGGTTGGTAATCGGCCGCCGCCATACTGCAGATAGTCGCCGACGACATCAGATAATCCATGTCGGAACCAGTCGCGGAGCGGCACGGCAAAACCCTGCTTGCGTTTGCGTATCGTTCGCTTTGGCAACTTCTTGCGCAGGACCTCTTTAAGTACGGCTTTGCCGATCCAGCCGGTCCGAGTCGATTTGAGTTTGACGTCCGTCGGCATGGACGCCGCCAGTTCAACCACGTTGTGATCGAGCAGCGGCGATCGAACTTCGAGTGAGTTAGCCATACTCATTCGATCGACTTTCATCAAAATGTCGTCACGCATGTACGTGTGAAGGTCGATCTCCGACAGCCGACTGACGACGTCTCGATCGGATTGGAGCACTTCCCACATTTTGTCTGGTAAATGTTGTCGACCAGCTAAGGCACAGTTGGCAAAGACGCTTTCGTCGAGTAGGGAGCTCAATTCGCCAATGGTAAAGATGGACGCTTTGTCTCTTACCGATTGCTCAAAGGGCAGGGCACTTTCGCGGAACACCTTTTGTGCTCGCAACGCTTGATAACGGAATCGTCCCGGCAAGCATTTGGCCAATGTTCCGGCGAGTGACGGCATAATGGACTTGCCCAACATCGCGGGCAGCAGGCAACGATACTGTTGAGCAAAAATAGCGCCTTGATAGGATGAGTAGCCGGCGAACAATTCGTCGCCGCCATCGCCACTGAGAATCACGGTGACGTGTTTGCGGGCGAGTCGTGACACGTGAAAGGTTGGTAGCGCCGAGTCGTCGCCGAAAGGTTCATCAAAGTGACGAGTCAAGGTTGCCAGTGTGTCGGCAAAGTCTCGACGTAATTCCGCTTCCGTCAGCTCGAGGTTGTGATGCTCGGTGCCAAAATGCTCAGCGACTTGGCGGGCATCGTCTGATTCGTCCCACTCGGGGCGATCAAAGGCAATCGTAAAGGTCCGGAGTGGGGACAATCCAGCCGCGTGAGCGTACGCCACGATGGCGCTCGAATCAATGCCGCCACTGAGAAAGACGCCCAAAGGAACTTCGCTCTCCAATCGTACCGATACGGCATCAAGTACCGCCGCATCGAGGGCGGCTGTCCAGTCTTCCCAAGATCGCGAGTTGTCAGGTTTGAACTCAAGGTCCCAATAAGAATGCGTCGAGAACTTGCCGTTCTTCCAGACGCCATAGTGTCCAGCCGGTATCTTGTGGATGCGGCGATAAAACGTATGGGGTTCGTGGATGTATCCAAATTGGAGGTACTCGGCCAGTCGAGTATAGTCGGGTTCGCGCAGCGAACCGTCGGCTGCAAGGAGCGACTTGATCTCTGAACCGAAAAGGAATTGGCCGTCGTCGCCAAACGCATAGTAAAGCGGCTTTTTGCCCAGTCGATCGCGCCCCAGCACCAACTGTTGCTTTTGATTGTCCCAGATTGCGGTTCCGAACATTCCCCGCATCTGCCGGAAGCAATCGGTGCCTGCGTCTTCGTAAAGGTGAGCAATGACTTCGGTATCGGTATGTGATTTTAGCAGGTGACCTGCGGCAACCAGTGGCTTGCGCAAGTCGCGATGATTATAAATCTCACCATTCGAGACGACTTGGACGTCGCCAGTCTCATTGGCGATCGGCTGTTTGCCCCCTTGGACGTCGATGATACTCAGTCGTCGCATGCCGAGGCCAACGTTGTTATGAACGTAGAATCCCGCTTCGTCTGGGCCCCGATGAAGGATGGCATTCGTCATTCGTTGCAATGTGGATTGCAACTGATTCTCATTGGTGTCGTGGATGATGCCGGCGATTCCGCACATAGGTTAATCCTCGACTCGAGCAAGTAGCGAGGAACGGGTGTGCGTTTTCTCGACAACTTGCCAATTCGGGTTGGTGATTCCGAGGGCCAGTCGATAAACGTCGACGACTTGTTGGGCGACCGATTCGAGGTCGAGGCCACGTTCGAGGATGGCTGCGCGTCCCCCCGAGGGTTCGCCAGTCTGGAGCAACTCAACCATGGCGTGGGCGAGTTTGCTTGCGGATCGTTCGTCAACAAGCCGACACCCTGGGACATCACGCAACATATGCATGGTGTCGCCAACATGCACGGAAACAATGTGGCGATTGCAAGCCATCGCTTCTTTGACAACATTCGGCGAGCCCTCGATGCTGGACGTCATCCACATCGCATCGGAGGCGTTCATATAAAGCGGGATTTCTTCAGGGCTTACCCCCCACATCGGCTGCAGGTGAATCGATT
>CAYYHV010000075.1:0-9770 GCA_964471695.1 uncultured Pirellulaceae bacterium
CTTGAGCGCCATCTTCCAACAACTGCATGCCGCCGAAGCGTTGCACGCAGAGTTACTTTTCCACTAACCCGAACTGCCGGAGTCACATGACCATGGATGGACCTGGATTCGCTCCCCCAGTAAGCAGTGCCCAATTGCAGTCGCTCCAGACGATGGCTGACCGCAACGATGACAACCCGATCAACGGAAAGACGGCGGAACAAGTTGAAAGCATGTTTGCTTCGTTACTGATCAAATCCATGCGCCAGACGCTCGGCGGCGAAGGACTGTTCCCCGGCGACAAATCGGATGCGCTGGGCAGCATGTTTGATCAATACCTTGGCGAGGAGATCGCCAAAGGCGGTGGGATCGGTTTGGCCCACGCGCTGGAAAGCTATTCCCGCAATGCAGAGGAGAATTCGGCGTGAACACCGCGGAGACCATGGCCCAATCATTGCCAGAGAATTGCGTCGTTCATCTCGAAAAAGAGATCGAAACGCTCGACGCCTTGAACCAATCCTTATCCGAAGTTGCGCAAGCCTTGCGTGAACACGATACGCAACGACTGCCGATGCTCATCGAGTCTCAACAGAGCCGAATGAAGGATGTGGCTCGAGTTCGCAAGGAACGCCAACGCCTGCGTGGGCAGATCGCGATGGATCAAGCCATCTCGGAAGACACCGTGAGCATCCTGTCCTGGGCCGAAACACTGCCGGAGCCGGATCGCACGCAAGTCCTCAATCGAAGAAACCGCTTGTCCGTGCTGGCGGACGAATCCTCGCGACTGGCACAGACGAACATGGCGGTCGTGCAACAAGGGATGTTAGTCCTGAGCCAGGTTCTTGAATGCCTGACGGGCGAAGACACAACCAGCGATCGCTACACATCCAGCGGCAACATCCACTCACCGAGTTCGCCTCCCCTGGCAACGAAATCAACACGGGAGTAAGCAGCAATGTCACATGATCTATCCATCGGCTTCACGGGACTTCGCGCCGCCAAAGTGGGCATCGACCTCGTTGGGCAGAATATTGCCAACGCGAATACGCCCGGCTACCATCGGCAGCTTTTGCGTTTGTCGGATCGGCCGTCGATCAATATCGGCGGCTTCGAGTTGGGCACCGGTGTTCAGGTTCACAGCATTGAACGCGTCCGATCGGAACTGCTGGAGATGTCGTTGCTGGAATATACTGGCGCAACGGAATTCAACACCGCACAGCTGGAAACGGCGATGCATCTGGAGTCGCTGATGGCGACTGGCGAAGGCTCGCTCCCGGATCAGTTCAACCATTTCTTCAGTCGACTGGAAGAATTGTCAGCGAGACCTCACGACCAAACGGCTCGGCGGGATGTCGTGCGAGCAGCTGACGAGTTGTCCCAGACATTCGTTAGATTGACTTCCGAGCTCAGTCGCGTCCGTTCGAGCCTGAAGATCGAGGCCGAAGCGATCGTCGAGCAAGTGAACGAGCTGACCTCCGAAGTCCAGCGACTGAATCAGAAGATTACCAGTGCCGAGAACCAAGGTCGCACCGCCAACGACTTGCGAGACAAACGTGACGCGCTCTATCAGGAACTGGCGGGTTACGCGAATGTCACCATCGACCCACGAGCCGACACTGCCAGCCTCGGCGGAGGCGCTGTGCTCCTGGGGCTGACGGTTCCGGCAACCTTGGAACTTCGCGAGACGGCTGACGGCGTACACCTGTACCGAAAAGGCGTCGACAATCCCATTAATATCTCCGAAGGACGGCTGGGAGCACTACTGGCTGACATCAATCAGACGGTACCCGACACGCGTGCATCACTCGATCTTCTGGCACAGGCCTTTATCAACTCGATTAACGAACAACATTCCCGTGGTGTCGGCCCAAACGGTGGACTGACGCAACTAACAAGCGTGGCGCAAGTCTACGATTCGGCGGACCTACTCAGTTCCTTCATAGGTGCCGAAGATCTCTCGAGCGGCACGCTGCCGATCACCGTGCTTGATCAAGCCACAGGAGTACGCACGCTCCACGAAGTCAGCATTGATATCAATGTCGATACGCTCGATAGCCTCGCGACCAAACTCAGTGTCGCGAACATTTCGGCATCGGTGAATAACAACCAACTCGTCATTTCAGCCAACAGTGGTTATTCCTTCGACTTCTCGGGGCTTCCCGGAGCCACGGCCGACACGCCCGCCGTTGTTGACGGAACCGGTCTGTTGACTTCACTCGGATTGAATACATTCTTCCGCGGAAGCGACGCAGCGACGATTGGGGTCAACAGCACGCTTCTCAAATCGCACTCCCACCTCGCCACTTCGATCACCGGCGAACCCGGTGACTCGGACAACCTGACGGCGATGATTGCGAAACGATGGCAGACCAATGCCATTCTGGGCGACTTGACACCCGAACAGCACCTTGCAGATATCACCGCAGGCGTGGGTTCCAATGTGGCTTCGCTCCGAAGAACGGGTGAAGGGCTTGAAGCGGTGACGGCAAATCTCAACTCACAGATCGCCAGCCTCTCCGGAGTCGATCCTGATGAAGAGATGCTCAAAATGATCGAGTATCAACGAGCATTTGAAGCGTCAGCGCGGTTCATATCTGTAATTAACGAAACCAATGATGAGTTGATGAGAATCATCTAGTCGCGAGCCTAACGATGAATAACTATCGAGTAACGTCGCTTTCCCGCATGGCGCAGGCCCTCCGCGCTGCGCGCCAACACAATCAAGCGACTGCAAAATACCAAGAACAGCTACAAACGGGATTGCGCATCAATCGACCCTCGGATGATCCCGTGAAGATGCGGTCGCTCCTCTCCCATCGCAACGACGAACAACGATTGGCGTCGGAGAATAACAACATCCAGGCAGCCAAACTTAGTTTGAATACCAGCGTCAGTCGACTGATCGAAGCCAAAGACCTCGTCGTGCAGGCGAAATCAATTGCGCTATCCAGCTCTGGAGAATTCGAGCGGGACTTATTGTCAGACCAGGTACAACAGATTCACGACCATCTGTTACGAGTCGCGAATTCCCAGCTCGGTGATGATTTCCTGTTCTCAGGCACCTCGGTCACGACACGCCCCTTCGAAGTGGATTCGACCCTTAACGATGTCGTCTACAACGGCACCGATGCAAGGCAGTCCGTGGTTGTCGGCCGAGAAATGACCGTAAACACCTCATACGCCGGCAGCGAGATCTTTGACAGCGGCGGCTCAACGATTTTCCAGGTGCTGGATGATTTCAAGACTGCCCTGATCGACAGTCCAAGCTTGAGTGAATCGCAATTCCAGGCATCGCTCGATGAAGCGATCGGACGACTCGATCATTTCTCCGCTCACTTCCTCGATGTCGTCGGTGAACAATCGACCACACTGGAACACCTTGACGGTATGGAAATTCGCAACGAAGACGTGCAACTCCAACTAGAGCGCGTCATCTCGGAGATTTCGGGAGCCGATCTAACAGAAGCCGTCGTGCGACTTCAATCCGAACAGAACTTGCTCCAGTTTACCTACGCCACCACTGCTCAAATGTTTGAACTCAGCCTACTCGACTATGTCTAAGCAGCCGAAGCCCATCACCAAAGATCTCAGCCGCCCCAGATATCGTCTGGACGCGCCGCATATTGCGCCGACAACACCCGAGGAACGGGATGTGTATCGAAGACTTTATGAGTTGGGATCCAACGGCGAGTTCCATATTGAAGATATCGCCGAGCTGGTTGCTGATCACCCACCCATATCGAAACGACTGATTCGCGCCACCAACTCCATGAGATTCGGCCTGCGCAGGCGGATTTCGAGGTTACGCCATGCCATCGTCATGCTCGGAGCGCGTGGCATTCGTGAATTCAGCGAGCCGGTAGTCGTTGCCATCGACGCCAGCGAAGAACGAACTCGATCAAAACAGAATCGCGTCCCTGCTCCCAAGGCTGATTTTAGCCGGAACCAGAGCAAGCCTAAGCATCGTTAGTTTCCAAGGACGGAAAAATGGATATTGCAACACTTCTCGGATTGATTGCAGGCGTCGGCCTCATTCTAGCTTCCATTGCCATGGGCGGTGGTGGACTGGGTCCGTTCATCAATATCCCATCGTTGATGATCGTTATTGGTGGAGCCTTCTCCGCGCTTTTCATCAACTTCCCGATGAAGAACATGCTGGGATTCATTGGCGTCGTCAAGAAGTGCTTCCTGACGAAACTCCCCGACTCGAAGGACGTGATAGAGCAGTTTCAAGAATTGGCTGCCATCGCACGACGTGATGGAATTCTTGCCATCGAGGAAAAGATCGAAGCGATTGAAGACGACTTTATGCGTCGCGGACTGGAAATGGTTGCCGGCGGCTCGGAGCGCGAAGAAATCCAGAACGTGATGGAAACCGAAATCGGCTACATCGGCGAACGCCATGTCGTCGGTAAAAAGATCATCGACTCGCTGGGAGCCGCTGCACCAGCCTTCGGAATGATTGGAACCCTGATCGGTCTGGTCCAAATGCTCGGTACCCTCGACGATCCGTCGAAAATTGGTGGTGGTATGGCGACCGCCCTTTTGACGACACTTTATGGTGCCGTCGTGGCCAACCTTTTCTGCATTCCACTGGCGGGCAAGCTTGAATATCGAAATAGCGAAGAGACGATGATTCGCGAGTTGATGATGATGGGTGTCCTGTCGCTGATCGACGGCCAAACACCACGAGCCATCCAGGAACGACTGGTCGCATTCCTGTCACCGCGAGAACGGACGGCGTCCGAATCTCAGGCCCAAACGGCAGCCTGATTGGTCTCATCGACGACTGCCTCAAAACCACGTGAATCATGGCAAAAAAAGAAAAACCACCCCCCGCGCCAACTGGTGACTGTCCCGTATGGTTCATGACCTACAGTGACGTGATCACGCTACTCATGACGTTCTTCATTCTCCTGCTTACCTTCGCGACGAGCGAGCCGGAGCAGTTTGAACGTATGCAGGCAGCCGTTTTCGGGGATGGTGGAGCAACGGGCTTGCTGAAGAAAGCCGACTCAGCATTGGAAAACGACTCTTTGCTGCTCCGCACACGTCCGCGCAGCAGTCGACTGACAACCCGTGGAACCGAGACTCCCCCCATCAACTCCGATCCGTCGAACGCTTCGTTGGCGAATGGATTGGAGTCGCTAGATCAAAAACTCGAACACAAGCTGGAAACGACACGCGATATCCAACTCAGCCTCCCTGCCCTGATCGATGAGAATGAGAATATTACGTCGTTTGGTATGGCCATGGCGCGCAAGTTTGCTCAGCACCTGAGGAAAGGTCCCTTCTTGATCAATCTTCAAGTCGTGAGAGAAGAAGACATACCAAGAGCGATCGCTTTCGGTCGAGCTCTGATGGAACTTGCCAACCTTCCATTTGGTCGTATCGGAGTCACCCTTCAGTCCAACCCCAATGCCGACCCGACCAAGATGGCAATCGAGTTTTCGCGACTCTGGAATTTTGACAAGTAAGAATAGTTGCCATGGCACGCAAGAAGAAACCGCCCCCCAGTGGACCAAGCAACGCATACCTGATGTCCTTTGGGGACACCATGACAACGCTGCTGGCCTTCTTTATCGTTTTAAACTCATTGGCGCAGGACCAAACGGGTGCCAATTTGCATGCGGGCACAGGTTCCTTCATGAAAACGATGGCCTCTGGGGGCATGCAAACCAATCTCATTGAAGATCGACAAAAGTCGTTGATCAAAATGGATGACTCAAGACCGCTTTATGTCGTACCCAGTGAAGACAATAAGGAACCTGATGGCTCGGCACTCGGTCCTGACAAGACCGACGACGGCGTGCGGGTCATCGACCGGGAGAAAGAAGATTTTGAGCGATTCATCAACGAGCTCGAAAAGCTCTCCGAACTCAAAGAACAACCGGACGTTCGCGGCGAGGCGGTATTTGACTACTTCAACAAGATGGGAACGGACGGGACGCTGCTAACGGAAGAGTATCGCGCCGCGATGGCCGAAGTCATTCCGCTACTGTACCAACCCAATTATCGGGTTGAAGTGATTGTCTGGGCAACGACGCCTGCGACCTCGGCATGGAAACGAGCTGCCATACAGGCAAAGACGATTACCAATGAGATCGCCAAACTCGGCGCATTGAAACCTCGCCAGCAATTGAGGTTGCGGGGTACGTCCAAACTCTGGTTCGACAAGAAAGCCAAACGCCCAATTCTGACGATCGTAACGCGAAAACTCTGATTCCAGGTTGCTCTAACTCAACGCCGTTAAAAAAAACATCATGTGATTTGGCCACACGTTGCCAATCGACCACGCGCGAACCCTATCAGTTCGTCCAACCTGAACGATTTGATTCGTTTTCCTCGCTGGCACACCTCTTGCAACTGCCTTCTGCCACTCACTACTTTTCTCTTGTCGGCGGTGGGGCCCTCGTCCCCTCGGGCCTCACCCCGCACAAGACTACTCAACGTGTCGGCTACATCCCCATGTCAAGCGAATATCAGCAAGCGAAAATCATCGTGGAGCTAGCCGCCATCGCGGCCTACCATGGAGAAGCATTTCTCCGAGCCAATCAGGCCATATCAGCCTCTGGTATCGAGTCTTATTGGCTCGCCAGTCGCAATCGGTTGGATGCATGGGCGACCGCACTTAGGCAACTAGAAGAGCGGTCCGCCACAGATTGCTCGCCTTCCCCAAACGAAATCGAGTCGCAGTGGGAAACCCTGCAACCACTGGCGGAAGAGATCCTCTCCAGCGAAGTCCTGACTCGTATCTGGGCGGCAATCGGATGCGAATCTGACCGGCGACACGAATCCGGTACTATCGAACCTTTCGTGCGCAGCATACTCGTCAATCATCTTGATTTGCGTCAACGATTGTTACGCTTGGTATTTAACAAGATGATTCTACGTTCGGGCTCGTTACGAACCATCGACAGAATGCGACGCAGCTCCGAACGATGGACAGATGTCCTCTTGGGCTATGTCGCCCGAGGTTGTCAAGTGAACGAATTCGCATTCGACGCCGCACGGGTCCACGATTTTTCGTCCAGCCTCAAGTCCCGGGAGACTTCACAAGAAGCCGTCAAGTCGCTCCTGATGAGCTCGTTGCGATCGACTTTCAAATCAAGCTTTACCACAAAATGTCCCAACGAGATCCTGAACAGCCAAATCTGTGAAGCGGTGCTCTCATCGTACGGAAATGATCTCTTCGATTCGACCGGCCAATTTCAATCTCTCTGGCAAGTTCGCATGACTCATGTGACGGAAGATACGCTGGGCATGATCGAGTGCCTTGCGTCAGAACATGGCCTGTCTAGTCTCTCAAGAATGCCAAACGATTTGCCGAAGCACCAATAAAGCGTTCAAGATCGAGAAAATCCACAGGATTCCTTTGATCGTCTCAGTTTGGCTGAAGCACTTTGTCACCGTAGTCGAAACTCCTGATGGGTGGGCATCAAATCTCCACCCCATGCTAGCAACAGAAGCATGACCTCGATGATTACGGGTATATCGACTTGGCTGACTCGCTTCCACCAACAGTCCTCTCTATACAGAGCAGCGCTTCGCGACGCCGAAATGGCACTTGCTCGCCTGCCATAGATCGGCTTTTCCCACTACCGCTGGCTCCCTTCGAAGCCATGACGCATTATGACTCGTGGCCCAACTATCCAATGAGTTGCGGAGCGATCTTTCGCTTCAACGGTCGAGTCAATCGCGCAGCCTTCACAGAAGCCACGGCTGCCGCGAATCGTCGGCATCCTCTCATTGAAGCGAACATCGTCCCCAACGATGCCGGGAAATTACAGTGGGAACCTGCCGATACGGAATGCACTGTTCGCTGGATTGGTGAAGCCGACGCGACGGATTTCGCGTCGTGTGTTCCCTATGACCTCCAAAGGGAGACCGGCGTTCGGCTATGGGTCCAACAGCGCGGCAATCAGTCGAATGTTTATTCGGAGTTTCATCACTCATGCTGTGACGGGGCGGGCGGGCTTTCGTACATGGAAGACATCTTTGCCATTTACGCCAATCTAATCAACTCAGGCGACCCCAACGAAACGTCTTTGCCTCCCAACGACCCGCTTCAACTGACGCAGCGGGGCGTATTCCCCAAAGCCAAGCGTCCACTGAGCAACCAACTTGCGTCAGCGATTACCGACATCCAGAGAACCATCACGACTTCGCTTCTCCAGCCAACAAAGCTGGGCGTCACTCAGTACACAGCGAGCAGTCACAGTTGGCAACCACGTCGCTTCGTGACGCGAGTCTTCGGACGCGATGCATGCTTGAACATGCGAAAATCCGCCGCGGCGGTTGGCGCCACGATGAACGACTTCTTGCTCAACGCGTTGTCCACCGTAATCCGCGAATGGAATTCCGATAATTCCGAACAGCCGATTCGCATCCTGGTCCCGGTCAACCTGAGGGGTCGAACTGACCTGCAGATGGGGCTGACGAACCGCATGAGTTACGCATTTGTGGATCGTCCTTCCAATGCACCGGATATGGGTGAGGAATCGCTGCGAGCCGTCGCGACCCAATCGGCACTTGCTAAGAACGCACAGCTACCGATCCGCCTGCTGGAGAAATTCGCCATCATGCAGGTGACAGGCCTCTGGCCACTGGTTTTCTCTCCCGAACGATGCCTTGCCACTGCGGCTTTCAGCAATCTGGGCGATCCATCACGTCGCTTCCGCACGCGATTCCCACGAGAAAATGGACTGATTCGAGTCGGAAACTTGATCATGCATCAATTCGAGGGCACGACGGCTCTGCGTCCAAACACACGAGCCGGACTGTTCGTCAACACGTACGGAAATCAACTCAGTATCAGCGTCCGGCTCGATCCGACGATTTACAGCATCTCCGATGCGGAGACTTTCCTGGATCGTTTCGCCGGCAGAATCGACGCTCGCCCCACGTTGGCTCGCGCCGCGTAGCCGACATCCGATTCGACAAAAGCGCGCTGCGGCAGATAAAACTGCTAGCGGTCTGGTGACGCCTTTCGCGACTGGGTATCCGCCACGGCGACCTCAGGCTCCATCGCCTTCAACTTGCGCAGAATTCTGTTGCTTGCAGGACCGGGTAATGATTACTCTCCCGGCCAATCTCCGATTCCGCAAAGATCGTGAGTTGTTATCCGTTCGTTGCAACGCGCAAGGCTGCTTTCCAATGCATAAGGCTTTCAACACTTCGTTTCGAGTCACGGGCTTTTTCGTAACGATTGCCTTGATGGGCATCTTATTGTCTTCCGCCGTCACGGCACAGCCGCCTGGCGTGACAATGATCCCCCAGTGGGTATGGTCCCCCGAGCACGTGCCAGGTGAAATTCCCCAATCAACCTGCTACTTCCGCAAAGCCATTCATCTGCCGAGCTTCAAGAAAGCCGTCGTTAAGGTTGCGGCTGACGATGTCTACTCGGCGTTTGTGAACGGTAAACCAGCCGGGAGCGGCAGCGATTCCAAAAAGATGACGGAGCATGACATAACGTCACTCCTGCGTACGGGCAAGAACGTCATTGCCTTCAAAGTCGATAACCGTAACGGACAAACGGCCGGACTCGCATGCGAAATCCGCATCGATACAGCCGACGAACAGGCTCGCATCTACCTTAGCAATCCCACATGGCGAACCAATCTGCGAGTGCTTCCGCTTTGGAATACCACGAGCTACCGGGACAGTCGCTGGAGTGCGGCTCGTAACCTGGGGCCGTTCGGACGCACCGACGGACCTGGAGGCAGTCGCAAGTCGCAGGAGCTGACACCGGCGACTCCCATGAGCGAACAAGTCACCAAGGTGCGCAATGA
>CAYYHV010000075.1:9836-21857 GCA_964471695.1 uncultured Pirellulaceae bacterium
CGGCTCGCGATCGCGCGACGGTAGTCTTTCGAGCCTCATTGCCAACTCTAGCAATCCCTCTTCGATTCCGTCCCTGCCTTCTCGCTCTCGAGAGGAACAGAATGCACGGGAAGAGTTCGCAGCCAAGGCGACTCCGGAAGCAATATTGGGCGAAACGGCAAATACCACACCGCCTCGCTCCGTTGCCCCCATGCCCGAACGGGCGATGGCTCCGATGCCGGGACGCGAGATGGCCAAGACGCCTCAAGATATCGCCGCAGCTCCCGTCAAAGACAGCCCCGAGTTTGCCGTGCGACCTGGATTTCAGATCCAACATGTTGCTGGTCATTCGGATACCGACTCCTTAATCGCGATGACATTCAACGAGTTTGGCCAGATTCTTGCCTCGCAAGAAGGCGGACCGTTGTTGATGGTTTATGACTCCAATGACAATGACACTCCGGACAAAGTTCGAGTCTGCTGCGAACGCGTGACCAGTTGCCAGGGAATCCTTTCCGTTTCTGGTCGAGTCTACGTTATCGGCGATGGCCCTTCAGGCGGCGGCTTGTATCAGCTTGAAGACCGCGATCGCAACGGCGACTATGAACAAGTCACGGCGCTGGTTCAGTTTGCTGGTCGGCTGGGAGAACATGGTCCGCACGGATTGGCCCTCGGTCCCGATGGTATGATCTACGTCTCGATTGGCAACCACACACGACTGCGCCAGCCTTTCGCCATGACCAGTCCCCACCATGACTATTACGAAGGCGATATCACGCAGCCAAGATACGAAGACCCTCTTGGCCATGCCAAAGGAATCCGAGCCCCAGGCGGCGGTGTCTTGCGAGTCGATCTTGATGGGCGTCACGTCGAGCTCGTCGCTGGCGGCCTCCGCAACTCGTACGATTTGGCATTCAACAAAGACGGCGATTTGTTCACCCACGATTCCGATATGGAATCCGACTTGGGAACTCCATGGCACCGACCGACGCGCCTGCTGCACATCGCCATGGGTGGCGAATACGGTTGGCGAAGTGGAAACTCGAAATGGCCTGACTACTGGCTGGACTCCTTGCCACCCCTTCATGAAACCGGTCGAGGCTCACCCACCGGTTGCGTTTTCTACAACCATACTAGTTTTCCACAAAAGTACCGTGGCGCCCTTTTCTCCTGCGATTGGTCACAGGGCGAAATCAACGCTTTCTGGCCGGCACGAGACGGCGGTGGATACCAAACGACGCGAGAACTATTTCTGAGAGGCAAGCCGCTTAACGTCACCGACATCGATGTTGGTCCTGATGGCTGGCTGTATTTCTGCACCGGTGGTCGAGGAACACGTGGAAGTATTTTTCGAATTGTCGCAACCACTCCCGTCGCAAACCCTCCTCAACCTGCGGGAATCCGCATGGCTGTGCAACAACCCCAACTTCAATCCGCCTGGGCACGTCAGGCCGTTTCGACTCTGGCCCACACGATGAAACAGGAATGGGGAAAAGGTATTCGGCAATTTGTCGCCAATCGAAGCAATTCACCCAGCGAACGAGCCCAGGCACTGCAGCTGATGCATCTCGTGGGCCCACCACCCTCGGATGTAGAACTTGTCGAATACTCGCTTGATCGAGAGTCGATTGTGCGCAACCGTTGTGCCTATCTGCTTGGATTGATCGGCAACGATATCTCGACGATGCGATTGATCGAAATGCTCCGGGACGATTCTAGCTTTGTTCGACGCCAAGCCTGCGATTCGCTGGCCCGCACCGGGCAACAAGTCCCATTGGCGAACTTGCGTCACATGCTGGACTCGCCAAACCGTTTTGAATCCTGGGCTGCGCGTCGCGTACTCGAAGGGAATCATACGCAGGATTGGCAGAGCGAAGTCATCAGTACCAGCCAGACCCGATCCTTTATCCAAGGCGGTATGGCCATGATGATCGCTACGCCAACTCGTGAACGAGGATTGGCCATCCTTCGACGATTCGAACAACTCACGAATCAGTTTATCAGTGATGCAGACTTTATTGACCTGCTGAGGCTGGTGCAGGTAACCATCGAACGAGCCGACCTACAACCCGAAGACTTTGCCAACCTCCAGTCAAAACTGCTGCGCGAATTTCCTGCTGGAAACGTTCGCATCAATCGCGAACTTGCACGACTGTTGGCTTTCACGCAAAACAGCGACGCAATTACCTCGATGTTGGACTATCTCGATTCACCCGTCGCAGCGGAAGAACGGATTCATGTTGCCATTCAGTTGCGATTCATTAAACGCGGCTGGACCGGAACACAGCGCGCACGTCTACTGACGTTCCTCGAGTCTGCCGGGCAAGCCGAGGGCGGTAAGAACCTCTCTCGATATATCGACCTTATCAACGAAGATATTGTCAAAGATGTTGACGTTCAAGAATTGTCGTCGATTCTGGAAAACGGAGACCTGATGCCCAAAGCTGCATTGGGTTGCCTCTTCAAGTTGCCTGAAGAATCCGACGAAGAGAATCTGGAAATACTTCAACAACTCGACCGCCAAATTAGACGTTCACGTGGACCGGAATTTGACAAACTCCGGGTCGGTATCGTCGCTGTGATGGCTCGAGGCGGTCTGCCCGAAGCCATGGCCTATCTGCGAAAAATGTATGATCGTGAGCCGGAACGACGAGCCGCGATTGCGATGGCGCTGGCCCAGTTTCCCGAAGGACGCAACTGGGACTACCTTGTCCGGTCTATCGCCATTCTTGATGGAGACCCGGCACGTGAGGTCCTGAAAAAGCTCAAGGCTGTAGATTTCGCACCCGAGTCGGCGGAGCACTTGCGCCAAGTCATTCTTTGCGGATTGCGACTGAAAGAGAATGGTGGAAATCTGGCAGCCGACTTGCTCGAACACTGGGTACAAACAACTCCGGCGGACCCAGGATTTGAATGGGAAGCACGACTACGCGCTTGGCAAACCTGGTTCGAGAAAACCTATCCCTACAATCCACTTGCCGAGCTGCCCAAAGAAAACGGCAAAAATCGCTGGACTTACGATGACATCCTAACTTTCCTGTCCAGCAGTGAAGGAAAACATGGTTCCGTTACACGGGGTGCCAATGTCTTTGTCGCAGCCCAATGTGCGTCTTGTCACGTTCATGGCGACGTAGGCAAAAACTTGGGGCCTGATCTGACGACGCTCAACCGTCGATTCCAGTTGCGGGAAATCGTGGAGGCGATCATCTACCCATCCCAAGTCGTTTCCGACCAGTATCGGTCCCACACGCTCTACACAACGGACGGAAAGCAGCACACCGGCCTGCTGATCGCTGGCGGCGACAATTCAAAACGTATCGTTCCCAGCGACGGCAAAGAACTGGAAATTCCCGAGGAGGAGATCGAAGAAATCCTACCCGTAAACAAGTCTTCCATGCCCGATGGACTGCTAAACTCCTTGATGCTGGAAGATATCGCTGACTTATTCGCCTTTTTGCTGCAATCTGAAGAAAAAGAAAACGCACAAATGGCCCGCCAACGAAGATAATATCGACCATATAATGATCGAATCTTGAAACTTGCAGGACAGTTGCAGTTTTCGCCAATTCTCCGTCGTTTTTTCACATCTCGACGTTAAACGACTTAAACCCGACAACTTTTGTCGGATCTATGTCAGTGGTCGTCCTTCGACGAGGATGTCACATGCAAGTCTTCAAAATTCATGACTCATTTTAGTCGCATACCGCCTCCTTTGAGGCAGTCACGCGTGACGAGTGAAAGACTGGTTGGGTGGTTATCCCTAATTGTTGAATAGACAATAATCTGAGACGATATGGTTGCGTGTTTAATGTTCAGTTTGGCATAAATCAGATTGGGGATCTGAAGCAGGCAATTGCCCGCTTTGCCAAACATCAAACCAATGGGGAAAATGGAATGTCTAAGTTTAAGTTCGAGCCACTTGATGTTGGCTACAAAGTCACTGTCAAAGGCAAAACGCTTGGCGAAATCAAACCGATGAAAGAGGCGACTGGTCGCCACTGCTTTTATCTTGGATTCGATAAGCGGAAATCACCTCGCACCTACCGCGGAAAGATCAAGGCGGCTGAAGCTTTGGAAGCGATCAACAAATTGATGAGCGACTCCAAAAAGAAACGCTGGAGCACCGAAGCGTTGATTGTTAACGCATGGGACGAACGTCCTCGAGCTTCCGATCAGTGGTAGTCTCTGGACTATCAACTTTCGCGTAACGATAACTAGCGCAAATCGCGGCAGCATCATTCGAGAGGCTGCCGCTTTTTTTTATTACCGAGGAAGATTCGGACGACTGGCGTTCTCTTCGTTATCATCGTCCACTGGGTCCTCGACGTTGTCGCTATAGACTTTGCGCGACAAATCTCGCTGTGCAATCACCGCACGAACGTCGATTTCCGGTTCTTGGACGTGCCTGGAGTTCTCCGGAGCGAAGGCGGCAGCCATAAGCAGCAGGAAGGCCACAGCCAGAATCCAATAGGACGCTGACCCCATCCCCACAATCGCGACTCGGGATGAACCGAATCCGGATGCGACAAAGCAGAGCACAAATGCACAACCTACACATAATGATGTCACAGGTCGATCAACGAATCGCCGCACTGCGATTCCCAGTCCGAATATCCAGACAGCCAGCAAAGCGTATTGGGCAGCCGATTCGAACATGTATCCCATCTGCAACAAGGGCTTTGGGGATTGCGTGGTTAATCAAACTTTGGCGGCATAGAGTTCGGCGAACTCCAGCACCCAGACATCCACCAACCGGAGAAATTCTTCCTCATCAACCTCGGCCAGCTTCTTAAAATGACTGCGATTGAACAACTCTTTATTGCGAACGGTTCCCTTGGCAGCGAGTTCGAGCACGTGCAACTTTGAGAAGGGTCGCACTGTCATCTCTAAGCGACTGTATTCACTCGACCGACCGCGGCCTCTCCCGCCGGCAAAATCATCTCGACTGCAGCCGGCACCCCACCCTTTTTCGCCGTAAATGGTTTTCAATTGAAACCCGGGGAAGTGACTGGGCAACTGCCCAACGCACTGTTCGATATGATCAGAGAGCTTCAGCCGATAATTACTATGGAGATTCTTGAGCTCCTCCTCAGTCATCGCCTTGGCGAGCTCGGCTTGCTCTTTCGCAGCGGCTCGATTCTCTCCGCGCTCAATCGCCCTCTTCAGTCGATCTTCAAAACTACCGCTCATACCGAACTAATCCGATTTCTTCGACGGTTTTCCGTCTTCCTTGCGACCTTTGTAGAACTGAGCCAAGTCACCAAAAGTTCTCATTGGTTCCTTGCCTTCTTTCATGCCGTCCGTGATCGGCACGACGGGTTGCTTTGGCTTCTTTCGACGCGGCGGAGGTGTTCCGCGACGGGGCGATTTATTGCCACCGCCCTCATTTTTACGAGAACGCTCAGGCCTGCGACGAGGCCGCTGCTCTTTTTTGCCGCCCTGTTGTTGCTGCTGTGGCGGTTTGGGTTTGGCCGTACCCGGAGCAATTGCAGTCAACGAAACTCGCCGACGTCGCTTATCCACCTCAATCACCCACACTCGCATAATATCGCCAACGCTCACCAGCTCGTGCGGGTCACGAACGAACTGATCCGCTAACTGGCTGATGTGGACCAATCCGCTGTCGCGCAGGCCAATGTCAACAAAGGCTCCAAAATCAACGACGTTGAGCACCGTCGCGGACAATTCCATCCCCGCTTGGAGATCTTCCAACTTCATGATGCCGCGACGGAATATCGGCGGCGGGAAGTCTTCACGTGGATCACGCCCAGGTCGACGCAGAGCCGTCACGAGATCATCAAACAGATAACTGCCAATGCCAAGCTCAGCCGCCATCTTTTCTGCGTTAAGCTTCTCCCAGCGATTTAGCCAGCCGTTCTCATTCTGAGTCGCGCTAGCAGCCTGCGATGCTTCTGGTTTCGCGGGTTCCGCTTCAGCAGTCGGAGCAAGGGGCGGCTCGTCCTTCGGCGCTGCTTCCTCTTTAGGCGATGCTTCCTCTTTAGGCGATGCTTCCTCTTTCGAAGCCGTATCATCGCTGGAAGCCGCCGGTATTTGCTCAGCGGGAGCCGTGGCTGCTTCGGTGACTTTGTCCGAATCACCACTGGGAGCCGTATCGCTTGGCGGCGCTTCCATGGTCGTTACGTTCTTGCGAACTTGTGCCGCCAAATCTTCCAGCGTGCTATCCAGATCAGAAAGCACCTTCTTGGCTGAATCGTAGCTTTCGGGGTGAACCCAAGTCGCATCGAGCGGTGTATCGCCGCCGTGAACTTTCAGGAATCCTGCCGCCTGAATAAACGTAGCTTCACCAATACCTGCGACTTCCTTCAAGTCTTCACGAGACTTGAATGGTCCATTTTTTTGGCGATGCTCGTAAATCTCGCGCGCAGTTCTTTGATTCAAGCCCGATACGTATCGCAGCAACGAAGGGCTTGCCGTGTTCACATCGACGCCGACGTAGTTCACACACGATTGGACAACGTCATCGAGTGATTTCTGGAGGTGCTTGAGTTTCACGTCATGCTGGTAGAGCCCGACTCCAATGTTGCCGGGATCAATCTTGACGAGTTCCGACAGTGGATCGAGCAACCGTCGGCCAATCGAAATCGCGCCTCGCAAGCGAACGTCCGCATCCGGAAGTTCGGTGCCCGCAACGTGCCCTGTCGAATAGACACTCGCGCCGGCTTCGTTGACAATCACGTACGAAATATCATGATCGGCGAGCTCAGTTTCCAGCAACGTGGCGACCGTCGTTTCGGCTTGTCGACAGCCCGTACCATTCCCAATCGCAATGACGTCAAGACTGTGCTTCGTTATCAGCTCTTTCATACGACGTCGCCCCTCAGCGACTCGCTCCGCATCACCCAATGCATGAATCGTCGTGTCGTCGAGCAGGTTGCCATATTCGTCGAGCGCGGCGGCCTTGCAGCCATAACGCAACCCAGGATCAACCGCCAGCACACGTCGTCGCACAGGCGGCTGCAGAAGCAATTGACGCAAATTACGGGCAAACACGCTCAGGGCGTGATTCTCTGCACGCTCTGTCAAATCGCGACGTAGCTCACGCTCGAGACTGGGAATCAGCATTCGCGTCAGCGAATCCCGCACGCATCCCTCCAGAAAGTCGGCATGCACGTGCCCTTCGGATATCAAAAGTGGTTTGCACTTCTCGTAGAGCTTATCGCTATCCACCCTCAATCGGACTCGCAACACCCGGACACGTTCACCACGATTGATTGCTAATACGCGATGCGGTGGAATACTGCCAAGCTGCTCCGAGTACTCAAAGTAGTTCTTGAAGGAAGATTCAAGCTGTTCACGTTTTCGTCGTCGAGCCTCACGACGCTGCGTGCGACGTTGTTCTGCCGTCATCGCACCTGCCGGCAATTTGACGACTTTGGCGACGGACACCTTAGGCTTGCCTCCCTCGCCTTGCTCCGAATTCCCTTCCGACTTGTCTTCGAAAGCCTTTTCTTTTCCTACGCTCGCTTCCAACGCTCCTACTTCATCAGATGATGCGGAGGCGGTCGCGTTGTCGTTTTCAGTCGTGCTTCCTTCGGCAACCACTGGCGATTGGGACTCCGCTGCGCCATTGCTACCATCGGCAACTGCTTGAGCCGGCTCAGTCGGAGTCGCGGATGACTCGCCTTCCTTCGATTGGTCTTCTCCCGCCGTCGCATCGGTTGCACCGCTCGTCGCAGTCGCTGCGTCAGCGGATGGTTCTGCTTCGCTAGACTCAGAAGCCATTGGTTCTTCGGTTATTGATTCTGCGTCAGCCGCGTCTTCGTCCGTTGAAGGGCCATCTCCACCCGTCGACTCCGATTCCGTTTCGACATACTTCGAAGTCGTCAAGATTCCGGTTTCCGTCATTAATTCGCGCAACGACTGACGCACATCAATGCGCTCGCTGAATTTTTCAGCCAGAATATCGCGGACGCCGTCGAGCACTTCCTTCGTCGTCGGCAACTCTTCGTCAGGCTTGATGAATTCAGCCGCTCGCGCTTCGAACTGATCTGCTGGCGTCGTACCGGCGAGAATCTCATCCGCCAGTGGTTCCAAGCCACGCTGTCTGGCTCGTGACGACCGCGTCTCTTTCTTGCGTTTGAATGGAAGATACAGATCTTCCAACAGCTTGATCGAGTTCGCTTCGTTAATCTGTTTCTCAAGCTCGGACGTCAACTCATCGCGACTGCGAATCGACTTGAGAATCGTGTCCTTACGTTCGGCGAGAACGGTGCCGCGATTATGGAAATCACGAATCTCACGAATCTGCGTTTCGTCGAGGCCACCTGTCTGATCGCGCCGGAAGCGCGTAATAAACGGAAGCGTATTTCCGTCGACAAGTAGCTCAATTGTTCGACGAACTTGCTCGATTGAGATCTTGAGACTGTTGCTTAGTGCGTCTAACTCAAGTTTCGACGAGAACTCCATCAAGATACCGCGTGGGTTTTTGAACTGGGCAAATGCGCAAAGATCGGGCAGTTAACTACTTGCGCCAAAACCTGAAATCTAAGGAACCTACACATAGCTTGTCAAGCAATGCTTGCGATGAGAGCAGGTATTACTGCCATCACAATCGGCGGTAATTTGAATAAATTGGCTGATAAAGAATCAACTTAGTGGCGTACGGCCACCGATGAAAGATGATAGTTCAATGGGCAAATTTGGGTTGTGCCAGCACCTAAGGATGGAGCTGCCCCGCTGGACATCGCATATGAAGATAGAAGGGATTCTATGATTCGCAGCCGTCTACGTATCTATTGTGGACCCGAAGAAGAGTGTAATACCGCAACGGTACTCTCCACAGATCACCCCCAAGCACACGAAGTACGCGTGCCAGCCGGAGAAATCATTTCTGCCTTGGCGGACGCCGCCGATAGCGGCCGAGCCTGGTTGGACGACTTTCGTGACGACGAAATCACCATTTCGAGCGATCTTTACGAAGTCATCCTCGCTTACCAGCATTTCCGTCGCCCATCGGCCTGATTCGGCTCCATTTGGCCCGAATCGGAAAAAATAAACAACATTCATTCCAGCGGATGTCGCTCGCGACCTCCGCTTCTCTGCTATAGGCGTGTCCCATGGCCAAGAATTCCGAATCCAGTAAACCAGATTCACCTCGGTCAAAAAGACGCACCACGGACCTCATCGAACGTATTCGAGAGTCGGCTGACAAATTGGAAGCCGATGGCTCGACTCGAGGCGACCTGAAGCTGCTCAGTCGAACGCTCCGTGAGCTTCGCTACGCGCTAAAAGTATTCACTCCCTACCGCAGGCACCCCAAAGTCACGGTTTTTGGGTCCGCTCGCACCGCAGCCGATCATCCCGACTATCAGCAAGCCGTTGAATTTGGACGCCAAGCCGCTGAACAGGGGTGGATGGTTATCACTGGCGCCGCCAACGGGATCATGGAGGCTGTACATGTCGGTGCTGGCCGCGAGATGTCGATGGGACTGAATATCCTGCTCCCCTTCGAGCAGGATGCCAACCGGATCATTGACGGGGATCACAAGCTGGTCCACATGAAGTACTTTTTCACGCGCAAGTTGATGTTCGTGAAAGAATGCCAAGCCGTCGTTTGTTGCCCCGGTGGCTTTGGCACACTCGACGAAGCCCTCGAAGTTTTGACCCTGTTGCAAACAGGAAAGCGTGATCTCGTTCCAGTCATCCTGCTTGAACAAGAAGGCGGCACTTATTGGGCCAACTTCCAAAAGTACATCGTCGAAACACTACTCGACCAGGGCATGATCTCCCCCGAAGATGTCCACCTTTACCTGCTAACCAACAGCGTTGAGGAAGCCATCGACGAAATGGTCAATTTCTATCGCGTTTATCACAGCATGCGATACGTGCATGACCAGCTCGTCTTTCGACTGTTCAAAAAGCCGAGCGCAGAAGTCATCGCCAAGATCAACCAGGATTTCTCGGATATCCTCAAAGACGGCGAGTTCCAGTGCGTTGACGCCTTGCCCGAAGAAACCGACCAACCCGAGCTGGCTGATCTGCCCAGGCTGACCTTCCATTTCAACCGACGCAGCCACGGGCGACTCAGACAACTCATCAATCGATTGAACGAAAAAGTCGCTTAGGTCGAATTCCCAGACCACAGGACCGCAGTTCGCTACTCCATAAACTGGAGTTTTCCCCAACGGCACTGCGTTGCCAGCGACTCCCAGTAGGGCCGATTAGGGCGGGACTGCCAAACGCGAACCGATCGCAACTGCCCCGCTTGCTCGACAAATCTCCAGACCTTGGAGCCTTCCTTCTCGATACTGAGATCCGTCAGCCGCCCATAATTCCGAACATAATAGGCCAACTCATCTAAATCAGCCTGCTCCTGCCCGACCCACATGGGCTCGCCGATACTCAGGGTCGAAACGCGTTTAAACCAAGTACAGTTCTTCAAACCCCACAAGCGTGCGATCCAAACCGGAGTATTCGCCGTCGAAGTTGTACAACGCACCGGTACGACCGAGTTTTCGATTGCCAAACTTAAACGGTGCGCCCGTGTCTCAATGACCGCCCAACGTAGAACAAGAGCAGAAATGGTCATGACAGCGATTATTTGACCAAGATTAAACTGACTCAAACTGAGCCCATTGCGCATCCACGTCTCAACGAAGTAAGCCATCGCCATAGCAAGGGCCAGAACAACCAGCAGGTTCAGCAATAGCCCCAACCCGTCGATTCGTTGATAGACGCCACCGTGTCGCCACGCGTCGTTCTTTCGCCAAGGAGCCACTTCATCCGACACACGGCTAGAACTCCGACTGGTCCACGTAAACGTATTGGCTCGCTCTAAACGCGACCAGTATGGACTGTTCTTCTTGACCGCGTCCTGAGTTTCCTCGGAATCGCCATATGCCTTTTTCAACTCAGTGAATGTTAACTGGCGACCTTGTGGCGCAGCTGTTCCGGGTTCGATACGAACGGATTTGAAATAAACCCAAGGCCATCCGTGCTGATAAATGACGGCACGATCAGGCACCGTTCGACGAAGCCTGAACCTCAAAGATCCGCGTGGATTAAGTTGAATCGACGTGGAAATTGACGTCGGGAAAGCGATGGCTGGGTGCCCAGGAATCATTACCAGGATTTGCACCGCAATCACCAACAACACGACCAGCGTTGTGAACCAATGCAGTCGCCAACGAGAACCGGCGACTTGCTCCTTGGAATCAACACTTTGCATGACCCGACTTACCCGTAATACGCGTCAGAGACCAACTCCGAGTCAGGATAGCAAAGTACAAACCAGTTTGATCAATTACGCCACGCATGCACGGCTTCGACCAGCGCAATGACATTGTCCACGGGTGTTTGAGGCAGAATCCCGTGGCCGAGATTAAATATGTGCCCAGGACGTCCATTGGCCATTTTTAGGATATCGTGCGCTCGTTCAATCAAGGTTTCTCGATCCGCCATGAGTGAAAGCGGGTCCAAGTTCCCTTGCACGGCAAAATCATGGCCGACGGTTTTCCACGCTTCGTCCAATCGCACTCGCCAGTCGACTCCGACGACGGCCGGTTGCGCCTCAGCGAGGCACGGCAGCAGCGCGGGATTCCCCGTTGCAAAGTTGATCACGGGTACGCCAGGAGTCAAATTAGCGATGATCTGACGCACATGAGGCAAGGCGTAGCGGCGATAGTCGTCGACGGACAAACAGCCGGCCCACGAATCGAACAGCTGGACACACTGCGCCCCAGCCGCAATCTGAGCATTCAAGTACATGGTGACTGAGCGAGCAAACCGCTGCATCAATTCGTTCCATGCACCCTCATCACGAAACATGAGTGTTTTGGTATGGAGATAGTTGCGACTGGCTCCACCCTCAATGACATAACTTGCCAGTGTAAAAGGGGCTCCAGCAAACCCAATGACGGGAATGTCAGCCGGAAGATCCCGACGTGTCTGCCGAACCGTTTCCATCACAAAATCAAGTGAATCGACGCTCTCCAATTGTGCCACGCGGTCAATGTCGGCTGATTCCCGTACCGGATTGTGAATAACCGGTCCTTCGCCCTTGGCATACTCTAAATCCAGTCC
>CAYYHV010000076.1:0-18667 GCA_964471695.1 uncultured Pirellulaceae bacterium
GTTCGGTGTTCGGCGAATCGGATTCCATCGCAAACACAAGCCCCACGTCGCTTGGCGTATCATTTGGGGATGGCGTGCTCATCGGAGCCGCACTATCGGAACTCTGGAATTTGTTGGTGTTCCAGATATTGAAATCGCTAACGTCCGTAGCTCCGTCTGCGTTCCAGTCGCCACCGCACCAGCCGGCTCCGTTGGTGAACTTGTTGGCGTTCCAGATGTTGAAATCGCTGATGTCCACGACTCCGTCCAGATTCGCATCACCGTAGAGATAAGGTCCAGGCAATCCGTTCTTCGCAGCGGCTTCTGCCAACCAGACATCAACATCGTCGATGTCGAGCACTCCGTCACCGGTCAAGTCCATCGCGGCGTCGTAAACACCATTCGCGATGTTGTCGACCAAGGCGTCAATGTCGTCGCAATCGCAGTCGCCGTCCTGATCGAAATCGGGGCGGTCAGTCTGTTCGCCCTGAATGCGATCGAGGTAATCTTCGACTTCGCCGTCAATCAAGCCGGCAGTCGAGCCCGGACCGGCTGGACCGATCACCAACTGTTGGCTGGTGAATCGCCATCGCAAGTAGGTTTCGCCCGGTTCGGCGGCTGCGGGTACGTTGAACGAAAGAAGGTTGTTTCCAGCCGGGATGAACTGCACGGAGTAAATCTGATCGCCGGGATCCCATTGACCGTTGCGATCAAAGTCGACCCAGGCACTCAGGAATCCGTCCGCATTGGCGTCGACTTCGACACGAGTCGCCTGACCAGGAATCATCGGCGTCAACAATCGAACGCCGTCTTCGTCATCCGACGATACTGCGTCATCTCGGTCGGCTCCTACCGACGGTTGTCCATCGGCTTCAGCATCGACTCGGTCCCCAAGGAAGTGAACGTTGTCGATCAAATGCACGGCCCCGTTGTTGACCATCAAGGTGTTGTACATCGGCCCGGATTGTGAATCAGGTGCGTCGCCCCAATCGAGTTCTCCACCTTGGCCTTCGCGAACACAGATATGGTCGATCCAGAGCTCTTGTCCGCCAACCTTGAAGGAGTTGATTGTGCCAGACACGAGCAGTTCGCCCTGATCATTGCCAAAGCCACCCGACGGTACGGTTACGATTGTGCCGCCGATGATCGCGCCATCAAGGTCGATGAAATTATCAAAGTTGACGAACTGGCCGTTGATTTCAATATTCAGATTGCCACCGAATTCGCCAAAGTCCATCGCCAAACCGGGGATCGAGCCGCCAAAGTCCACGTCGAGCAAGATATTGTTGACACCGACATCCTGGCCTGCGTCGCCCGCCAATCCGCCGTTCTGAATACTGGCCTGTCCCGCAGATGTTGTGGCGCCACTGCTGAAGGTAAAATCTTCTCCAGTAAACCTCGCCTGGAGCCCAGTGTTGTCTGCGATGAACGAGTCGCCTACGAAGAAGGTGGAACCTAAGGCCAAGTCTTCAAAGTCGATGCATTCAGGATTGTCCGTATGTTGGATGTTGTTACGGTAGTCTTCGACTTCGCCTGGCAGCGGCTCGTTGAATGTGTTGCCCGTACCGGCGGGACCGATATTCAATTCCGTATTGGTGTAGCGCCAACGCGAGTAGGTCGTTCCGGGTTCGGCCGAGTCCGGAACTGGGAATGAGAGGATGTGTGTTCCGGGAGTCAGGAACTCGGTGGCGAAAATCTGGTCTCCCGGATCCCATTGCCCGTTACGATCAAAATCCATCCACGCGCTGAGGAAACCATCGTCGTTTGCGGTCACTTCGACTCGAGCGTCTTGTCCAGGAACGATCGGAGTCAGGAAGACTACCCCGTCTTCGTCGTCGGGCGTCGCGCCGTTGTTGTCGTCACCGCTGGCTGCGAGATTCGGTTGACCGTCGCCTTCCGGGTCGACTTTGTCGCCAAGGAAGACGTTGTCGTCAATGACGTGGAATGCACCGTTGTTTACAGCCAGGGTGTTGTAGAACGGTCCATTCGGCCCGTCAGGAGCGTCCCCCCAATCAAGCCGCCCCTGTTGCGATTCGTTCAGGCACAAATGATCAATCCACAGTTCCTGTCCTCCGATGGCAAGATTGTTGATTGCGCCATCGAAGCTGATCGTGCCACGATCATTACCGAACCCGTTCACGACGGTGATCTGGCTTCCACCGATATTCATTCCATCGAGATCGGCAAAGTTGTCAAAGTTGGTGAAGGTGCCATTTAGGCCCAGATTTAGGTTGCCACCGTACTCTCCAAAGTTCATAGTCAGCCCGTCGTTGACCGGCTGATTGAAGGTCATATCGAGCAGAATGTTGTTGACTTGCATGTCTTGGCCAAGATGCCCAGCCAGATTGTTATTTTCGACTTGGGCAAATCCGCCGGCAGTCGTGTTGCCATTGGCGAAGGTAAATTGTCGAGCCCTCACGTTGGCTTGGAATCCAGTGTTGTCGGCAACAAAACTGTCACCAACCATGTACGTTTGACCGAGCGTCAAGTCTTCCATGTCGACACAGGTGGTCAGAAGGCGTTTTTCCTCCAGCGATTCCAAGCCCAAACGTGTTTTGGACCGAGACTTAGTACGACGTTTCTTATTGCGATTTGCCATGGGTTTCTCCTGATCGAGTGTCATCTCGACGCCTACGAAAAAAGCACGCTGGAGTAGACGCTTCAATCAGGTAGAACGAAAAGCGAGGTGGTGCGTGGTCGGAAATTATGAAAAGAATGCCGCAGAACGCGAAAATCGCTTATTTCACCGGATTTGGCAGGGGTGCGACGGAAAATGAATCGGAGTCGCAGGGGGCTCGATTCCCAATTGTGACGCGGTATTAGCCCTGTGCTCTTCGATCAAGAATCAGCATCTTGCAACCGGAGTGCATCGCGAAGATTGGTGGTGCCACGCTTGAGGAGACCAGCGATGGCTGGTTCGGTTTTCTCCATCTGTCTGGCGATTTCTTTGAGTGGTTTGCGCTCAATATGACGCAGCCGAATGGCCTCGGCTTGAGCCCCGGGTAACTCGTCAATGGTCCTCGCAAGGATCAGTGCCGATTCGCCTCGAACAAGTCGCGTGTGTGCTGACGAACCGTCCGCTGTGGGGCCATTGAACACAAAAGAAGCGCTTTCTGTAGCGGCGTTTAAAGGTTGTTCTCGAGTCACATCCCGCATCGGCCCGTAAAAGGCGCGAACGGCGTCTTCGATCGTATGTTGAAGGATGGTGTGAAACCATGAAGTCAACTGCGGCTCCGTATGACCCTCAAACTTTTCGAATCCGAGATAGGCTTTGCGCAATGCTTCCTGAGCAATATCCGATCCGTCGAGCTTTGTTCCCAGGCGCTTGATCCTTGGGTCCGTCAGCGCGCGTAGTCGCAGGTAGGGACGATACCACGAAAACAACTCTTCAAGTTGGGAAGGGTCCCCATTCTTTGATTTGGAGAGTATTAAATCTATTTGTGGCTTCTCGTGTCTCATTACCTGATTTTGTCATCGCATGGTATTTGACCGCAAGTACATACTGACTTCCTCGTATTTTTTTTGATAGAGATTGCTCGATGCCCTAGGTGGGGGGTTGGTGGCGAGCCCATGCCGCATGGACTAAATTGAATCTGTTGGCTCGCATATTCGCCAAGCCAATTGCTGGGGTTCCCGTTGAATTGATTCTTCGTCTTGTCTCGGACAAACGCGAAGTTGATGGCTATTTGGATCTACAGCAATGAATGAGCCCAACAAGGACTTCGACGTCATCCTCGCCCAGTGTCTGAATCTGATTGATGAAGGCAAGGCAGAAGCCATCGAAGCTCTGATTGCCAATCATCCGCGACACGCTTCGCAGCTCCACGCCTATCTCGCGCAGGTATCCAGCATAGATCGTCGTCTTGATGATACAGCGCCCAACTCCCGTGGCCTGAAGTCACAGGTTGCATTGGATTTGCCCAAAGAGTTTGGCAAGTATCGTCTGCTCGAACACATTGGTGCTGGCGCGATGGGCGAAGTCTTTCGGGCTTGCGATCCAGGCTTGAATCGGAGCGTCGCGCTGAAAGTGATCCGCGCACATCGAACCTCTGCCCGAGATTTAGACAGATTTGTGTTGGAGGCTCAAACGGCGGCGAAACTGCTGCATCCGAATATCGTGCAAATTCACGAAGTGGGGGAAGTGGACGACCAGCCTTTCTTTACGATGGATTGCATTGATGGTTTCGATTTGAAACAGTTGGCTGATGGGACGGGAATGTCCCCAAAGGTTGCCGCAAGCTACATCGCGAGGATTGCGCGAGCCACGCATTTTGCTCATGAGCAAGGCGTCGTCCATCGAGACATCAAGCCATCGAACATTCTCATTGAGAAGTCAACAGACCGACCGCTGATTACCGACTTTGGGCTCGCAAAGAATCTAATCGAACCGGCTGATTTGACTATGACGAATGAAGTCGTTGGTTCGCCAGCGTACTTGGCTCCAGAAATAATCAGCGGCAAAAGCGTAACATCCGGCCAAGCGGATATCTATTCGCTTGGCGCGACACTTTATCATCTGTTGGCAGGTATTCCGCCGTTCGGGGGCGATTCCGTAGCGACGATCTTGAAAAATGCCATGATTGGCGACATTCCTCCCGTTCGGAGTGTGCGACGATCAATTCCCCGCGATCTGGAGACGATCTGCGGGAAAAGCATGGAGAAGGCGCCGGGTAAGCGATACGCGACTGCCCAGGAAATGGCGGAAGACCTGGAGCGGTATCTGCGTGGCGAGCCCATCGTGGCACGACCCATCGGACGACTGGAAAAATCGTGGCGATGGTGTCAGAAACGCCCGGCTCAGGCAGCATTATTGGCGTTGGGCGCGTTGGTCATGGTGGCTTCGACTGTGACGGCGATCTACATCAATGGTCTTCGATTGGAAGCAGAAAGAAACGCAGCGGAGTCCGACGAACTCCATCATTTTCTGACCGATGTCCTTCGCAGTCCTGATCCGTCCGTTGACGGACGAGAGATTACGATAGCCGAGCGCTTGGAATATTCATTGGGGGCGGTGGACTCCCAGCTGGCGGATCAGCCGCGCCGCCGCGCCGCCATACTCACAACCATTGGCCGAACCTTCTTTGGACTGGGGCTGTATGACAAAGCCGTGGAGTCACTTGAGTTTGCCGAGGCGATCTATGAGGACTTGCCCGATTCGAAACCACGAGACTTGCTCTATTGCCGAAATTTTCTGGCCATGTCTCGCAGCAGCCTGGGAGTCAGTGAAAAAGACATCCTTGCTGATCTTCAACAGATCAAGCAGGCATGGCAAATGAACCCGGGGACGATGGACCACAGGTATCTGGAAATTCTCGAAGCCAGCGGAAACTGTTACCTCAGGCAAAGCATGTTCCAAGAAGCGCTGAGCGAGTTTCGAGTCGCGGTGGAACTCAGTAGTTCGATAAACGGTAAGGATTCGATCGAGACGATTGGTTGCCGCCAACAGTACGGCCGAGTCCTTGTGGAACTCAGTCGATTCGACGAAGCAATCGCGATGTTTGAAAATGACCTCGCGCTATTGAAATCCCTGGGCCTTGATGGAGCACTCGAAGAGATGCATTTGCTGGGATCGCTGGCGCAAGCGCTGCGGCTCAATGGGCAGGCGTCCAGGGCCTTTGATATCCAAGATCGTGCCTACAACATCTCGGTTGCCCAGTTGGGAGAGGATCATCCCGTGACCCTTCTGCGTATGCAATCTTTGGCTCTTTTATATCTGAGCCATCCCGAGAACAAGTCGCACGCGCATGAGTTGTTTTCTCGGCGTTATGAGCTTTGTAAATCGACATTTGGCGAGAATCACCCAACGACGCTCGGCGCCCAATCTCAACTGGGTTTAGGACTGGACGGAAGCGATCCAGAAGTCGAAAAGAGACTGATAGAGAACCTGGAAGACCTCATTCCTCGCATGAAGAAACATATTGGGTCGGAAAACAAGATGACGCTCGCCGCGCAGCAGAATCTCGCCTCGATGTTGGCTCGAAAATCAAGAACTGTGACCGGCGATGAACGCACCAAGTGTGTTGAAGAAGCTGCTGCGATCTTTGAAGAGATCTCCCCAGTCGCCCGCGAAGTATTTGGTGAAAATGGGCGAAACCGTTGCTATATCGACCGAGGTTTTGCAACAATACTCGAATATCAGAACAAGTTGGCAGAAGCTGCGAAATTGCGCCAGTCGCTTATCCCCGGACTGGCGTCAAATTACGGCAAGCAGCACCCACGGTCCTATCGGGAATTCTACTCCGCCATCGCTCTCTTCTGTCGTGCCGAAGAATTTGATGAGTGCCAGTCGTTGGCTCGTAAGTTCGTCGACGAGTATGCTTCGCACTCAGATGGTGTTGAATTGTACTTGGTGATGTGTCATTCCATCTTGGCAGATATCTACGTTCGCAAAGGGCAGGTTGAATGGGCGGAAACAGCCTTGCAGGCCGTCTTCGAGATAGAGCAGCAACACAAAGACTTAATCGGCCGCTATACGATGGGATACACTAACGCGATCAAGGCACGCTGTGCTATGGAGTGTGACGATGCTGAATTAGCAGCAGAGCGGCTGCGCCTAGCCGATGAGCTGATGTCTCCCTTGCCGGAAGGCCCCCCACCAATTATCCAATGGCGAATCTCGCAATTCGCCAAGTGGGGTGAAGAATTAAGAGATCGTATTGGAAAGCAGTGAGTCGATAACCTGGCAGTGATTTCGCCGAGAAGTCGGTTGCCGAACTCGGGTTACCAAGTCGAATCATTTTGGTCCAGAGGCCCCGGTGTCGTGGGGCTATTGCTAGTCGCCTGATCCATCATGCTGACCAGATCATTCATTGTGTCGAATGCGTGATCCGACATAATGACGTCCAAATGATAATTCAGCAGGCTGTTGAATTCGCTTCGAGCAGAATCGGTAATAAATCCCAATTCGACGAGTGTGTCCGTGATCGTTTTGCCATTGGGGTGACGTGTGTGATGTTCGGTCGCCCTGTCTAATTGGGATCTGTTGATGTTGCCCAGTTGCCAATGGAAAATTCCTAATAGCAGGTCACTGTCCGAGAGTCTCGTTTCATTCACGACGACACCATTGTGGCATGAGTGAGATTGGTGAGTACCCTACTTGCTAATTGCCGTTGGGAGGAGAAAGCCGACAGAATTTCTGGTCGAATCTTAGGATTTGACGAACATTCCGATGACAGCCGGATGATAGCTGCGAACGTCCCATTCGCTTGACTGCGGTAAGTCAGTGTAATCAAATCGTTGATCTGCTTCAACAATCACGCGGCTGTCGGTCGGTGCTGTTTAAAGTATTTTTGTAATCAATGACAACATATCGTCTCGCCGCTCTTCATATAACACATACGGGGGGCAACAATAGACAGCCCATGGTGTTTCGCTTGGCAGTCCGCTGATATCGCGAGCCCAGAAAAAGGTATCGCCCGCGTAGACTTCCACCACATCTCCCAAAGAGAGGCTTGCCGCATTCTCGCGAATGATCTTGGCAGTGGGGAAGTGCCGCTCGATGGCAATGGCAGAAATGCTTCCGCGGCTGATAGATTCCAGCGCCAAGGCCCCTGTTCCGGCGAACAAATCTACCGCATGAGTCCCTTTGATGGGTGGGCCGATCAAGTTGAAGACGGCTTCCCGGACTCGGTCCTTCATGGGTCGGGTAATTTCGTCGCCGCTGTATTTAAGGCGGCTACCTCGAAGCTTACCACCAATTATCCTGAGTGGTGAATCTGCGGAAGTCTCAGCTTTGCGATGTTTTCGAGCCAAAGTATCGAGCCGAATGGGGCGTTGGAGTCGGGAAGGGGCCACTAGACCTTTCTGAGCCGTTCCTGCGTATGTTACTTTATACGCCCCCTCGACGGCAGGTCGCCGAACCGTCAGGGGTTAAGAATCCAATGATTGGCTGGCTTCAGGAGTTTAATTGTCATGTTGTTTCGAAGTTTTCGAATTGTTTTGATCTGGTTTATCGCCACGGGCATCAACGTCTGCTTTGCTCCAACGACTGTTCGGGCACAGGAAGTCGCGACTGACGAGGGCGCCGAGATTGCGGCAGAAGCTCAGCCGAGCGAAGCATCGGGACAAAATGAGGTGGCGGAAGAAAAGACGGACGCATCCACCGATACTGCCGAAGGCGAAGGCACCGAAACGCAAGCAGCGGAAGCAAGCGAAGGGGCTGCCGCCGAGCCAAAAGCCGCCTCGGAGACGGGACCAGCGACTGCAGCTTTCGAGTCCGTTTTTGGCGAGTGGAAGGCCCTCCTCAAATCAATTCGTGACATCAAAGCCGAATATTTGATCGCAGAGGAAGGCAAGTTGGAGTCGCTGCAGACGCAGTTCAAGGAACAAATTGCCGAGGGCAAAACGATGGAGCCCAAGCTGAAGGAAGCCGCCATCAACGCCTATATCGAGTCGCCGAACACCGATCGCGAAATCGTTAAGTTCTTGATCACCATCGCGTCCGATCTGGTGAAATCAGACGATTATCCGGCTGCAAAAAAACTGACACAGATCATGATCGACGGCAACAGCCAAGAGAAGGAGCTTTCCGACTTGGTTGGTATCTCAGCATTTGGTACCGAAGACTTTGAGAACGCAGAAAAGTACCTTAACGCGGCTGTGGAAGCCGGCACGATTTCCCAGCAAGGCTCCCAGTTTATGTCTCAGCTCGCCGTCGCCAAAGAAACTTGGCCCAAAGAGGCTGAATTGCGAGCAGCTGAAGCCAAAGCCGATGACCTTCCCCGGGTGAAGCTCACTACGGATCAAGGCGAGATTGTGCTGGAGCTATTCGAAAACGAAGCACCGGAGACGGTTGGCAATTTTGTCAGCCTTGTCGAAAAAGGCTTCTACGATGGGTTGGTATTTCATCGCGTGATGGATGCTTTTATGGCTCAAGGTGGTTGCCCGGAAGGAACCGGCAGCGGCGGACCGGGTTACAACATCTACTGTGAATGCGTTAATGACAACCATCGAAATCACTTCGTTGGCAGCTTGAGCATGGCGAATTCAGGACCAAGGAATACGGGTGGATCGCAGTTCTTTTTGACGTACGTGCCGACGACGTTCCTCAACGGAAAGCACACCGTATTTGGTCGAGTCATCGAAGGGATGGACGTGCTTCCCAAGATCGTCAAGCGGACTCCCGACAGCGCTCCACCGACTCCGGAGCCTACGGTAATCATCAAGGCCGAAGTGGTTCGCAAACGCGACCACGAGTATCGACCGAATAAAGTGAAATAGTCTCACCGTCGATTTTTCGTCCGTGATGCTGGCAACCAAATCGCTAGCGTCACTGGTCAAAGTCGCCGCAGGACTCGTGACAAATGAGCCCGGGAAGCAGACGTCTTCCCGGGCTTTTTGTTTGCCAATACCCTCTCCGAATCTTATCGCCCGATTCGGAGAGACAACATGCAAAGACGTCAATGGTTTCGCCAAATGTTCGCCGCGGCAGCGGGGCTGGTATTTTTCGTGACCCGCACTCATGGGCAGACAAGACGATCAGCTTCACTTCAGGAACAGCTCGAAGCGCAGTTACGAGCCCGACGTCCTTCGGAGTTCGCTTACATTGCAACGATTGTAGGGCTCGTCAAAAACGGCAGCATTCCGGAGCAGTTGGTGCGCAACGTGTTTAACTGGTCGCGTAAGAAGCGCGTCAAATATCCGTTTCAGTACTTCGCTCGCGCGCTTCCGATACTCGCGGCTCGTCAAGGCTTTTTTGTGCCACGATTCGTGAACTAGCCTCGGAGCGAAGCACGCTGTTCAACGCTATGGACCGCTTTCACGCAGTCTTCCAATACCCGCCGCGAGCGTGATCGAACTCGATTTCGTGGCTGGGCAATTGCTCAACCGGAAGGAACTCACCGTTCCGAAAGACTTCGACGCCCTGTACCCATGTGCGGACGGGGCAGCCGGTCAGCTCGACGCCATTCCACGGTGACCATCCGCATTTGGTAACCTGTTCTTCATTCCGAACGACGTGAGTAAGGTTCATATCCACCAGCACCACGTCCGCGTCGTAACCTCGCACGATGCGTCCCTTGTTCATCATATCCCAGACTCGGGCTGGAGCGTCACACATCCAGTGGACGACTTGGCTGATCGTGCAGCGTCCCTGGTTAACTTCATTGAGTAGTAGTGCTAGTGAATTCTCTACTGCCGGTAACCCCGACGGTGAGGCAGGGTAGGGCTGCTGTTTTTCTTCCAGCGTGTGCGGTGCATGATCCGTCGCAATGACTTGGATGTCCCCTTCGAGCAGGGCCTGCCATAGTCGAGCATTGTCGTCGGCTGATTTCAATGAAGGATTCATCTGAATCAGCGTTCCAAGGCGCTCATAGTCGTCCGTATTGAATAACAAATGATGAGGGCAGGCCTCTGCCGTGATGAGTTCGCTACGCTCCGTCAGGATCTCAGCCTCGGCGCCTGTGGACGTATGCAGCAAGTGAAAGCGATGGTTGTGACGTTTGGCGAGGTCGAACGCCCGGCGCGTGCTGATGACAGCCGCTTCGACGTTTCGGATTCGAGAATGATCAGCCACATCCGAGGTTCCAGCCAAACGTTTTGTGTTTGCTTGGACCGTTTGTTCGTCCTCACAATGAGCTGTAATCGGTAGCGTGGTCTGCTCGAAGATACGTTCTAATGCTTCCTGCTTATCTACCAGCAAATCGCCGGTGCTCGAGCCGATGAATATCTTGATCCCGGGCGTACGAGTCGCGGCCTTCAGTTCGCTCGTGTTATCGGGCGTGGCACCGATAAAGAATCCGTAGTTCACCAGCGACTTTTGGGAGGCCAGTTTGAGTTTTTCGTGCAGTCTCTCGACCGTAATCGTATTCGGCTTGGTGTTGGGCATTTCCAGAAACGATGTGACTCCGCCTTTGGCGCACGCCCGACTGGCGGTGATCAGGTCTTCCTTGTGCGTTAGCCCAGGGTCGCGAAAATGGACCTGATCATCGACGACTCCGGGAATAAGGTGCAGTCCGGTTCCGTCAATCTGCTCATCTACGGAAAGCTGTGCCGCCGCGTCGATATCAGCGATTTTGCTGCCTTCGAGAATTACGTCGACGACGCTCATTTCATCCGGAAAAACGACGGTAGCATTGCGGATTCGAGTCTTCATAGGTTCCAGTTGTTTCTTCCAGTTGGCGAAAGTCAAAGTGTCAGCAAGGCGATTTGCAACGAATGATCCTATTTCTGGATGTCTGCCAGCTGTTTCTCAATGTTTTCGATACGACGCCCCATTGTTTCCAATTTGTCAAGAATCAATGCGTGAACATAGACGGCATTCATGCCCACGGGACTGTCCTTCGACGCGATTTGCTCGATAAGCTGCGACAATTCTTCGATAGACTTCATGTTTTCTCCATGCTTCGAAAATAGTTAGGGATTGCAGAATCTAGTGTGTGAAGACGCACAATCGGTTTTGTTGTCAATTGGCATGATAGTTTGCCAAGCAATTCTCAGGATTCATTGCGAAGTGTTCTTCGATTTTTGCCGATAGAGTTGGTGCCGAACCTTCCTTAGGAAGGTACAATATGGCAGTGTTCGAACTTGAAGGTTTGCAACCGACAGAGGGACCAATTTTGAGCGTTGGCCAAGATCATCAAGGGCTTGTGCAATAGCACGTCCGATCTTCGCCTTTCTCGCAGCGACTCCACTCGTCGCCGGCGGCCTCAAGTTTGAATATTATTAGGCTGGTACTTCTTTTAGAAGTGGCAGCCCTTTTTTTTGCGCCAACAGCATGACAAGACTTTTGGGGCCTCTCAATTTTTGGGTGCGCTGCTGCCTTCTGCCGAAAGACATCAGTCCCCATGGTGGCTGCTGTCGATTCGCAGGTTACCACCTGGCGTCGGCTCGGGCTGGCCCACAATCAATGACAACTGTAGCAGAGTCACAAGATCCAACGCGTTGTGGTGCAGGATTCCGTCGACTCGAGCCGTGTCACCGGTACGCACATAGTGCTGGTAGACATCCGGAATCTCTCTGCCGGGAACGTCGTCATGGCGCTGCCGCCCGCAAATATGCCGCTCAAGCGTCTGGAGTCGGCAATCAGTGAGTTGATGCTTCCATCGTCGTCGGGAGAGATGCAGGAGATCGACGTGGATCAGATCCGGTAAATTCGCATCGGCCTTTCTCGCGTAGATGATGCATCGGTCTTTCACCTGAGGCCAATCAAAGCTCTTGCCATTGAAGGTGATGAGGACTTTCTTGCCAACGAGAATCTCGCGCAGCGCCGCCAGCAACCCGCGCTCTTCGGCATAGTTGCGTCCCCAGAGTTGCGAAAGAACGAGTTCTCCATCCAGCGTGTGAATGACCCCGGCGAGAAAAATTGGGCAGCCGGCAAATCCACATGTCTCAAGGTCCAGGAAGATGCATTCGTTTGGAAAGTGTGCGTGAAATGCCAGGTAGTCAGGATGTTGCTGAATAGATTCAATCGGCGTCAATTTCTGTTGGATGCCATCCTGTCCAGGTCCACGCGGAGCAACCTGACTCGATCGCCAAGTGTTCAAATAAACTTGAGCAGCACTCCACAGTCGCGGTAGCGATCGGCGAACCAACCAATAGCTTCCCGCCGAAGTCGTGACTTCGTGGCCAGATGACAGACCCGAACGTGATGTCGTTTCGCCAAAAGGCGATTTAGGTTTGGCTTCCAACAGACGCTTGCGAATTGCCGCAGCGTCGGCTGTAGGCCGAGATTGTTCAAGCGGTTTGGGACGCGACGACCTGTTGGCATGCGAGCTCAGTCGTTTTCTTAAGCGTCTCAGCCGTTCGATCGTCTCCTTTCGCAGCATAGAATTGCCTTCTGTTCATCCGTTCAGTTACTCATTAAAAGATAGCGAACAGGAATTGGCGACGTAAATGCGAGTTTGGCTGACGGACATCGCGCCTTCGAAGAACGCTCAATTCTCGGGGGAAGTGGGAGGAGCTGGCCCGGTTGCTAAGGTGATAGCAAGGCTTGAATGAGGGTTCGGCCCAGCCAGACTGCGAGCAAGCCAAGCAGGATGTTGGCCGTGATATTCAACCCGGCCAAGTGCCATTGGTTCTTCTCAATGCGCTCAAACGTCTCGACGCCAAACGTGGAGAACGTCGTCAATGCTCCCAAAAAGCCGGTTCCCACCGCAGCGCGATGTTGCGGAGTCACGAAGGTCAGGTCGGTCAGTGGTGAGTAGGCTAGCGCACCAAGGAGAAAGCATCCGACAACGTTCACAATCAATGTTCCATAGGGGAATCCCGGCCACTGACTGGCCCAGGTACTGACGGTGTAGCGGATCAAAGCCCCAAGTGATCCGCAGACGGCGATCGCGGCATAGAGGGGAAAGTCTCGCATTGATTTGCACCCAGTTATAAGATGATGGAATGGACTTGGAATATCTTAGTGCAACCGTTCCGTGCGAGCAGCGCGAAGTTGAACGAGTTTGGGGTGCCGATATGTCGTCGAAAATAACTTGTTTGTTCACCGTGTTGATTGCATCCACTTGGATTGCGTCGGCCGAAGCGCAACGGCGGCCTAAGCTGAAAAAAGAAAGCTCGGATGGAAAAGTTGTCAACGTCGCAGGCGGCATGATTCAAATGCGCAGCAAGCAAGGCAACGTCTGGTTGCTCAAACCCAGTTTGCCATCGAAAGTCACCTTTACTGGCAGTGCCGACAAGAGTTGGCTCCGCCCCGGCATGATCGCTCGCTTTGAAACGACTTTCGACAAAAAAGGGCAGGGGCAAAAGGTCGTAAAGACGGTCCAAGTCTTCACGCCTCGACCGGAATATCAACTTGGCACGTTTGGAGGGGATCCGAAGAATCGACGCAGTGGAGTTCCAGAAAAACTCCTGGTCGCTGGGCTCATCAAGAGAATTCAGGATAACAAGGTCACGATTGTGGCTGGGAAAAAGTCGAAGAAGTCCTACACGGCAGAGTTGGACGCCAAAGTCGCGATCGAAGTCGATCTATTGGGAGATCTTAACTGGGTACAGCCGGGAGACGATATACGATTTAAGGGACAGTATTACGAACACCAACCCGGCAAGGCATTGTGTAGCGAGATCGAAGTTACGTCCAAATCGCTATTAAAACGTGCCCCAACCAAAACTCGGAAGCGAAGGTCATCTAAAAGGAAAAGTGCAGCGACAGAGGGCGATAAATCGGAGGTTGATGGGCAGGTAGCGGAACCGGCATCCGACTCAACGACATCCTCAGAAGACAAAAATGATCAACCAATCGACGAAACAAAAGACAAGATTTTCTAACTCGCTGTTACGCTCATTGCGTCGTTGTTTCTCTAGACTGCTGCGTTCACCTCAAGCATGGTTATTCCGCTTTCTTTCATGATTCGTCCAAGTGAAAAACCTGACTGGTTTCAAAGACTCAAATAGAATTTGCCGGTTGCGATGACCTTTCCTCTGGCTTGATGCGAAAAAGTTAGTCCTCTATAATTCTGGGTTGGTTTTTTCAAGGAAACAACTAGTGGGCGGTTTTGATCGCTAAGGGAGAAGGTGAGTTGGCAATTCGCGTTGCAATTAATGGGTTTGGCCGAATCGGTCGATTGTCTTTCCGAAACATGTGGGCTCGTGGCGACGAGTTCGAAATTGTCGCGGTCAATGATCTGACTGACAACAAAATGCTCTCGACTCTCCTGCAGTACGACAGCACCCATCGTCGTTTCAACGGTACCGTTGGCTATGATGACAAACACCTGATCGTTGACGGCAAAAAGATTCAGGTATTCGAAGTCCGTAACCCGGCTGAATTGCCTTGGGGCGACCTTGGCGTCGACGTAGTCGTTGAAAGTACGGGTGTATTTACTGCTCGAGCCGGCAATGGCAAAGCAGGTTACGACTCGCATCTTGAGGCGGGGGCCAAGAAGGTCGTGCTTAGCGCTCCTGCTAAAGACAGTCCCGATCTTACTTGTGTCATTGGTGTCAATGATGACAAGTTGAATGGTGAAATGAAGTGCGTTTCGAACGCAAGCTGCACCACCAACTGTCTGGCGCCCGTGGCGAAGGTTCTTAACGAAACCTTTGGTATCGAAAGCGGTCTAATGACGACCGTGCACGCCTATACCAATGATCAACGAGTTCAAGATATGCCTCACAAGGATGCATATCGCGCACGTTCGGCCGCACAGAATATCATTCCAACGACGACGGGTGCCGCCAAAGCCGTTGGTTTGGTAATCCCCGAATTACAAGGCAAGTTGACGGGTATCGCCATGCGAGTCCCAGTTGCCACCGGCAGCGTCGTTGACTTGACGGTCAACGTTGCGAAGGAAACGTCAGCGGAAGAAGTCAACGCTGCGTTGAAGGCGGCTGCGGAAGGCCCGCTCAAGGGTGTGCTCGCCTACACGACTGACCCGCTGGTATCGACTGACATCATCGGCGATCCACACAGTTCGTTGTTGGCATCGGACTTCACGCAAGTCCTCGGTGGCAAGATGGTCAAAGTCGTCAGTTGGTACGACAACGAAGCCGGCTATAGCGCCCGAACGGCTGACCTCGTCGCCAAGT
This sequence comes from uncultured Pirellulaceae bacterium, assembly GCA_964471695.1. Taxonomy (GTDB): domain Bacteria; phylum Planctomycetota; class Planctomycetia; order Pirellulales; family Pirellulaceae; genus CAYYHV01. The sequence continues at coordinate 15,448 of CAYYHV010000076.1, forward strand.
TTGGACCCATGTAGGTTGAGCGTACTTAACCTAGATCGCTAGTCGATAACGCACGCTTCGGCGTGCGTTTTTTTTGCGCTCGATCGTCACAACCTCTCATGCTGCACGGCATCCCTGAGCGGCAAGGCGCGCTAGTCGCCAGTTCGTCAGCAGCTCGATACCGATCGTCCTCCCGATTGAGGTTGGCCGATATCGGTTCGTTGTGGTCGTTTTGGTTCAAACACCGCAATGACTAAAACTCCGTCGGCTAGCGCTTTGGCGCTCACAATTGCTCCACAGGCCCTAGGGAGGCGGGGAATTGCCGGATAAATTGAAGCCATGAGAAAGTACGATCCGCACCGAACCTGGCGAAGTAATCTAGCCGATGCTCCGTCGGTGCCAATAAAGTGCTATTCGACTCCGCCCGTGCCGGGTGACTGGACTCTGTGCGGACTGCCGATGGATTCGCCGCTGGGGATTCCCGCCGGTCCGTTGCTCGATGCGCGATGGTTGCTTCACTATGCAAATCTTGGTTTCGATTGGTTGGTCTACAAGACAGTAAGAACTGCCGAACGAGAGTGTTATGCGTTGCCGAACTTGGTTCCGGTAGATGGGCCGCAGCTAGAATCTACCGGTGGAGTCGTGAAGAGCGCCGCCGCGATGCGAGATACGTGGGCCGTGTCCTTCGGAATGCCTTCGCAATCGCCAGAGCAGTGGCGGAAAGACGTGACTTTCGCCCGGGATAATCTGCCCGCGAAGAAGGTGTTGGTGGTTTCGGTTGTGGGTACGCAAGACCCCGCGGTAAGCAACAAAGAGGCCTCACTGGAGCAGCTCGCTGACGACTTTGCTCAGTGTGCAAAGTGGGCTGCCGAAAGCGGCGCAGACATCGTGGAAGCAAATCTCTCCTGCCCGAATGTCTCCACGTCCGATGGTCAGCTCTATCAGCAACCCGCTTCCGCAGCTTTGGTTGCTGAGCGTATTCGTGAAGCAATCGGGACGAAGCCGCTCGTTCTGAAGATCGGTCTCATGCAAGATTCGGATACAGCCAAATCGTTGCTGGAAAGGGTCGCTCCTTTCGCAAATGGTTTGGCGATGACGAATTCGATCGCGGCGCGAGTGCGGGGAGAGTCGGGTGGCTATCATTTCGACGGTCAGCCGCGAGGGATTTGCGGAGACGCCATTCGTGAGCAGAGCACCAAGCAGGTGGCGCTATTCCATGGCTTGATTCAGGACCAGCAAATCGCATTAGATTTGATTGGAGTTGGTGGGGTTTCAACGGCGGATCATACGCGGGCGTACTTGTCCAGTGGCGCTGCCGCCGTGGGGATGGCGACTTCTGCCATGGTGAACCCGAGTGTTGCGATCGAGATTCGCCGCAATTTGGTTTGACTCAATCGTCGCGATCCATCAATCCGCCAGCTCACCAATCTGAGCTTCCACGAACTGGAGGATGGCCAGCTCTGGAATTCGTTTTTCTTTTTCAAACTGAGTTCGTTCAGCGACAAGATCGCTACGGAGGCTGGAAAATCTCGATCGTGCTTCCGAGCGGTTTCCTCGAACGTTGGCCTGTTGGGCAAACTGCAGTCGCTGGATCAGCTGGCGATTGGTTGTGGGTGAGTCGAAGGCTTGTTGGATAACATCTTCGAACTGTAGCTGGTCGGCTCCCGCTGCGCCGGATACGCTACGCGCGTTATGACGCATCAGCAAGAGAACCGATCCCAGCAGACAAGCCACGATAACGGCTAGTTGAACGAGTGTGTTGGACTGACTCTTGCCGGTTCGATTCAACGCAGCATCGGGGGCCACGGTTTGTGGCGTCGCCTCCTGAATCGCTCCGTCGGTATCTTCGCCGTTTCCACCACCGAACGAAGCCATTACCGATTTGCGAAGGGGGCGAGGCGTTGGATCGTCCTCAATGTCGATCACCAATTCCACATCGTCCAATTGGAGGATGTCGGTGTCGAACCAGGTGGCGACTCGATTGGGTTCGACGACTCGGGTGCCCACAAAGACGTTGTCGCGGCAGCGGTTGTAGACGCGATAGTTGCCGTCGCGAAACTCCAACGTCAATGCATGACTTGGAACGTTCGCCGACGGCAGGCAGACTTCAGCCGTCGGGTCGCTGCCAATACGCACAACGCGTTGTTGTATCCAGTGCGAAGCGCCTGCTGCGATACCCGATTGGACGGTGATTTTGGCTGGCATGGCGAACCTCTCAATTTTCCAGGAATGTCATAACGGCGGGCAGCAGAATGGGCGCGATGATCACCAGCAAACAGGCGACCATCGTGATCATGCCGGGGAATACGATTTGCACTTCCGCCTCGGCTGCGGCTTTCTCGCCCCATTGCGAACGTTTCAGCCGCATCTGGTTGGCTTGTTCGCGAAGAATGGTGCTAAGCGGTGTGCCAAGTTCTTCGCCTTTGATAATCGCGAACACGAATTCTGCGATGTCGCTGTCTTCCATTCGATCACGAAACTCAGTCAGCGCCTGATCACGCCGTCGGCCCAAATCCATCTGGCGCAAGACTTCCGTAAGCTCGTCCCGAATGGGATGATCGGACGAGTCCTCAACGACGGTCCGCAGGCTGTCTTCAAAACCAGCCCCCGCTTCCATCATCAGCGATATTTGATCCACGACAAAAGGCAGCCGCAATCGAATACGCTTCAACCGACGAGCCGACCGATCAACAATCGACCGCTTAGCCATCATGGGATAAGCCAACGTGACTCCGATGGCCAAAATCGCGGCAAATGCGATCGCACCGGATAGTGCGACGCAAGCAAGAATCGCCGCGCCGACGAGGGCGCTTTCGATCAGTTTGACTGCGGAGAACTCCGCAGCCGTAAATGGCAACTCTGCCTGAGTGTTTTTTAGGGTGCGGTTGAAATCGCTTGTATTCTGATCCTGAAAGAAAGACTGCGACAATTCATCAACAAGCGGCTCGAACCAACCGTAAAGCGCGCTGCGACGTCGCAGCAATTCGCGTCGCTGTTGTTCGAAGGAATCCGAGTAGGTGCGGCGCTTTTGCACCTTCAATCTTCCCAGCCACCACGTCATGAGCGCAACAGCCGATCCGAGGAGGAGCGATGCAGCGGGGGCTCCCAGTGTTTGAATGAAGTTGGACATGGCGATCTTCGTTTGCGAGATGGCGTGAGCCACCGATTCCCGTAGTTGGTTGTAGGGTAAAACTTGTTGTTGGGTGTTGTTTGCCAGCTCAAAGTTCGATGGACAGGATTT
>CAYYHV010000076.1:18677-21300 GCA_964471695.1 uncultured Pirellulaceae bacterium
ACCAGCAACTGGCGACGACTAATCCAATGACCGCCAGCAGGATGAACTGGCCAATCAGCGACTGAAAGACCAATCGCGTACCTTCGGGATGCATCACATAAAATCCCGCCAGGAACAGGAAGGGAAAGACAGCCAACAGTGCGACAACGCGTTTGCCACTGGCTGTTTCGGATTCCAATTTGCGTTCAACGCGTTGGTTCTCTCGCAGGCTACGGCTGATACGATCCAACGATTCGGTAATGCGTCCCCCACGTTCCAGGCTTACGCAAACCGCCGAAGAGAATAAGGTAAAACTATCCAGTCGCAGTCGGTCACGGGTGTTTTTGATGGCTCCGGCCAATGGGCGTCCGTGTTCATACTCGCTAACGATTCCTGCCAGTTCTCCGGCCAACGGTTGCGGGACTTCTTTGCAAACCGTTTCTAATCCTTGGGCGAGCGACAAACCGGCTCGGCTGGCATTTGCCAGAGCCGTGGTGCCCGCGACTAATTGATCTCGTAGCAGGGATCGTCGCCGATCAATCATGGTGGCGAGCAACCAACGCGGAGCGAGCAGCAGCAAGAGGACGGCGATGATCGCGATGGGGATCATATTCAAAACCGTCAAAGCCACGAAGGTAAATAGCATGGTGAGTCCCCAAACACGCAGCCATTGATTGATGCGAGTCTGGTTCATTCCCAGCGATTGGAGTTGTGGCGTAATGTCGGCGATATAACGACGAGTCACCTGGTCCCAGATGCCGACGATCGACAGCCCGACCAAGCAACCTGCCACGAATGTAAGTGCGGTAGTGACAAGGATCATGCGGATACCCTGTGATAAAAACTGTCCAGTTGGAGCGATCCTGACTCGATCAACTGCCCAACGAACGTGGGCAACAATCCCGTGGGTTGGAGTTCCTCGCCTTCGTTGCGCAGATAGATATCGCGCAGCTCAAGTCGACCAGTGTGCGGATTAACACCGGTACATTCGGAAATCTGGCTGACCTCGCGTCGCCCATCGCGCAAGCGCCGCAACTGAAGGATGATGTCGACAGCGGAACCGATTTGTTGATGGATCGACGAGACGGGCAGGTCCGCGGCCATCTGGACGAGAACTTCCAGTCGCAGCAAGACATCAGCCGCCGTATTGGCATGGATCGTCGTCAACGAACCATCGTGGCCCGTGTTCATGGCTTGCAGCATATCCAACGCTTCGGGACCACGGCATTCGCCTACGACGATTCGGTCGGGTCGCATTCGCAGAGCGTTGCGTACCAAATCTCGAATGGCATACTCGCCCGCGCCTTCAACGTTGGCTTCCTTCGTCTCCATGCGAACGAGATGTTCTTTGGCCAACTGCAGCTCCGCCGTATCCTCGATGGTCACAATTCGCTCGCCGTCGGGAATAAAGTCGCTAAGACAGTTGAGTAGCGTTGTCTTGCCCGTTCCCGTGCCACCGGAGATAACGATATTTTTGCGACCCAGAATCATGGCTCGCAAAAATTCGGCAACCGTACGAGTCAGTGCGCCGCGGCTGACCAAGTCGTCGATAAGCATCTTGCGGTAGGGAAATTTTCGAATCGTTAGCGTGGGACCACTGACAGCCAACGGTGGGATGACGGCGTTTACGCGGCTGCCGTCTTGCAATCGAGCATCGACGAGTGGTTGCGATTTGTCGATACGACGACTGACCTTCGCCACAATGCGCTGGATGATCGTTTCAATGATCTCGTCGGAAATGAATCGCTTGCCGGAGTTCTCCAGTACGCCATTGCGCTCGACGAAGATGTGATTGCGATCCACCACCATGATTTCGGAAACGCTAGGCAATCGCAACAAGTCCTCGAGTGGCCCATAACCGAACACGATGTCCTTGATCTCTTTCTTGAGGTAGCGGACCGCGAGATACTTGCGAAACTCATGATGGAATTGATCGCTTACCGCGTCCCAAGCATTCCAGAATTCCCGGTCGATGGTTTCAATGCGAGTCGCCCCGCGCGCATCGCTTTCCAGTTTCAGGACTTTGGCGATATAGGCCGTCGTAGAATTAAGCTCGTTCTCGCGATCGGGAACAGCCGTCAACAATCGGCTCCAGTGGCGATCCGTTTGCAAAACAGAGTCGCTGTCGGCGAGCGCCGATCCCGCCTTGTTGTCCGTGGCGAGCATCTGGTTGCGGACTCCATAACCAGCCATGTGGTCCAGCAAGTCGGCTTGATGCTCTACAAGCAGTTGATTGCCTTCCGCAATATTGAAAATGTTTCGTTCCAGTTCGACGAGGTATTCGTCGTTGTCGCGCACGCTTGCGTCCGCATCGAGATTCATGCGCTGCAGTAGCTCGAGGTGAATCTGACCGATGACCTGAGACATGAGATCATCCAACTCAGCCCGTCGCGTTTCCTGGGTCAGTTCCTGTTGTTTGGGAAGGTCGAGCGTCAAGCTAAACGGAAACAGCACGATGGATTGGTTAGAACGAATCTCACAACGATCACCGTTGTAAAGCTGCTTGTCTCCCAGTTTGGCTCCATTCATCCCCAATGCGACGAGTTCCCAAACGCCGGCTCGACGATACAGAACGGCGGCTTCTTCCGCGATGAAAGGGCTGTCGAGGACGATTTCGTTGTGACTGCCCCGGCCGATGCGTACC
>CAYYHV010000077.1:0-21212 GCA_964471695.1 uncultured Pirellulaceae bacterium
GCTGATGACCCTGCAGCCATCATTTTTACGACCGGAAGCACCGGCCCGCCCAAGGGAGTCTTGTTCGAACACGGCACGTTCGCTGCTCAAGTCGACCAGATTCAGGAGCGCTACGATATCCAACCGGGTGGAGTCGATTTGGCTGGCTTTCCATTGTTTGGATTGTTCAACGCGGCCATGGGAATGACAACGGTGATTCCGGACATGGACGCATCTCGCCCCGCATCGGTCGACCCGCAAGCCATCGTGTCGGCTGTCGAGGACTGGAAGATCACGCAATCGTTCGCATCGCCATCGGTTTGGAATGTCGTCGGTCGCTACTGCGAAGAAAATGACCTGCGCTTACCCACGCTGAAACGAGTCCTTTCGGCTGGGGCGCCCGTACCCAATCATGTTTTGGCTCGATTGAAGCGTGTCATCCATGACGAAGGCGATATTTTCACACCGTACGGGGCGACCGAATCGTTACCCATTGCATCCATCTCAGCGTCGGAAGTTCTCAACGATACTGGCCACGCAACAGCTAGCGGCAGCGGGACGTGCGTGGGGCGAAGATATTCTGCGGTAGATTGGAAAGTCATCCGGATTGTAGATGGCCCCATCGAGACGTTGGATCAAGTCGAAGAAATCCCACGTGGCGAAGTCGGTGAGTTGATCGTCGCGGGCCCCATGGTTACCAAACGCTACGTGACGAGAGTCGCCGAGAATGCGCTGGCAAAAATTGACGAACATGGGCGAATCTGGCATCGCATCGGAGACGTGGGCTATCTGGACGATCAGGAACGATTTTGGTTCTGTGGGCGCAAGGCGCATCGAGTCCAGACTTCCGATGGAGTCATGTATACCGTACCGTGCGAAGCCATCTTCAATAACCATCCCGGAATTTTCCGTTCGGCACTGGTTGGGGTTGGCAAGGTCGGCGAACATCGGCCTGTAATGATTTGCGAGCCGGAGAACTGGACTGGGGACGAGTCGGAACAGGAAAAGTTGATCGACGAACTGCACGGCTATGGGCAAGATAATTGGCTCACCAATCGAATTCGACGAGAGGATATTTTGCTTCACGAGTCGCTGCCGGTCGACATTCGACATAACGCGAAGATATTTCGCGAGAAGTTAAGTGTCTGGGCGAAGGACAAATTAAGTTAAGATTTGCCTCCGCGAGCTGAACGACGATGATTCGTCGTGGTCGGCATTGAATGCAGGTCACGCAGCCTTCACAAGCTCGTTCACATCGCCAACAAAATGCTCCAGCTACAAGGAATGAACGGCTCTTGAAAGCATTGGTAACTGGTGGCGGCGGTTTTCTGGGACGTTATATCGCTGAACAGCTTGTCGCTCGTGGAAATGAAGTTCGCTCCTTCGCTCGTGGCGACTATCCCGAGCTTCGCTCGCTAGGTATCGAGACCGTACGGGGCGACATTCGCGATCGCGACGGGGTAATTACCGCATGCGAAGGCGTCGACGCTGTATTTCACACCGCTGCCATCGCCGGCATCTGGGGGCCATGGCAAAAGTTCTACGAGATCAACACGCTGGGTACGGAGAATGTCGTGGCTGGTTGCCATCAACATCGGGTTCCCAAGTTGATCTACACAAGTAGCCCCAGTGTGACGTTCGACGGCGAGCATCAACGCGATGTGGACGAATCGGTACCGTACCCGAAACAGTGGCTTTGCCATTACCCGCACACCAAAGCGTTGGGCGAGCAACTCGTCCTCGAATCCAACGGAAAAGACGGACTGGCGACGTGCGCCTTGCGGCCGCATCTGATCTGGGGACCGCGCGATCAGCACCTGATTCCACGGTTGCTCGATCGAGCACGTAGCGGGAAGTTACGCATCGTTGGCGACGGCTCGAATAAAGTGGACATGGTGTACGTGGAAAACGCAGCTACGGCTCATCTCCAAGCCTGCGACCATCTCGCCGTTGACTCGCCTGTCGGCGGCCGCGCCTATTTCATCAGCCAGGATGATCCCGTCAATTGCTGGGATTGGATCAATGACATTCTGGCTCTGGCCGATCTCGGACCAATTCAACGCAAGATATCCATGAAAGCTGCTTGGACGGTAGGTCATGCCATGGAGAGTATCTATCGGTTATTTGGTATTCAATCCGAACCGCGTATGACGCGTTTCCTGGCGGCTCAGCTTGCTACGGATCACTATTTCGATCTCACGCGAGCCCGTGAGGATTTTGGCTACGCGCCACAAATCTCAACGGTCGAAGGCATGCGGCGTTTGGGCGAATCGCTCAGAGCTTGAGACGCATGGACTGGGTCGGTACAGCCTAGGCTTCTGCAGTCGGACAACTGCACTGACGTAAGGATACGATTGGTTCCCGCCATATCCGTGCGGATGAGCAGCGCCACGTAGAAACGCGACGAATTCATGTCTTCATCGCCCGGCAGCGGTAATTATTTGCTTCGCCGCCCCAAACTAGGCAGGCTGAACGTTTTAGGAGTTCTGCCCGGGCAGGTGAAATGCGTATTTATTCATGTTATAATCTGAGAAGTGACACAAATGGGGAAGACGTGCACTTTCTCAAGCGAGGCTTTCATCATGTGGGTAATTGGAATTTCGGGCGCCTCTGGGTCGGGCAAGAGTTACTTTGCAACGTTGGTAGCAGAAGCACTCGGTAGCAGTGTCCATTCCTTTGCTACCGTCTGTGAGGATTGTTACTACAAAGACCTCGCTGACCTCCCGCTGGAAGAGCGCGCCAAAGTCAACTTTGACGAACCGGCTGCGTTGGACCACACACTTTTGTCCGACCAGATCAGGGAGTTGCGCAACGACCAAACCGTCGAGTTGCCTCAATACGACTACGAAACGCACACGCGAAAATCTGACTCACGGACTCTGGCCGCTCCCGAAATTCTGATTTTGGATGGCATCTTGTTGCTTCATGATCCCGTTGTTCGCGGAGAACTTGACTTACGACTGTTTGTCGAAGCGTCGCTTGATGTTTGCTTCGATCGACGGCTGAAGCGTGACGTCAAAGAACGAGGCCGGCACCCTGAATCCGTCCTGGCTCAGTTCGAAAACACCGTGCGACCGATGTATCGCCAGTACATTGAACCATCGCGGCAGCATGCCGACTTTATCGTCAATGGCGAGGCGGAGGTTCGCCGAACAGCGGCTTTGGTGGCAGAGTTTGCCTCCGCAGCCGTGCGGGGCCAAATCGACTCTTAGGAGCCTCCGGCAGCGTTTCTTTCCCAATCCGCCCAACCCGCCCTAGTCCTTGCGAATCGCGACTCGAAGCGATACGATCAAGTGCTTGGATTCAGGTGAAATTTCTTCAGCGCGATAGTGGACAGGGCTAGTGTCATGATTGCAGATAGTTCCAGGAGGGACGAACTCTTGCGCTCACGAATTGTGATCACTGGCATCGGTATCACGTCACCCAACGGCAATGACCTGAAGGAGTACCGTGAGAACATCCTCGCCTGCAAAAGTGGCGTTAGCGATTATGAGATTCGCTACTTTGGAAAGACGCTTGCGGGCATCTGCGATTTCGACGCACGCCGCTACCAGGCTCGTCGCGATATTCGTCGCGGAACACGGGCTGGTTCGGTCGGAGTCTATTGTGCTCATGAGGCCATGAAGTCGGCTGGCCACGATATCGAGCAACTCGACAAGACACGGATTGGCATCTACATCGGCGTCACCGAACACGGCAACGTCGAAACGGAAAACGAAATCCACGAGATCAAAGGATACGACTACGACACATCGGTCTGGTCGCATCATCACAATCCACGAACGGTCGCCAACAACCCGGCTGGTGAGATCGCCCTCAACATGGGCATCACCGGACCGCATTACACGATCGGGGCTGCCTGTGCCGCGGGGAACGCTGGCATGATTCAAGGCGCCCAGATGTTGATGCTGGACGAATGCGATTATGCCATCTGCGGTGGCGTGTCCGAGAGCATCCATACGTTTGGGATCTTCGCGAGCTTTAACTCACAAGGCGCATTGGCCACACATGAAGATCCCACCCGAGCGTCACGCCCCTTCGACGTCGACCGAAACGGCATCGTCGTGTCGGAAGGTGGTGGGTTATTCATTCTGGAACGCTACGAAGACGCCGCGGCTCGCGGAGCCACAATTTATGGCGAACTCGCCGGCTATGCGATGAACACTGACGCCACAGATTTTGTGCTGCCTAACCCGGAACGTCAGGCCCAGTGCATTCAAAAGGCGCTCAAACGCTGCTCCTTAAACCCGGACGATATTGACATCGTCAGCACACACGCGACGGGTACGAAAAGTGGTGACTCGCAAGAATGTGCGGCGTTACGCATTGCGTTCGACGGCTGCGAGTCGACTTACTTCAACAATACAAAGAGTTACATTGGTCATTGCATGGGAGCCGCAGGAGCCTTGGAGCTTGCCGGCAACCTTGGTTCTTTCCAGGACGGCGTCGTTCACCCCACAATTAACGTGGACGAAGTCGACCCGGATTGTGCGGTCACAGGATTGGTTGTCAATCAACCGCGCGAGACTGACGGAGTCAAATATATCCTGAACAACTCCTTTGGAATGCTTGGGATCAATTCGGTAGTTATCATCAAGAAACCTTAGAACCACCGATAAGAAAAAACAAAGTGCCGGCGAGGACTTGCTGGCCTACAGTACCAACAGGGACGAGAAGAAGAATTGCGAGTGCACTTCGGTGCCAACTTTGGAGAAAGAACGGTATGACGCCTGCGGAAATTCGTGAAGTCATTGTGGACATCCTTGAAGACATTGCTCCAGACGAAGACATGAGCCAACTGGACGACAGCGTGGCGTTCCGTGATCAACTGGAACTGGACAGCATGGATTTCCTTGACATCGTCATGGAGTTGCGAAAGCGGTATCGCGTTCAGATTCCCGAGGAAGATTATCCGAACCTCGCCAGCATGGAGAGTACGACTTCGTATTTGACTCCAGTGATGGCGGAGATGGAAAAAGCGGCTACGTAACTCTGGAATTCCTGAGAGCGTTTTTGCTTGGCGGACTGACGATGGGTTCGCTACGATCCTTGGCGTGCGGTGTTGCGCATGCCATTTCGCTGATTGCCATCGTCAATTCCGACCTGTCCATTATTCTTCCGCAGCAGCCTGCGGCTAGCGCCGCGCCCTTACGTCTCGATCTTCATGAGTGAACTGAATGACACCTACGATACGATCATCATCGGCGCAGGCATGTCAGGGCTGGCTGCGGGAATCCGACTGGCATATTACGACTATCGAGTCTGCATACTGGAACGCCACTACACAATCGGTGGTTTGAATTCCTTTTATCGACTGAACGGCCGCGACTACGACGTCGGGCTACATGCGGTCACCAACTTCACTCCCAAAGGGACTCGGCGAGGCCCGCTGGCTCGTCTGCTCAAACAGCTACGATTCCGCTGGGACGATTTCTCGCTCTCGCCTCAAAACGGTTCGGTTGTGCGTTTTCCCGGTGCAGAACTCAACTTCGCCAATGGCCTGGACTTGCTAACTTCCGAAGTCGAGCGAGCCTTCCCGGCGCAACGAGACAATTTCCAGCGCCTAGTCAGCCGCATTGTTGAGTATGACGATCTTGAACAGTCGACTTTTGAAATTTCAGCCCGTGATCTTCTGAACGAGACACTGTCCGATCCGCTCTTGATTGAGATGTTGTTCTGTCCATTGATGTGGTACGGCAATGGCCGGGAGCACGACATGGATTTCGGACAATTTTGCATCATGTTCCGATCCATTTTCATGGAAGGGTTCGCACGCCCCTTGGCCGGCGTTCGATTGATCCTGAAAAATCTGGTCCGGCGATTCCGAGAGCTTGGCGGTGAACTCCGTTTGCGTCACGGAGTCGATCGTATTCATGTTGAAAACGGTCAAGCATGCGGAGTCGTGTTGGACGATGGTCGCGAGATTAGCGGCAAGCGAGTCCTCTCGTCAGCGGGTTGGGTCGAGACCATGCGAATGTGTGATGATGTGCCGGAAGCCGATCGTGGCGAACCCGGTCGCATGTCCTTCACCGAATCGGTCTCCATTCTGGATTGCAAGCCCAAAGAAATCGACTTTGACAAAACCATTGTCTTCTTTAACGACTCGGACCAATTCGATTGGCGAGTCTCGGATGACCTGTGTGACATGCGAACAGGTGTAATTTGTTCGCCCAACAATTATCTGTACAACAGTCCCGACGAAGAAACCAAGCTTCCAGACGGGGTCATACGCATCACCTCAATCGCCAACTTTAACAAGTGGGCAGAATTGCCTGAAGCACAGTACCAAGTCGAAAAACTCAAGTGGTACGACCGTGCGTCCGCGGCGGCAGTCAACTATATGCCCGACTTCCGTAGTCGCGTGATCGACACTGACTTTTTCACCCCCAAAACCATTCGACGGTTCACGTACCATGATAACGGAGCCGTCTACGGCGCCCCGAAAAAACGACTGGACGGAAAGACCCATCTCGATAACGTATTCATCTGTGGCACGGACCAAGGATTTGTTGGAATCGTCGGCGCCATTGTGAGTGGAATATCTATCGCGAATCAACATTTACTCAAAGCAGGCACGTAGCCCAATGCCCAAAGACTTTCTCGCAGGAGCGAAAGATTATTACGATGTTATCGTCATAGGCAGTGGCCTGGGCGGCATGACGACGGCCAACGTGCTGGCTCGGCAAGGACGTTCCGTACTGCTGCTTGAGCAACACTACAAACTCGGTGGCATGGCAACCTGGTTCAAACGGCCAGGCGGTCACATCTTTGACATCTCGCTCCACGGGTTCCCACACGGCATGATCAAGAGCTGCCGTCGCTACTGGAACCAGGAGATTGCCGACGCGATCGTTCCGCTCAAGAATATGCGGTTCGACAACCCGATGTTCTCCCTGACCACGACTTACGACCGAAAAGACTTTACCAAGCTGCTGATCGAGAAGTTTGGAATCACCGCCCAGACCGTAGAAGATTTCTTTAATACCGTCCGCGGCATGAATTTCTACGACGACCAAACGACTACGACAGGTCAATTGTTTGAAAAATTCTTCCCCGGTCGAGAAGATGTCGTGCGATTGCTGATGGAGCCCATCGTCTACGCCAATGGATCGACGCTGGAAGACCCAGCAATCACTTACGGTATCGTATTCTCGAACTTTATGAACAAGGGCGTGTACACTTTTGAGGGCGGAACCGATTTACTCGTCAAACAGATGCACGACGAAATGCTGAAGAACAAGGTCGATGTTCGCATCAACTGTAATGTGACGAAGATCATGATTTCTGGCGACAAGATTCAGGGCGTGGAAGTCAACGGTCGCGAAATCCGCTGCGGCAGTGTGGTCTCGAATGCCAATCTCAAAGCCACCATCTTCAAAATGATAGGACCGGAGTATTTCGACGGGAAGTTCATCGAAGATGCGGAATCCGTGCGATTGAATAATTCAAGCACACAAGTCTACATGGCGCTTAACCCGGAAGAGACCATCGACGAATCAACCGGCGACTTGCTCTTCAGTTCGACGGCCAGCGAATTCCGTACGGACCTGCTGCTCAGCCGCGACATTACGAGCCGCACCTATTCCTTTTACTACCCGCGGACACGCCCGCAAGCTCGTGAGCGTCACCTGATCGTCTCCAGCACGAACGCCCATTACGATGACTGGGTGGGCATGAGCAAGGAAGACTACGAAGCCAGCAAACAAGATTTAATTGAAACGACGCTGAACGCGGTAGAAGTTTACGTACCCAATATCCGCGAACGAGTCCATCACGTTGAAGCTGCGACGCCCGTAACATTCGAGCACTATACCCAGCACGTGAATGGCGCCAGCTTTGGCACAAAGTTCGAGGGTCTACCGGTCAGTCGTGGACTGCCCGAACAAGTCGCTGGACTGTATCACGCAGGCAGTGTCGGCATCATCATGTCAGGGTGGCTGGGAGCCATTAACTACGGCGTCATCGTCGCTAACGATGTGGACAGCTATCTCATGAAATCGGCGACAAAGACGACGGCTCCAGAATCGGCCACGTCCTGATCGGCGACCGCCAGATCGTATCCCATTTGCTTGAGGAATCGGAAAGTCTGCTATGAGTCGCGAAGAAATCTACGAAGCCATCCCACATCGCCCACCCATGCTGTTGGTCGATGAGATTGTGTCGCGTGACGAGCAATCCATCCACTGCCGAAAGACGTTCCAAGAAGACGAGCACTTCGTGCAAGGCCATTATCCCGGCAACCCAATCGTACCGGGAATTGTGTTGTGCGAAGCCGGGATGCAGACGGGAGCGATTCTGCTTTCTCGATTGGCAAACCCAACGGAAGGACAAGTCCCCGTGGCGACTCGCCTGAATGATGTGAAGTTCAAACGCATCGTGCGTCCCGGCGAGACGATTGACATCGAAGTCACCCTCGACCAGCAGCTCGCGAATGCGTTTTTCTTGAAGGCCAAAGTAAGTTGCGAGGGCAAAGTCGCGGCTCGATTCGAATTTGCTTGTGCGTTGGCGGAAGTCCCGGCGTAGCCACTCCCGTCATAGCGGCGTTGGGTCTGCCAACTCTTCACCAGCCACCAAGAAGCATCCTAAAGCAAACCCCAAGGCGGGTTTGCTAACAAAGACAAAATCGAGCGGCTGGGCTCATCGAATCGACAATCTTTAGCGATCGTCCACGATATCGTTTGTCGACTATTTTTTTTCGTGGCTCAGAAACCACTCGTACAATTCCTCATTGTTGTACGTCTCTGTCCACGAGTCATGCCCTGCATCGGGATAGACCGTGAACTTAATTTCTGCGTTCTTCTTTTTGAATTCATCAACGAGTTCTTGCGATCGAGACAGCGGCACAACGGAATCCTTGGCGCCGTGAAAGACCCACATGGGAATACGGGTCCCCATAACATATGGCATCTTTGTACGATCACCGCCGCCGCAGATTGGTGCGATCGCAGCAAAGCGTTCCGGCGTGTAAGACGCCAGCGTCCATGTTCCGAAACCACCCATGCTCAAGCCTGTCACGTAAACTCGGCGCTTGTCGACTTTGCATTTGGCTTCGACTTCGTCCAACAACGCCGACAAGCCAATGGGTTCCCACCAGCGATCCGCTTTACATTGTGGCGACACAACGATAAACGGAAAGTGCTTCCCGTTCTTGATGAGCTTTGGCGGTCCATGCACAGCCACCTTGTTGAGATCGTCGCCGCGTTCACCGGCTCCGTGCAAGAACAGCATCAACGGCCACTTGTCCTGCGACTCGTAGTTTTCAGGCAAGTACAGCAAGTAATCCATATTTACGGGATGCGTAGCAACCAACTTCTTCGCCATCTGAACAGGCTTGGCCAATTCACCCGATGCTCCACGCTTTGATCCAAGCGGCTCAACCCAAATGTTCCGATAACGAACGGGGTTTCCGTGATCTTGCAGGTAAACGTAGCCTGGCTCTGAGCCTTCTTTCATCGGAGACGCCGTCGTCGAATGGGGCAGTTCCAGTTTGTCATGAATAGTGACGCCATTGTGCTGCACCGTCATCCAAGCGTTCTTGACTTTCTTGTCGCCTTCGAATTTGGCAGCATGGAAATCAATATCGTAGGTCTGCCAAGTCAGCGGTGGGAAACACATGTTCTGGTCTGGTTTCGATATCGAGTAGACACCGCCGCATTCATTCTGCTCCCCTGACAATCCGAAGGAATCGAGCATCTGCACTTCGTATCGCCCCTGCAAATACACTCCGCTATTTCCTCGGGCTTGCCCTCGCGCTTTCGGTTTGTAAGGCAACAGAAATTCAATATGCAGCCGATGATCTTGAAATTTCTTCTTACTCGCCGTTCCTTGCATCAGCAGACCATCCTCCGTCATGCGTCCGGGTTTGCCTCGGTGCTCCCAGTTCTCCACCGACTTGCCATCAAATAGCACAACCGCTCCTGTGGGTGGCTTCTTGCCCAAAGTTTTGCTCTTACGCTGCACGCGTTTCATCGTGCCGTAGCTGTTCCCGTCATAGTCTTCGATCTCGATTTTTCCGTTGCCGACGATTGCAACGCCTTCCGTTCCTTCAAAACGGACAGCTCCATTTTTGAGTTCAATGTTTTCAACTCGTTCCGGTGCTTCCCTATCCCAACCATCACCGGGCAACCCACCACCATATCCGACGCCAGTAAATCTGTGATCACCAAGCGCAATGACCTGGATAGCGAACTTCTCGTCGCCCACCATGCCGACATACTCACCCTGAATTTCGTAGTCGCTATCTCTCTCCTTTGCGAGAGCGGGGCACAAGATAAAACCCATGCACAAGAGCAGTGTATATACGTGAAGTTTTCGAGCCATAGCTTGATTCCGTTTTGAATGATGCGAATTCATGGGTGGTTATTGTCTAACGACCGAGAAGGCTCGTCAAACTCAAGCCGCAAAGATAAGATCGAGGACGCGGATCCGCGGGATTCGCATATCAACCTAACCCCGACTTCGAGAGACACTGCGTGGATTTCCTTCAACTGGATGGCAAGAGGATTGTGATCTTTGGCGTAGCCAACAAGAAGAGTGTGGCTTTTCATATCGCAAAAGTGCTGGAAGAATCCGGCGCCGAAGTCGTCTATGTCGTACGCAGCCAAGAACGCAAAACTCAGCTTGGCAAGCTCCTTGCTGATCGTGAAATTCACGTCTGCGATGTTGAATTCCCCGAACAGATCGCGGCGTTAGCAGAATCACTGACTGCCAGCGATCGCCCGATCCAGGGTCTGGTTCACTCGATAGCCTTTGCGGACTATTCGGACGGGATGAAACCATTCCATGAGACCGGCAAGGCTCAATTCCTTCAGGCGCTCGATATCTCCTGTTTTTCACTCGTATCTATTTGTAATGCCCTCAAGGATGCCTTTGCGGAAGATGCGTCGGTCGTGGCGATTTCCATTTCAACGACTCGTATGGCCAGTGAGAACTATGGATACATGGCACCGATTAAAGCAGCGCTCGATTCTTCACTGGCCTTTCTGACGAAATCGTTCAGCAACTTTTCGCAGGCTCGCTTTAACGCCGTGGCGCCGGGACTGCTCAAAACGTCGGCTTCCGCCGGCATACCGGGCTATGTGGACTCTTATCTCTTCGCCGAACAGGTTATCCCTCGAGGCAAAGCCGTTCAGACAAGCGAAGCCGCCAATGTGGCGGCGTTTTTGCTTTCCCCACGTTCAAGTGGTATCACAGCGCAATCGATTGTTGTAGATGCCGGTATGTCGATCAACTACTTTGACAATGACATTGTGAAACGAGCTATGCGATAAAACAAACGCGTTGGCTGCAATCTTTCGCTCACACAATACCCAAGAGGTTCTTATGGCTAGGTACAACTTCAACCGCCGACGACTGCTAAAGAGCTCACTGGCATGGGCTGGCGCCGCGGTCATCCTCCCTGGGGAGCGAGCTCACGGATTCATGGCTGCCAACGATCGGCCGAAAATCGGAGCTGTCGCCACAGGCAGCCGCTGGTACATTCGCGCCACCGGCATTGATGGTCCCCATGGTTCGGCTCCAGTCATGCGGAAATACGGTGACTATGTGGCGGTGAGCGATGTCGATTCGGCGCGCTGCAGCAAAGCCAGCGAGATCATCAAGGAATGGACGGGAACGGCGGCTGATATCTCTCAAGACTACCGAGCACTTATCGACCGCGATGACCTCGACATTATTCACATTTCGACTCCTGAACACTGGCACGCCAACGTCGCAATCGAAGCAATGAAGTCGGGCAAAGATGTTTATTGCGAAAAGCCGATGACACTGACGATCGAAGAAGGTCAACAGATCAGTAAGGTCTGTCGAGAGACAGGCCGCATTATGCAAGTCGGTACACAACAGCGAAGTGGCCATGATTTCGTCAAAGCCATTGCGTTGATTCAGGAGGGCCGAATTGGCGAGGTGCAAAGGGCGACTTGTCACGTCGGTGGAGCTCCCAGCAGCCCTTCCCTTCCGATTGCTGAGCCGCCGAAGACGCTGGATTGGAATCGCTGGCAGGGCCCGGTTGAAACCAAGGATTATCGGTCCCTGGCTGGCGACCATGGCGAAACCAAGTGCTGGTCGCGTGGTCATTATGAATTCCGTTGGTGGTACGAATACTCCGGCGGCAAACTGACCGACTGGGGAGCCCATCATGTAGATATCGCGACGTGGGGATTGGACAAGATTGGTACTGGCCCCATAAAAGTCGACCCTATCTTGGTTGAACATCCCGTCGAATTCAAAGATGGTTTTCCCACGGACCTAACGAAATACAACACTGCGACGAAGTTCCAGATCCTTGCCACCTTCGCAGATGGAAAGGAAATCGAGATTCGCCACGACGGCCGAAACGGAATCTTGTTCGAAGGAACGAAAGGGCGGTTGTTCGTGAATCGTGGGCAAGTCTCTGGCAAGCCGGTTGAGGAACTTGAAAGTCATCCGTTGCCGGGCGGAGCAATGGAACGCGCTTACAAAGGACGAACCCTCACGAATCACTTCGAAAACCTCATCGTTGCTATCAACGACGGAAAGGACCCAATCTCAGATGTGTACAGTCACCACCGGGCTTTGTCGACTTGTCATCTGGCCGCGATTGCGGCGAGGCTAGGTCGCGCAATCAAGTGGGACCCGACCTCGGAAACAGTCGTCGATGATGCGCAGGCTCAGGGGCTGGTGTCACGCCAGAAACGTAGCGGCTTTGAAATCGAGATGTAGCCTGCGGTCGTCTTCGGGATTTTGATCCACTGAACAACATCTCGCGGAGGCCTGTTCGTCCAGAGCCTCCGATTCCAAATCGGCAAAGATGACAGGAATCGCCTCCGGAATTTAGAAGATTGGATTCTCAGTCGAGAACCAGGCTTGGTGGTCAACGTTCTTCGAATTTGCTCTTTCGCCAAGGGTTACGTCGATAAAATAGTCGCCACTCGAGCCGTCATCGGAACTTACGATCAAGTAGTAGGTGCCAACCTCGAGGTCGATGTCGATCGTTCCCGTTTCAAAGAACATCGCCGTCGCTGCTTCACCCAAAACGCCGCCATCGCTGTCCGTCAACGTGATCGTGGCAGATGACAATAGGAATTGAAACGTCTGAATATGGGCAGTACTCGCGGCATCGACTCTGAACTGAAAGACGTCAATGTCGGTGGAATCTTCCAGTACGCCAGATTGAAAACCGCCCCATCGAGCATTGTCAGCGATAAACTCAATTTCGGTTGCGTCGTCGCCAATCGAATCAACATGATCATCAACGACGACATTCTCCCCGAACCCCAAGGTAAAGAAGTAGGGTACACCCATCACGGCTGGGTCCAATGAAGTCACTGAGATAAAGTAGGTTCCTGCGGTGATATCTTCTTGAAACGAAATCACTCCACCCGTCGCCTGGGTTTCGCCAGATTGCAAGACCACGCCAGAGGCATCAAGCAGACGGATGCTGATTGAACCGGGCAAGCCAAGCGACAACGAGAACACGTCCACTGGGCCATCACTTTCTACGGCAAACTGAAAGACATCGATGTCGCCCGCGGCTTCAAGTACGCCCGAGCCCTCACCGGTCAACCGTGAGTCGCCGAATAATTCGACGACAGTTGCGTCTGGGCCGACTTCATCAACGTGATCATCCGTAGGATCGGGATCGCTGAACTCACCAACGAGTACATCGACAACGTAAAGCCCCGTGGAAATCGCATCAACCGCCTCGACGGACAGAAAGTAGGTCCCTGCCGTTAACAACTCGGTTTCCAATTGAGCATTCGAGAACGGAGTTGGCGTCTCGGCAGATTGCAGTAACGTGCCATCTTCCGAGTAGAGACTCAGTCGCAGACCCTGGAAATCGAATGAAAACGAACTGACGAGGTTACTATTATCGGTGTCTAGAGTGAACTGAAAAAAGTCAACATCGCCCGCCTCTTCAAGGTTGCCAAGATAGGAACCCACGAATTGACCATTGCCCTGAGGCACCAAGTCAATCTCGGTCGCATCGGGGCCAAGCTCATCGACATGATCGTCCGTCGGATCAGGTGGAATGACAGAGCCTAAGTCTACAGAAACCGCATAGTCACCAAACGTAGTGCCAAACGCCGGATCGATGCCACCGGTTACGGAAAGAAAATAGGTCCCGGCTTCCAAAGATTGAATGATTTCCACGGGCACAAAAATGCCGCTACTTTGCTGCGAGCCAACGACCACTCCATCGCTGTCGAGCAACTCAATCTGCGCCGACATCAGAGAAAACGGCAACAACTGAATACGCACGTCGTCTGTCTCATCAATCGTGAACTGAAAGACGTCGATATCCGTGGAATCGCCGATAAATCCCGAATCGGTTCCGGACGTTACACCGTTGAATTCAGTCAGCTCAATGACCGTTGCGTCAGGACCGATCGAGTCCACATGATCGTCGACGACAACATTTTCGCCGAACGTCAGATTGAAGAAGTAGACTCCGACTGACATGGAATCACTGGCTGCCACGGAGATGTAGTACGTTCCGGCATCCACGTCTTGAACGAGCGTGATGGGGTCAAAAGGATTCGGCGCCTCGGCGGCTTGCAACTCGACTCCGTCTTCATTGAGCAAGCGAATACGGGTTGGAAGACCGATTGCGAATGTTGATAGTTCAAGCGGTCCATCCGTATCGACCGTAAATTGGAATACGTCAACGTCGCCGGCGACTTCGAGAGCGCCATCGCCGCCACCAAACAATTGCGAATCGCCGACTAGCTCAACGACCGTTGCGTCTGGACCTATTTCATTGACATGGTCGTCGGTGGGTGGGTCAGGATCACTGGGCTCGCCAACGAAGATATCGATCAGGTATTCGCCGGTATCGACTCCGAACGGGCCACCTACCATCGCTGAAACGGAGATATAGTACGTCCCTGCCGCATCAAGCGTTGTGACCAACTCCAAAGGTTCAAAGAAACCGTTGACTCCCGCAGAGGCAATCACCTCCCCGGAGTCATCAAGCAGCTCAATACTCGGAGCAAACAAGGAGATAGGATGTGATAACAAATGGAAGGGCCCAGGCGATGCGGCTACAAACTGGAATACGTCTATGTCACCGCTTTCCTCCAAAGAACCGAAAGCATTACCGAATTGCGGAGCCTCTCCGAACAATTCAATCGTGGTCGCATCCGGGCCAAAAACATCGACGTGATCGTCGGTAGGGGGATCCGGGTCCCCGGGCTCTCCGACAAAGACGTCAATGATGTAGTCGCCAGTAGAGACTCCGTCGGCCGCCGAAACGGCGAGGAAATATGTACCGGCAGTGTCCAGTGTTGCTGTGATTTCCAGCGGCTCGAAGAAGGCTCCGGATTCCGCCGATGCGATCACGGAACCTGAGCCATCCAGCAACTCTACGCGTTGCGAAAACAACGACAGTGGATGCGAGAACAAAGCGAATGGCCCCGGTTCCACGGTATTGAATTGGAATACATCAACGTCGCCGCTCTCTTCCAAAATCCCAAAGGCGTTGCCGAAGAGCTGCGTTTCCCCGAACAACTCAATCACTGTCGCGTCCGGACCCACCACGTCGACATGGTCGTCTGTTGGGTCACCGCCACCACCGAGCGTAAAGTCAACGAAGTAGACTCCGGTACCAGTGTCGTCGACTGACGAAACCGCAAAATAGTACTCGCCGGCATCAACCAACGTTTCGACGAGCAAAGGCTCAAAGGGAAATTGGGATTGGTAGTCAATCATCAGATTACCATCGCCATCGAACAGTTGAGCCCTCGGTGCCTCCAGCCCCAACGGGACTAGCGTCGCGTGCAAACTCGCATCCACATTGGCGACAAAACGAAAGACGTCAATGTCACCTGCAATTTCCAGATTCCCGAATTCGACGGACGAGCCAAAATCCAAGCCACCAAAATCGACAAGCGTCGCGTCGGGACCAATTTCGTTAGCATGATCATCGAAGAATAATTGCTCGACCTTTGAGCCATCCCCGTCTTGGCAGATTTGCCGTGAGCCACCGTTGATTGCGTTGGAAACGAGGAGACCGTCTATTGGGCTGACGATCCCATCAGTATTCATGTCGAGTTCGGGAGTATTGTCACCAATACTCCGGATGACTGCCGAAGCAAACTGCGTCGATTGAGCCGATGGTGAGTGGGTAGCCGAACAGATGTCTGACGCAAGCAGAACACGCGCCTCGAGATCTTCAACTCCCAACCGCTTTGTTCGAGTTCGACGAATCATTGTTTTGGCTCCGATGGCAACATGCATGAAAAGGAAGACGGCACCAGCCATCAACTACAAACGTAGTTTAGCGATCAACATCCGTCGTGACACCTTGCTTGAAAGAAAAAGTTCCGTTTTGGCTGAGGCATACACGGGTGCAGCGACGTCGGTGAATTTAGCCAATTCGCGCGGAAAACGCAGCCAGAAATACAAGAAAATGGCTTAACACAGCCAGAAAAGGTTATTTCGCGGCGGCTTGCGAAGCGGACAGCGGATCGTGCCCAGAGACCAGTGAGTTTTGCCAGTTAACAGCCAGCATTAGTGAGTTGATTCCCGACCCGATGCCGAGCATCGCGACTTGATCATTGGCCTGCAGATGTTCTTGCTCGGCCGCGACCGCCAGCGTGATTGGCAGAGCCACCGAGCCGGTGTTGCCCAGCCATTCGACGGTCGCGAAATCCCGTTCGATCGGAACTCCCAAGGCGTCAAGCATCATCTTGCGATGCGTCTTGCCGACTTGGTGACAGACCGTTTTGCTAATGTCATCTCTCGACCAACCTGACTCTGCCAAGAACGTTTCGAACGTTGCTGCACCCGTCGCAACACCTTCTCGCATCAACGTCTCCGAATCGGTTTCCATCAACGGCTGCATTCCAGAAGCCACGGCTTCGTCGGCTCCACTGTGGCATAGACGGTGATGCTTTGTATTGGCTCGAGCAACACCAGCGCTTAGCAGGTTCCCGGTGTTGCTAACATCGCGATGCGTCAACAAGATGGCGCAGCTTGCCGAACCAATCGTTAATGACGCAATCGCCGACTTGATGCTGGCTCGTGTTAATGAAGTATCATTGTTCAGGGTATTGATCGTTGTCTCGACCAATTGGCGACTGCTCTCCGTCCCGACAACCAAACCGGCATGAATCACGCCAGCCTCGATGAGCTGAGCAATTTGGAGGGTTCCGTTCATCAAGCCGAGGCAGGCGTTCGAAACGTCGTAAATCATGCATTCCTGCGGCAAGCCTAACTCGCAATGCACGCGACAAGCCGTGGCAGGTTCCAGGTGATCGCGACAGACCGACGCATGAATCAGCGCCCCAACGCTGGCTGCATTGATTCCGGCGGCTTCGAGGGCCAGTCGTCCCGATTCGATGCTTTTGTCGCTTGGCAGGGTTCCCGGCGTCCAGAATCGTCGTTCGCGGATGCTGGTGATCAGTTCAAGCCGACCTTGAGGCAGCTTCAGCCGACGATAGAGCGGCTCCAAACGCGATTCGATCTCATCGCTAGTGATGCGTTCCTCGGGCAGACAATAGCCAATGGACTCGATGCAGACATTGTTGAATCGCATGTGAAACAGCAAACCTGGAATAAAGGGCAGTCTGCGCAATTTAGAAACGAGCGGCTCGCGCAGGTATTCGAAGCCTAAGGTGTCGATTACGCAGTGTAAAGCGACGTTGGTCGCGGCTAGGAGACAATTCTCGCGGAAAGATGCAACCCTGACGATCGGGCAAACATTGCAGATATTGTGCCCAGTCATCCTGCTAACACAAGATAATGGGGCACTTGCAACATTTCGTAAAAGAGTTAGTTTTTCTTTCGACTTGCAACTCTTACCTAGGAGACACGGACGCAACAAAGGAGCATCGCAGGCAGTCGGATGGATTGAGACCGGCGTGTCTCTCCCAGGACGGGAGAACATGCAGGAATGACCACCGGCTGGACGAGTCAGGGACGGCCCAATCTTATCTCGATGAGTTTAACTCGAAGAGTGAGTGTCTCCCCTTATGCGTCTTGCCATAGAGCGATAGTGAATCCGTGAATCGGATTCCGTTATCGCGTGTCGTCATTTCTGGGTTGGCTATAAATCGTCAGCACAACCCGTAATCGGTTTCGATCCATGAAGGATCTTTCATGCAGTAATGCGTGAAACCGCCCGTGATCTGAAAAAGGAGTATCAGATGCGCAGCAAGCCAGTTATCGGACTTAATGCAGACTTTCGACCCGCTGAAAACGGACGTCCGGCTTACACCTATGTGTGGTCCGGCTACTACGACTCGATCAGCGCCGCTGGTGGGGTCCCTGTAGTCCTGCCTCCGGTTTTGGCCGCAAACGATCTTCGTTCTGTGTTGGAACGAATTGATGGATGCATCCTTGTGGGTGGAGGCGACCTCGACCCACGTCGTGATGGATTCATGTTGCATCCGTCCGTAAAGGCAATGCCTGCCGAGCGCGAAGATTTTGATCGAATGCTTGTGCAGCAGTTATCTGACATGTGCCTTCCAACGTTTGGCATTGGATCGGGCATGCAGCTGATGAATGTCGCTTTAGGTGGCAACCTGTACCTGGACATTCCTGAGGATGTTCCTACCGCTCTGCCCCACAGGGATCCTCAGGACCCGTCCCACCGACACGGGCTGAATGTCGAACCCAATACGGTAATGGGACGAGTCTATGGTGACGGCGAAATTCGCGTAAACAGTCGGCATCATATGGCGGTCGACGAAGTCGCAGGTGACTTCCGTGTAACGGCTCGCTGCCCAGACGGAATTATCGAAGCCATCGAGAGCATTCGGGATGATTGGTTTGCAATCGGCACCCAATTCCATCCAGAAGGAACGGCTGCATCTGCATTGGACGTACGCATCTTTGAAGAGTTCATCGAGGGAACTCGCATCGGTGCCAAAGCCATGAAGGCTGCGATTGCTGCGTAGCGACGCATTGCGGCAAATCGATCTGATATTCTTAAAACCCTCGCGGTTGGTGAGGGTCATGCGTCAAATCCAGCGCCGCCAAGTTAAACGAAAAATGGATGCCCGCGCCCGTGGTTCGCTATTGTCGGGACAACAACAACACAGCGAACACGTCTTTGCATCGCGCCGAATTGACGAGACAAAGGCGTTCAGGAGAACACGGGGCATTGGGGCAATCATAAGATGAATCTCTTGCGTCTATCGTTGGTCCTCAAAAGTCCACTTGCCGCCGCTGTACTGAAAACGCTCTAGTCGAGTCGTCCATTTGGCCGATACCGGCTCGCCGGGCAACCCTTCCATTGCGGTTGCAGCCGCTGACGCTTCCGCGTGGGTCAAGAACGGCAGTGTTTGGTATTTTCGAAAGTCATATTTCACCCAAGCAATCACTTTTCGCCCTGCAACGTTGCAACCGGATTTGATGTTCTTGAGTTCAAGGCACTCAATAACGAATTGATCTCCGTCGGTTCGAATTCTCGGTTCGGCGAGTTCCGTGATGCGTTGTCTGGTGTACACAACGGCATCTCTTGTCGAACCGGGCCCTGAGGATGGGGCGCATGAAGAGACAGAGAAGACTAATAGCGATAAGGTGCAGGTCAGCTGGGATTTGATTTTCAAGTATTTTAGCGACATTTGGCATTTTTCGTCGGCTACCCCAGCCAACTCCATTGTGTACCATACACCAGTCACTTGCAATTCACAATAATGACAATCATTTTGTAAGGGTGAAATCATGGGTCTCGATGTAAGAATCGTACGGCCATCGCCCTCAAATCACCCCCATCTCCCGACAATTCTTGCGTCAACCAAAGCAGCTTCAAATGATTTCAGAGAACGCACCGCGCACGGAAGAGCGCGTTCCACTTCACGATCAGGCGGCTTTTATCTACAACCGACGAATCTGGCCCCTCGGGGCGATTGTCGCTCTCATTGCTGCCCCATTCGTCCTGTCCACTGAACCGATTGGAATGTGGTTATGCATCACCTGTTTGGCTATGAGCGTCTTCTTGATTTCCTTTTGGCTTTTCGTGTTGCCCAAAATCAAGACGGAGACGCAGCTCGATAGTGCGATTAGTGTTGGGGCCATCGCAATTTACGGAGCGGTGGCTCTCGGAGCCTATGCGCATCCGCGTGACGTTACACCCTTCGCAATTTGCACCATCGGACTTTCTCTGGCGTTTGCGACGACTCGTTTTTTCGTATTTAACTTCATTGCTGGGTTAGCACTTTGGGGTACGGCGCTGTGGATTCGAGGCGAGTATCCCATTGCGATATCGTTCCATCATGCACTACTACTTGCCCCAGCGACGGCATTCTTTGTGCGTCAGGCAATCGCCATTGCGTACGATCGCATTAAGAAACTTCGCGACGAAGAACAACGCCACTCGTCCAACCTTATCGAAGCCTACGATCGCCTGAAGGATGAAGAGCAAAAGCGACATGAGTACGAAGCCCAATTGGCCCACATGCAGAAAGTCGAAGGTCTGGGAGCCCTCGCGACCGGGATCGCCCACGACTTTAACAACTACCTGATGGCGATCACTTCGCTTTCGGAAAACATTGGCAACGTTACGCAGAACTCAACCGTCGTCCGAGATGCCGACGAAATTCATCGAGTCGCAATTAACGCTTCCCAAGTCTGTACACAGATCCTCACTTTCGCCGGCAACGTCAAGGACGAGAAACTTACGTTCCGCATCAAGCATCTTTTCGAAGATGCTCATCGACTGCTTCGCGCCGTTATCCCCAATG
Organism: uncultured Pirellulaceae bacterium; assembly: GCA_964471695.1. GTDB lineage: Bacteria > Planctomycetota > Planctomycetia > Pirellulales > Pirellulaceae > CAYYHV01. The sequence continues at coordinate 20,646 of CAYYHV010000077.1, forward strand.
ATCTGAACTTGCGACTTGGCCCTTGTTCAAAAGATTTCGTAGTCTATGGCGATCGACTGCAACTCCAACAAGTCTTGCTGAATTTCGTGAAGAATGCAGCCGACGCTCGTCGGGAAGATGGGACCGGAGAGATCGAGATAAGCATTCATCCAGTCAGTCTCGCTGCCGGTGATTCGACCAACGGCAAGTTTCAGGGCGGAGTCATCCTTGAATCTGGCGAATACGTACAGATATCAATCTGGGACAACGGCAAAGGTATTGTTCGATCCGACATTCCAAAAATCTTTGATCCCTATTTTTCTACCAAACGAACCGGACACGGGCTAGGCCTGGCCGTCTCGCTCGGCATCATTCGACGACATGGCGGTGCGATTCGGTGCGAAAGCCAACTCGGGGATCAGACGCTCTTCGATATCCTGCTCCCGCGCGTGGATTCGGTCGGCAGCTCCGGGATCGACGATGAAGGCTCGTCGAACGCCCAGGAAAAACCGAGGCGGCACGTACTCCTTATTGATGATGAGCAATTCGTGCTCACGGCTGTCTCTCGTTTGATGGCAAACATCGGTT
>CAYYHV010000078.1:0-1647 GCA_964471695.1 uncultured Pirellulaceae bacterium
CTTTGTCACCAAGTCATCAATCAAGAGGGGGGTGTAGGGTTGTTCGCGGCCAAGCAGTAGCGGTTCGTCGCCTCGCATTCGTAAGGCGGCTTTCGCCCCAGCCATCAAGCCCTGAGCCCCCGCCTCTTCATAGCCCGTGGTTCCGTTGATCTGCCCAGCAAAGTACAGCCCATCGACAGTCTTGGTTTCCAACCACGGTCGAAGCTGCTCTGGTGGACAAAAGTCATACTCAACAGCGTATCCGTATCGCATGATCTGAGCGTTTTCCAGTCCCGGGATCTGCTTGAATATCTGATCCTGCACATCGCCCCGCAGACTGGTTGAAACCCCATTAACGTAATATTCCTGGGTCCGACGCCCTTCCGGCTCGAGGAAGATCTGATGCTTGGTCTTATCGGCAAAACGAACAATCTTATCCTCGATCGACGGACAATAACGCGGACCATTGCCCTGAATTTGCCCGCTGTACATCGGCGCTCGATCCAGATTCGCACGAATCAGGTCGTGCACTTTTTCGTTGGTATACGTTATCCAACATGACATCTGCTCGACGTCCAGCCGCTCGTTAAGATAAGAAAACGGTTGCGGGCGTTCGTCGCCCGGCTGATGCTCGCAAGACGCAAAATCGATGGACTTGCCATTCAGTCTTGGAGGCGTACCTGTCTTGAATCGCTGCAGCTCAAAACCCAGACGATGAAGCGCCCCGCTAATTCCGGAGGTTGTCCCCTCGCCGGCTCTTCCCCCGGGTGTTTTCACCTCCCCCGTATGCATCAACGCCTTGAGAAAAGTTCCCGTAGTGAGCACGACAGCTTTGGCCAGATAATCCACGTCGCCGAGCACGCGAACACCACGAACTTGATTCGTACCATTGACTTCTTCGACCAGAATGTCCGTAACGACTTCCTGACGTAGTGAGAGATTCTGCTGCTCTTCAACAACCCACTTGATCTCTTGCTGATACGCTTTCTTGTCAGCTTGCGCTCGAGGGCTGTGCATGGCTGGCCCTTTGCGCATGTTGAGCATTCGAAACTGGATTCCCGATGCATCGATTGCTCGGCCCATCGCTCCGCCCAATGCGTCGATCTCGCGTGTGATTTGCCCTTTGGCGACTCCACCAATGGCCGGGTTACAACTCATCTGCCCGACCGTATCAAGATTGGTCGTCAACAGTCCTGTATTTGCACCCATTCGCGCAGAAGCCAGCGCGGCTTCGGTGCCAGCGTGCCCGGCACCGATGACGAGAATGTCGAATTCGTAGCTTACGCTCATGTTGACCTGGCCATGCCCTTAGTACAGTAGGGCCGTTGTGGCCTACCCGAATGCCGCCCGCAGCGCATCAATAGCCTTGGTTTCTGCATCAGAGACTTTTCCGATACCCAGGATACCACCAGCCGACTCGGCAACTTTTTGTGCGCGTGCAACCAACCCATCTCGCAATGCCGTCACTTCGTCCGAAGACATCGCCTCAATGAGCTCCCCAACGTAGTCGTTCCACGCCGTCGCCAAATCATCTTCTGGTTTAGTCGCCAACCACTGCGAAAGCATCCGGTAACTCGAGCTGTCTTTCTTGATACCGGACTCGACCGCGGCTGCCACAATGGCTTCACGCTCTTTCGCTTCCAGGTTTCCATCCGCCCACGCGACTTG
>CAYYHV010000078.1:1657-21130 GCA_964471695.1 uncultured Pirellulaceae bacterium
GAACCAGCGACAGCGCTGCAACGGTGTCCGCGCTCAACTCAAGATCTACCAGCCGATTGAGTAACGATTCGTCCTCAATCCCTGAGGCAGCAGCCAGCGCCTCTATAGCGGAATCTTTCGAAGCCTGCTGCTTCATCTGCTCAAGCAATTCAGCGTCCCGGCGACGAAAAAACGATTCTTCCAATGCTTTACGACGAGGCGACAAAAAGTCATCAGACATCCGACGAGGTTCCTATCAAATCTGCTCTGGGTGTTGCACCGCAGCGCTGCGGCTTTCTCCCTTTATACCTGAATTTGCCCGAGCGTGCCGGGTCATCCCCGGCGGCTAAAATCAGTCCAAATCCACGACGGGAAAACAATCGGCGACTTCCGCAGGAATACGCGTTGGCTTGCGAGAATCAAAATCGATGTAAGTCCAGACGGTCTCCGCCCGTACCAGCAACTGGTCGTCCTGCGGGCGAAACATTCGGAACTTGCGAATACAGCGGACTTTCTTGAGTTCAGCAATCCACGTTCGCACGATAACCGCGTCGTCGACATACGCCGGGGACAGGTATTCGATTGAGTGCGATCGCACGACGAAACCACTACCAAAATCCAGAAAACGGCGAGTCGGCCAACCGACCGCTGAAGAATGAGCGATCGCCGCATCAATCATCCAGCTCAGATACTGAAGATTGTTCACGTGCCCCAGAAAATCGATTGCAGAATCAGCAACCTGAATCGGATGCTCATAGATATCCATTGGCCCTCAATCGACTCGAAAAACAGTCCGGGTGGCCAAAGTGACCGAGCGGGTTGGTTCGCTCGGTGACGACGTCGACAACGCAGAGCCTAGTTGGCCAGAGTTCGAGCCTGCATTAGATAGTGATCGGCTCGCTGGGCTTGTCCAAGCTCAAGAAGCACACGCGCCATCAATTCGTTGGTCATCGGATCCGTCTTGTCCAGCACCAACGATTGCTCGGTGGCTGGCAAAGCCGCTTGGAAATCACCACTCAAAAAGTACGCTTCGCCAATCAAACGAAATAGTAATGGCGATCTTCGGTATCGTAAAATCCCCTGCGTCAAAATCTCGATCGCATAGTCGGTTCTTCCGGCAGCGAATGCATCCTGCGCGTACTCTGCGATACGAACGTCAGGAGTCATCTCTGGCTGCGTTGGAGTCGCTTCGCTTTCAGCAGCAGGCTGAGCCACCTCGGCAACCATGTTCGCGTTTTGAAGTTGCCCATTGGCCTGCATGACTTGAGCCACTGCCAGAGCGATCTGGTTGGCGTCCAATGGCTGCGGCACGGACATCGCTTGGCTTCCCGCATTCGCAAGCACAACCGGTTCGGCCGGCGTCGCAGGCACTGGCTCTGATCGCGAATGGGTTGCCTGAATCTCTGGACGATAGGGAGTCACCGACTGCAATACGACTGAGGAATCGTCATTGCGGTGCCGAATGATAAGCTGATCGCTATGATCAATAACAACGAAATCAAAGGGCTCAAGCAGGCTGCGCAGGGCCATGATCAAATCGTCCGCAACAACCGTTGCCGATAGCGAGCCACGTACGCCCTCGGTTCTTAGAATATCAATCTGAAGTCGACGAGAAACGGCTTCGAGAATATTCTCGATGCTCGTGTGGCGAACTTTGATGCTTGTTCGCCCCGTCTGAGGGTGACTACTGATCTCCAACTTTGGGTAGTCAGGCTTGCGAACCGGAGTTCCCTGCAATGTCCTGGATCTTGGTTTCGGCGGAAGTCGACGCATCGTTGCCGCTGCGACTTTTCGCTCATTCATCTCGCTAGTCGAAATTCGCGACGTCGTTTCCTTGCCAAGCAACGTCACCGTCATTAAAGGCGACGAGTCGCCTGATTCTCGAACCACACAAGTTTGGTTGTGTCGCTGAATCGGTTCGGCATCCGCGTAGGTCGGTCCAACAGCACTCGCTTTCACGACTTGTGACGAATCCACATGAGGATCTTCGTAAACGGCACGAGTCCTTGGTGGGACTGTTCGAGCCTGCTCTTGATGGGTAGATTTCGCTTCGACAGGAACGCCAAGCCTTCGTTTGGCAACTCGAATGACCCCATCGTCATACTTATTGATTTCGCACTTTCCGTCCTGACACGGGCCGCAATCATCGGCTTCATTGGCTTTGCCAAAGGTTGCTGATTCCATCGCAATCGGTAACAACCCTGGCGGCATGGCTTCTGACTCTTCGCCATTGAATTCTGAGTCTCTCGCGGACTTCTTAGCGTCAGCAAGCTGGGCATCGTATTCGGCTTTGCACTGATCGCACTCGCCCCGACAAGTCGCCTTGGGACAGTACTGAGCAAGCACGATATGTGGTTGTTTCGAGATGGAATGCGGACGAGAATCGTCCAGTTCCATTTGAAATTCCGCGGTTCGAATAAATAGATCGTTGTCACACGACTCTTCGCCTTCCAACAGTGGCTGCTGCAGCAAAGTGGATTGACTTTGCGATGACGCCAGTGTTGCCGGCGCAGTCGGATTGAGCCGGGCTGCCTCGGAAAGGACCGTAGGTTGAGAAGTCGCAAAGAACCCGACTGCAATACCGCCGAGTATGACACCCGAAACCAGTGTCTTCAGTGCTTTGACTAGCTTATGGTCAGACATCTTTGATTACTCCCCCTCACCGCGTTGAACTGCCTCGTCCCCAATCCAGACGATGCTGCCCGCAGGAAATCTACGGACCGGTAGAAGTTATCGACACCAGCAAATCTTTCCCTAACCAAAAAGTTAGTGATGATCGATAAAGTTTCACCAATCAGCACAACCCGATGCGAGCGGTGCTGGCAATGGCTGCGCTGTGACAGAAAACGTCGTGGTGTGTTATGGCGTTCGCCGGTTCAGCGAGCCAGCGGTCAAACCGATAGCACGGGGAGCAGCCGGACGCTCGACCTGGGATACGCTGACCGAATAACAGAGAAGTTCACGCAAGCGCATAAAAAATGACGTGACAGGGTCCCCTCAAGCTCCAAGCTTATCCCTGTCACGCCGCAAATGGCGCCCCTCCCCAAAGGCGCTATTCACAAAACCATAGGTCGGGACGCGACGATGTCAAAGAAGATCATCACAAGACAAAAAACAGTTCCAGCCGGTGTAGATTTTTTGCCTCAGGTGGATCAAACCGATGTTTTCGATTCGCAACAGTTACGGCGCGACTCTCGTCGTGAGATTACTTCAGCGTCTTGAGGCGAGCGTGGTTGGAGTTTCAGAACCAAGTACCTAGCAGACGGCACGGTCCAATTCTTTGAGCTACTTCAAACGAGGTTTCACCACACGAATCCAATCCACATCCAACTGAAAAGGCCCCGGCTTTTTGTCCGAAATCGTAAATCCCACCGAGTTCACACTCGCCGCGTTGACGGGGCCAGCGTTCGCCATGACGCGACCAAACGAAGTCGCACGAAAAATTCGCATGGGGACTCGAAACTCTTGCCACTGATTTGCTTTGGTTTGCACCGTTACACGATACGTAAACGCCATTCGATTGGACGGGACGCGCAAATCCAAATTGTACTTTCGGCCATCACCCCGGACGCGAAACCACAATTCATCATTCTGTTGAATCCCCAGACTTGGGCCACGAGAACGAACCGATGCAAAGCCACCATTGTTGGCGAGCGATAGATTTCCGAAAAACCGTAGTTCACCTTCGGGTGTGAAACCGTATTGCCCCGTCGATACGCCGCCCATCACATTATCGTTGACGTTCATCCAGCTGCCACGAAACTGGGGTTGGGCAAAATCGAAAAGAACTCGGGACTCCTGCGCCAAACCAACTCCGGATGATGCATAAATTACCATCCAAGTCATCATCCCAAGATATTTCTTATTCATGTTATTCCTGATCGGCTGGGGATTTGTGATTGCGACGCACAGCCACTTTAGCCCTGATTTCCTTCGTGCCCACCGCAGAGCGGAATCCCATTTCGCCGAAATTCGCTATATCGACAGCGAATTTATGATGGGGCCAACTTGCCACCAACCAACCATTGACTTAAATACCCAGTGGGGGCGTCGCAATTGGGTCAATACTCCAAAATGGTATACCAAGACATGTCGGGCAAACGAATGATCTACGTCGCACTGCTGCTTGGTCTTGTCGGTCTCGCGTTCGCAGGCTGGAAGTTGACTTCGCGCACAGCTTACGAGACCGCAGAATACACCGTTGTCAAAACCGACGGGAAATTTGAGATTCGCGAGTATCCGGATCTAATGATGGCCACAACCAATATGGCCCTTGATCAACGCAACGGAGGTGACGGAAGTTTCTCGCGACTGTTCAGGTATATCACTGGCGCCAACGACGGCAAACAAAAAATTGCCATGACGACTCCCGTTTTCATGGAGTCGCAGGAGAATGCCGTGGCGGGCCAGATGGGTTTCGTAATGCCTAAAAAATTCGACTCGGAAGCCAGCGTACCATCGCCAACGAATAGTGATGTCAAGATTCGCCAGCGTTCTGGCGGCAAGTTCGCCGTCCTTCGGTTTGCCGGTCGCATGGAACGCGACTCACCGGCCGCCGAACAACGACTGGTCCAATGGATCAAAGACAACGGGCTCCAAACCACCGGTGAGTTTGAGTATGCCGGCTATGACCCGCCTTGGACTCCGGGCCCATTTCGCCGCAACGAAGTCCTCATCCGTTTGGACGCTGCGCATCGCTAGTGCATCAAGACCATTTTTGGCGGTCAGCATCCCGCCGCGCGCAATCTCATCCGACTGGAACGCAAGTCAAACGCTACCTTGCCACGGCCGAAGATTTGGTAAGCTAGTGCAATGAGCGGCATCACTCTTGTCGCCCCGATACCTCCATTTCCATGAGACGCGATATGAGAATCCGAAGCTTCGTGCTGGCTCTGTTGACGGTTATCAGTCTAAATGTTCACGCCGAAGACTGGCCACGATTCCGTGGTCCCGCCGGTTCTGGCATCGCTCACAGCGCCGACACAGTGCCAACGGAATGGTCGCCCAGTGCGAATCTCGGTTGGAAGATGCCGTTGCCAGGCCCGGGCGCCTCCAGCCCAATTGTCGTCGGTGACCGCGTTTTCGTGACTTGTTATTCTGGTTATGGACTGGATCAGGAAAACCCCGGCGACATGGAGAACCTTGTCCGCCATCTGGTATGCGTCGATATCAAGTCGGGCGAACAACTATGGCAAAAAGACGTTAAGGCGGCTCTCCCCGAAGACCCTTACTCTGGCGTTGGCGTGACGGCTCATGGGTACGCGTCGCATACTCCCGTCTCCGATGGCCAACACGTTTACGCATTCTTCGGCAAGAGCGGCGTCTACGCCTACGATCTGGATGGTAAAGAGCTGTGGAACGCCGACGTTGGCAAGGAATCGGACCCAGCCAAATGGGGTTCGTCGTCCAGTCCCATTATTCACAAGAACATTGTGATCGTTACCGCGTCCGCGGAAAGCCAATCTATCATCGGCTTTGACAAAGACAGCGGAAAAGAAATCTGGCGTCAGGAAGCCAAAGGACTGGACGGGATGTGGGGCACGCCGACTTTGGTCAAAGTCGACGAAAACCGCACCGACATCGTCATGTGCGTTGCACGCGAACTCTGGGGATTGGACCCGGCGACTGGAAACATGCGTTGGCATGCCGATGCGACCGAAGCCCAGGGCGCCTACACCAGCGTCATCCACACCGGCAAACGTGTCTTTGCCGTTACCGGTCGCGGCGGTGGAAGCATTGCCGTGGATGCAGGTGGCTCCGGAGACATTAGTGATTCCCACACCGTCTGGGAGGGAGCCACGACCGCCAGCTTTGCGTCCCCGGTTCAGCACAATTCGCGACTGTACGTCGTCGCGCGCGGCATCGTTTACGTGATGGATGCGGAAACTGGCAAGAGCGTTCAGAAACTTCGACTGCGCGGAGTCCGTTCGACGGGCGGACGCATGGGATCACTCGATTATCCCTCGCCCATCTTCGTTGGCGACAATCTGTTTTATCTCAACGGAAGCGGACAGATGTTTGTACTCAATGCGACTGACAAGCTCACACAGGTTCGCATCAACCAAGTCACCACGGATAAGGAAAACTTCCGTGGCACTCCAGCTGTCAGCAACGGTCGCGTCGTGATGCGAAGTAGTAAGCACCTCTACTGCGTCGTTGAAAAGGGACAAAAAGTCGAAGATGTCGGCTTCTTGGCCAAAGCCGACGATGCTGAGGAAGAAGCCGCCGCAGAACCTCGTCGCGGCGGGCGGCGTTTCGATCCGATGAGCATGTTCAAAGGCATGGACAAAGATAGCAATGGCCAAGTCACCGAAGCCGAGCTCGAAGGAAATCGGATGGCGGAACGCTTGATGACCTTGGACAAAGATGGCGACAAGTCCATCTCCACTGAAGAGTTTACCAGTGGCATTTCATCACTTTTCAGCCGAGGTGGCGGGGGAAGCGGGCGAGGCGGCTATGGCCGAGGCAAAGATGCTCGCCCCGAGCGACCGCAGCGTCCACAACCGGCAGACGCCGAATAGCGCCATCAAAAAGCGCACCAACGCCATTAATACTTTGGAGTGCGGGAGCAGCGCTTTCGCACTCCACATCCGTTGTGCACTTACTCGTTGATTTGCCAATCCAGCCCTACGTCAAAGTTGGGGGCTGAGTGGGTTAGTGCCCCGGAGCTGATTCGATCAACGCCTGATTGGGCGATGCCTGCGACCGTCGCAAGGTTGATGCCGCCTGAGGCTTCGAGCTCGACGCCCTGCCCTATTTCGTCTCGCAGCGCCACCGCCTCCCTGAGTCTGTCGGCCGACATATTGTCAAGCAATACAATATCTGGATCGGTTGGCAAAACTCGTTCTAGCTGTTCGAGAGAATCAACTTCGATCTCAATAATCATCTTGTCGCCGTCCGGCGCGACTTCACGAACAAACTGCCGAGCCTTCTCAACGGACTCGGCGACGCCAAACGAGTCCTCATCCTGTTCATTGTGCCCAAACGCGATGTGGTTATCTTTAATCAAGACGGCTCGATGTAATCCTGCGCGATGGTTGGTACCACCGCCACACTTGACCGCATACTTTTCGAGCAAGCGGTAGCCGGGAGTCGTCTTGCGAGTATCGTAAATCCGGGCTTTGGTGGGCGAGATTTCGGCGACGTACTTTGAGGTAAGTGTTGCAATTCCAGACAACCGTCCAATCAAGTTGAGAATGATACGCTCCGACGTAAGAATGTCACGAGCCGCCCCACGAATCTCTGCGACTCGCTGCTGAGGCACTACGGAATCACCATCCTCAACGAGCTTGGTGAACTCAACCTCGCATTCCATTTCGTCCAAGACAGCGGGACCAGCCGGTAAACCCGCAATGACTCCTGTCTCGCGAGATACGATGTACGCTACGGCTTTTTCGGATTCTCGCACCAGCGAAACAGTCGTCCAATCCTGTTGTCGCCCCAAGTCCTCGGCGACCGCCAAACGCACGATTTGCCGCAATTCATGCTCTACGGCTTCATTCCATACAATCTGCTCGTGCTCTTTTCCCATCTCGATGCCTTGTTAGGACTCGCGGCTAAACTGACCAACCCGCATAATACCGGATTGCGACCATGTGAACTACGACAGCCTACCGTAACCATTCGCCCCCGCCGTTGGAAATGGAATCACCACGCGATCCAAACCTTGATCCGCTCAAGTACTACGACGTTCGCCTCCTCAGCGTCGTGGCTCTGATTGCAGCGACCGCCCTGGGTTTGCGGATCGCTTGGGGACATTGGACTCACAACCCTCATGTTAATTTTGATGCAGCGGTCCCTACCTCCGCATCGTTTACCGTCGATTTGAACACAGCCGGTTGGGCTGAAATATCCCAATTGCCAGACATTGGCGAAACAATGGCTCGACGGATAGTTTCGCGACGTAATGAATTGGGAGCATTTCAAAATCTGGAAGAACTGGATGCAATCCCAGGCATCGGACCAAAGACGCTTCAGTCGATTCGGCCATTCCTTGCCCCATTGCCAATTCGCGCTACGATGAACACTTCCGATACCTCCCAGACCAAGGCGAATTGACATGGAGTTTCATCTCAACAGTCCCTTCCCACCCGCTGGCGACCAACCCGCCGCCATCAAAAAACTCGTTAGTGGCCTTTCCCAGGGAAAGCGGGAACAAGTTCTCATGGGAGTCACGGGATCGGGCAAGACGTTCACGATGGCCAATGTCATCAAGGAAACGCAACGTCCCGCTTTGGTTATCTCGCATAACAAAACACTTGCGGCTCAACTCTACGGCGAGTTTCGCGAGTTCTTTCCTGACAACGCCGTTCACTATTTTGTCAGCTACTACGACTATTACCAACCCGAAGCCTATATCCCGCAGCGCGACATTTACATCGAGAAAGACGCCTCGATCAACTCGGAAATCGACCGCCTGCGATTGGCTTCAACTAGTTCACTTGTCAGCCGCAAAGACGTCGTCATCATCGCCAGCGTGTCTTGCATCTATGGTTTGGGTTCGCCCGAAGATTACAAGACGATGATGGTCTCTCTCGCAAAAGGCATGAGCGTCGATCGTGACGAAATGCTCTCGCAATTGATCGACATTCAATACGAACGCAACGACGTTGCCTTCGAGCGGTCACGCTTTCGAGTCCGCGGGGATTGCGTTGACATCTGGCCCGCGTACGAAGAATACGCCTATCGGATTGAATTCTGGGGAGATGAAATTGACCAGATGTCGATCATCAACCCGACCAGTGGTGAAGTCATCGTGCAGCAAGACCGCATGTTCATCTACCCTGCAAAACACTTCGTGATGCCCGAAGATCGAATTGCCGCGGCCGTCGAAACGATCAAGCAAGAATTGGAAGAGCGGTTGGAAGAACTACGAGGCCAGGGAAAACTGCTCGAAGCTCAACGACTTTCAGCTCGCACACGCTTCGATATCGAAATGATGCTGGAAGTGGGGTATTGCCCTGGAATTGAGAACTACAGCCGTCCGCTTTCCGGTCGAGCTCCTGGGTCGACGCCAGAAACGCTGTTCAATTTCTTTCCCGACGACTTCCTGCTGTTTGTCGATGAGTCACATGTCACCATTCCGCAGATACGTGCTATGTATGCGGGGGACCAGAGCCGCAAAAAGACGCTTGTTGAACATGGGTTTCGATTACCGAGTGCGCTTGATAATCGCCCCATGAAATTTGAAGAATGGGAAACGAAATTTAAACGTGCCATCTATGTCTCGGCAACGCCCGGCGACTATGAACTGAAGCAAACCCGGGGTGAAGTCATCGAGCAGATCATTCGGCCCACCGGATTGCTTGATCCAATCATTGAGCTTTCACCAGCGAAGACTCAAGTCGCCCACCTGCTTGAGGAGATCAAGGCTCGTGCTGCCTGCAGCGAACGCGTGCTGGTGACCACGCTGACGAAACGACTGGCCGAAGATCTATCAGGTTACCTGAATGAGCAAGGCATTGCTTGCAAGTGGCTGCACAGCGAACTGGATGCGTTTGAGCGAGTCGACTTGCTACGAGAATTACGCGAAGGACGTTTTGAAGCGTTGGTCGGCGTTAACTTGTTGCGAGAAGGACTCGACTTGCCCGAAGTCTCTTTGGTGGCAATCCTCGACGCCGACAAAGAAGGCTTCCTTCGTAGCGAAACTTCGTTGATCCAGACGATTGGTCGTTCCGCCCGCAACGTAAACGCAAAAGTCATCCTGTACGGGGACAAGGTAACAAAGTCGATGCAAGCTGCGATCGACGAAACTGAGCGACGCCGGAAAATTCAACACGCCTATAACGAGAAGCATGGAATCACGCCAGAAACCGTCAAGAAGAGCATTCGGGCTGGTATCGAATCCGAAGTTTCCGCCCACCGCAAAGCCATGGATGCCATAAGCGGCGACGAACCCGCCTCAGCTGCTGACCAGCAAGAGTATCTCCAAGAGCTGGAAGCGGAAATGGTCCAAGCCGCTGAGAATCTAGAATTCGAACGAGCGGCGATCATTCGGGATCGCATTACCGAATTACGCGATGGCGAAGGCAAACCTGGCAAGAAGAATCGAACAGCTCAGGCTTCCCAACGTGGGCGACGAAAGAAACGACGCAATACGGGAACGCGCGTGCCGCGTCCCAAGAAACGAAGTTAGCGTTTCACTCGACCAAAGTATCCGTTGCGGTAAAGGTCAAGACATAGCCAAGTCTATTCTTGAATCCACACGCGGTACGGGAAAACTACTCTACGGAAGTCATAAACAACATGGACGTCGGGGCAAGCCTGCTGGCCGAGAATTTGTTTGCGATTACCCAACGAGTAATGCGTTGGTCGTGAAACTATGGCTTTATCGCTGAGCTCGCTGCCGCTGCCTTGCCTGCTGGATTGACCTTCGCCGGCGACGCACTCGAATCCGACGACTTTGTAGCAGCTTTTGATTTTGAATTCGATTTTGATTTGCCACGCGGTTTGCGCGTGATAGGAAAGCTCTGTTGCTTCGGCATATAGAGCTTGCCAAAATCTTCTAACGGTGGCGGGGAATCCTGCAGTAACGTATCAACGGCACGCAGGTATCGCCAAGCTGTCGGATCTTTGGGAAGCTTGTCGATGAGTTGCTGGTAGAGTGGACGCAATTGCCGGAGCGTGACTTGAGAAATCTGTTCAAATCGATTGACTCTGCGGTCGCGCATTTCTCGACCTATCAACCGAACGATCCGCGAATTGATCGGGTCAAACCCAATTTTGAATGCACTGGCTCTGGCTTGTCCATCTCCAACGACGGGACGCATTGCCGAAACGGAAGAAGCACTGTGGCCCGCACAAAGAAAATGGCCAAGCTCGTGCACGCAAACCTCTAACAATTCGTCTTCTCGAATTCGAGCGTTCTCGCGAATTAAAATATGTGAACGCATGGGGCCACGCGTTCCGCCAAGATTGTTGCGCCCAGCCTGAAACTTGTGCTGACTGCTAAAACCAATCGCAATCCGCGCGTTCCCCGGGTCGACTTCTTCCTCAAATTCCCGCAACGATCTCGAGAGTTCTTGAAGTCGATCGTCGGAATTCCACTTACCGTAACCAATGACCGAGAAACGCAGATTCGTATGAGTCGAGATAATCTCTGACGCTCTGTTGATGCGATCGGTTAGCCGACGTTGCCAAACCAAGTCCTTTGTTGCTTCCTCTTCGTCAACGTAAAGTTTCACGAACACAACCTTACCTGCGTGCGCAGTGGCTGGAACGAAGACGGATAACAGGACTAAGATGAGACTGCGCAATGATTCCTCCCACAGGTATTCTGTTGCATCAGCCCGTTAAAAGCAAAGGCCATGCCAGGAAAGAATCAATTTCCAGGTCAAACAAGACCTTTACGGACTGCCCAAACTGCAGCCTGCGTACGATCAGATACACCTACTTTACGCAGGATGTGCTGAACATGTTCTTTTACCGTTTCGTAGCTGATTTCCAGTGCGTTGGCGATTTCCTTATTCGTCAGCCCTAAAGCCAATTGACGCAAGACTTCGCTTTCTCGCTGAGTCAACGGAACTTCGACATCCGATGCCAGGCGCGGTGTGGAAAGAGCTCCCGTGACTCGCCGAAGTTCTTCACGTGTCCAAACGCTCTCGCCTTGGGAACCTCTCCTGATCGCATCAAGAATCTTCTCTCGCTCGGCTGTCTTCAAGACATAGCCGCACGCACCCAGAGCTACCGATCGCGCTACATAAGTCGGATTGTCGTACGTAGAGAGCATCAAGACGGGCAGTTCCGGACAGTCGAGTTTGATACGGCCCAGTGTCGCCAGTCCGTCACCATCCGGCATACGCACATCCAGAATGACGATGTCAGGTTTGAGCTCAATTGCTTTGGCAACTGCCTCCTTTCCATTCGTCGCTTCTGCGATCACCTCAATGTCGGTGCCAACAAAGAGGCTTTTCAAGCCGGAACGCACGACCTCATGGTCGTCAGCGATAAGCGCTGTGATTGCCATCCTAGTTTCCTTTGATTTGATACCGTACCCAAATTTATGTCATGCGAGTACGACCCCACCTGCAGGGTGGAAAACTGAGCCCCCAGCATAGCAGACCCCTATTATCACGCAAGTTCGAACAGATAACACTTAGCGCGACTAAGCTGCTACGATGCGATCAATAATGCCCAAGACTTCTCGAATCGTGGTGACCTCAAAGTCGGGCTCAAAGTCGTTCGACTCGGGTTCACCACCAGCATAACCCCCCCCTCTGGAACGAATTCGGATCGACTTCATTCCGACTCCTCTCGCTCCCTTAAAATCCTTGGAAGGATTGTCACCGACATAGACGGCATGCTGCCCCTCCACGTTGAGGGCGGCCAAAGCGGTCAGATACGGCCTTGATGATGGCTTCCAAGCGTCTCTACCCCATGTGTCGGAAAATACGACTGCATTTGCCTGGAAAAAATGAGCCAACCCTAAAGCATCGAATTTATTTCGCTGTGTTTCAAGATAGCCGTCGCTCACCAATCCCAACCCCAACTTCTGCCGACTTAACTCTTCTAAGACTGGAACCGCGTCCTCGAAAGGCCGAATGTCGGGATTGTGGCTTCGATAAACCGAAACCAAGTTCGACGGAGTAAGGCCATCAACCGCGTGACGTTCGACCCAAACGTCAAAAACGCGACCGGGATTCGTTGTTTCCAGCTCCGCAAATTCTCGACGAATCGCGGCAGCCTCCATACCAGAATGATTAGCGAGCCAGTCGGCGACGGCCTGCATTCCGCTTTCTACAAATGCACGTTCTGGATACAGAGTATCGTCAAGATCGAATATGACGGCTGACAATCGCATTCCGACTTTCCTCTCCAAGAAAGAAGGACTCGTCGCATCGAGTCATGAAAACTCCGGCACGCGCATTGACGTTCAAATCGTTCAAGGAGAGTCCGACCAGATCGGAAAGCAGTAAAGCGGGAACATCAACACCGGCCCCCATTGCAAGCGGCAGTCCGCCGCCAAGTCGCCCATTGATTTCAACAAAATGGGGAACTTCGTTCTTCATCATACATTGGACAGTGAACGGCCCCCGAGCATTCAGGGCTCGAGCTATCTCTACACAGGTTTCCTCAATCCGTGGATCGGAAATCGTCACCGACTTAATGGCTTCACCACCGCGAACAGCGATGCGCTGCCGGGAAATGACTGCCATGACATCACCACCAATTCGACAAATGACATCGTTGGTAATCTCAGGCCCTGGCAAAAACTCCTGAGCAACCGGATTGGGAATGTAGTTCGCGAAGAACTCATACTGCTCCGGCGTTTCGATTCGAAAGGTATTCTCAGCCGCACTTCCGTTGCGCGGTTTCATGAAGACCGGATAATTCATTTCGCTTGGCGACCTCGATTCAGGCAACCAAGTATCAGGTGTCGCGAGTCCCATTTCCGTGAAAAATTTGAACGTCGTCCACTTATCGCTGCAATTGCGAACCGTCTGCTGATCTAAACCGGCGACTTTCGCTCCGGTGGACTCAATCACGTCTCGATTCGCAGCCAACAGTTCAAGCTCACCATCATTCAATGGGAATATCGCATTGACGTCATTCTCACGACAGATTTCAGCCAGCCGAGGAATGAAATCAGCGTCCGAGTAACGAGGCACGAGACATGGAACATCGACCTCTTGCAGCGCAGGCGCAAGCCAATCGACATCCGTACCAACGATACTTCCAAACATCCCCAATCGCTCGTACGCACGACGGAAGGCACGGGCTAATTCGACTCGACGACCAATACTGGACAATAAGACGTTCACGGCAATTCTTCTCGTTGAAAGGAGTTCGTCACAGTTCGAGTCTAGCACGTTGTTCGATGGTGGTGAATCAAACAGGCCGGTCATAGGGAATGTGCGCAAAAAAACGGCGAAGACCATGCCTTCGCCGTTTGATTGATTCGAATTACCCGTCGAACGCTAGCTGCGACGACGCAACCTAAGAAGCATGCCCAAGACGCCAATCCCGAAAAGGGATACGGCAGCGGGTTCAGGGACAGCCGGAGTAACTACGCCAACTCGCCATTGACCAAACTTGTTTGGCGGAGTCGAGAGAGCACGGTAACCGAGCGTCAATCGCGTCACGGGGGCATCAAGTGTCGTCGTTCCGAACGCGGCTCCAGTCGGGTTAATACCGAAACCACTTCCCGTTATCGAAATACCTGTCCCGACAGCTGAAACGACGGCCGGTGCGCCGCTCGTGTTTGTGTACGACTCAACCGCGGTCGAGAAAATACTATGAACTTCGTTTGAGTCGACCGTTCGCGTATCAACCACCAAGTCGAGTGGCGCGCTGAAGGTGAATCGAAATGAGTGCGATCCTGGCTCAGTGTGAAAACTGCTGAAGCCATTAACGTTCCCAGAGCTTGGTCCGTCAAAATCTCCGACTGACGTAACAACCAGATCGACATCTCCGGCGACATCCGAGAACGTCTGACCACCGCCAATAATCAGGTTGTGATCCCACGCACTAAAGTCGATGTATTCGATGGTACTGGCCTGTACGCTGGCCGATAGCAAGAGAGCAAAAGTCAAAATTCCAAGTACGAAGCTATTATTGGTACGCATGTTTTAATTCCGTCATTAATGATTACTTAAAAACCAGCCGTCCGAGGCACCGGCCATTTCGGACGATTCGCTTGGCTCATTAATCACCTCTCTTGAATTTTTGCTCGCGCGTAAAAAAAGGTTCCACAACAATGAGAGACTCCACCTAACGGTGTGAGACTTTCAATGATGGGGAACCACGAGCTGTCCGATCGATAAAAAAAAAGACCCCTCAGAATTCAACTCACACACCTCAATGGAGGCAGGAATGAGTCGAATTTTAAGGGGTCACAAGCACCTTCAATTAGTTGTTAATTTGGGAAGCGTCCGCTCCCACACACAGAGTTTACCTAAAACAATTGCGTTGTCAACAATCACAATAGGGAATTTTGCACTCAGAGCCTAATTTGTGTCCATCGCTCCCAACGCCCAAAATCCCATCAAAACACACAAAAAAAAGCGAGGGCAGATGCCCTCGCTTTCGCGTGTCAGCGTTAAAAAGTCAATAAGACTAGCTGTTTCGTCGCTTGCGAAGCTGGAGCAACATCCCAAGAGCACCAACGCCCATCAATGCGATTGCGTTTGGCTCTGGCACAACAGGCTTGTCAGCAAAGATTCGCCACTGGCCGTACTTGTTGGGTGGAGTACTCAAAGCCTGGTACGTCAGCGTGACGGTTGTGACAGGAGCGTCGAGTGTTGTGGTACCAAATGCTGCACCGGTTGGGTTGATTCCAAAGCCATTGCCTGTGATGGCGATGCCGGTCCCAGTAGGAGTCACTGTCGCAGGTGCCCCCGAATTGTTGACATACGTCTCATTAGCAGTCGTGAAGATGCTTTGCACCTCGTTCGGATCGACTGTCAAAGTCTCGATCATCAGGTCAAGTGGAGCCGAAAATACTAATCGGAAGCTGTGTGCCCCAGGATCGGTATGGAAACTGCTGAACCCAAGAGCGTTGCCACTGCTCGGCCCGTCGAACATCCCGATGGAAGTCACCGTGACGTCAATATCGCCACAAATATCGTCAAACGTTTGACCACCGTTCGAGATCAGCGAGTGATCCCACCCGGTGAAATCAAGCATGGTGAAACTGCCGAAAGCGCTAGTAGAAGCGAAGAGAACAAGAGCAACAAACGCGGTGATGTTTTTACGCATAGTAGTATATTCCAATTAATTTAGCTTTGTTTTGTATTCAATAAACGTGATCAAGTAGGTCCGTTTTGCTGGACCAATGCTTTCATTAAGCATCCTTGTACTGATTGAGACATTTCCTTGTTGACACTGCGTCAACTAAGCAAGGAAAGGGTTGGTCTCATTAATCACCTCTAGAAATTCAACAAAGCCAACTAATTGGAATCAGTCGGCGTATCACCAATAAAAAATGGCCCTACACAACGATCATTCCCCGGCGCGTACCGCAAGCATGAATAAACACACATTGGGTTATCGCTAGAGATCAGATCAGTTGTGTAGGACCACGAGCCCTCAATTCAAGTTATGTATGTGGATCGAAAAATTACGCTAAGCGCGCAAAAAATGACCCCTCGCAATTAAACCTATAGATCCGCCTTATCAGCGAATGAGGTTCAAATTGCGAGGGGCCACGAGCACTTTCAAAATTGTTCAGTTGTTAATCGCAGTCTGCCAGATGGGGTAGTCAATGTCAAGGCACTGAATTCATCTTTTTTACTGCTTGCGAGAGGATGAATCCCCTTCACTTCCCTACTTTAACAGCTGAAGCGTCGCCGTCAAGTGTGACGCTAGCATTTTTATCACAATCGCTATAACTGGCTGATTCAGGTGTTTTGCCGGCGAAAAACGAGATCATAGATACGGTGGAGATACGCTCTCACAATCGAAAAACGCGAATCATTCCCATATCGCTGCTTCATCCAAGCGCGATTCGGAAAAATCCCCTTCAGAACACCGCGGAGATCATCAAAAAGCAACACGGTAAAGAAGATGTACTGGATTCGGCCGAATTTACGACGATTAGGACCAAACAACCCCGCCTTGCCAATCCATTTCGCAAGAATCCATCTCTTCCATCCGGCCGGCTTGAGCTTAGCCAGCGTCTCGGAAGGAATCGGAGTCGACAATATGTCATGAGCGATTGCGAGGGAAAAATATACCGCCGTCCGCAGCTGAGCCCGGGACACTTCTGCCACAAACGCGTCCCAGTCAATTGATTGCCGATTCACAATGCGATCGACGTCCGTATGCAATCGCACACCGGGAGCCCTAACATACGTATGTTTCGCTGTGTGCAAGGCGACTTGTAAAAGGTTGTCGTTCGGAGGAATGGGAACGGATCGATCCATTAGTTCGTCCGAGTTGGGCTCTTGATCAGGTCGAATCCACCGTCCGGCAACTGGGCGCCATTGCAATTCCAACCATAGTTTTTGACCGTCTCCCAAATCCTTCCAGTACTCAGTACCTCCGCCTAGCTCGGCTTCATCCAAGTCGTTTTCTTCCAACTCGCTTCGAAACTCAAACTCATACCCATGGTCGACAAGCGCTTCGTGAGCCTTGCGAAAATCGGAACGCCGCACCATGACGTCCAGATCTCCCATCGGATTACACCCAGGGCACGCATACAAACCTCGAGCGATACCTGCATTTTTTAAGGCTACCACGGGTACGTCAATTGCATCCAACAGATCGGCGACTGTGTCCAACTCTTCCATTAAGAGCGTCATACGTTTCTGTACGTTCGCGTGCGCCTGATTCCATTCGTTGGGACAATCGTCTCCGAATGCGTGGGCCACATGACTTGTCAACTCGTTATCTTCAGCCAATTCCCACGCATCGTGTTCGTTGAGCAGTTGATTCGCTGACTCGCGTTGCAATGATTCATTACCAATTTGCATGCAACCGCAAAGAGCTTTCTCGACGGATCCAAGCTTCCAGTCAAACTCCATATGAGACTCCCTGTTGTCTGGCTCGGCTCTCAATTACACTTCGATAAATACTTACCAATTGGTCCATTGTTCTTTCCAGGGAAAGGTGCGTGTTGGCAAACCCCCAGCCACATGCCCCCATCTCTTGGCGATCTGATCGCGAGGCGCCAAGGATCGCGTTTATCGCCTGGGCGTACGGCACTGGATCGTTGCCGGGTGGAACGCAACGTCCCCCGCGACTGGTCTCAACAAGCTCTTTTAGCCCACCGATCTGACTTGCTACGACTGGCGCACCGGCAGCTAACGCTTCCGCAGCAACCAATCCGAATGTTTCAGGAACGATCGAAGGCACGAGAACACATGCTGCGTCACGAATGATCTGGCGGACTTCCTCGGGGCGAATGCGTCCCAAAAGGCTTACGTTGCTCGCGCTTGCGAAGTGGCGCTGCATCTCCCTTTCGTCCGGACCGACTCCCGCAACTTTAAACTGAACATCCGGCATCTTACTGGGGAGCTTGAGGAACATTTTCGTTCCCTTCGCCACATCTAATCGTCCAATGAACACGACAACTGGTTGCTCGGCTACGGGTATCGGATCGTCTTCAACAGGAATCCCGTTGTACTTCACGACCACTTTATCTTCTGGGAAACCAGCCCTCACATGAACGTCTCGAACAAAATTGGAAACGGCGAGAAACTGATCAACGAGGGAGAAGATGCGACGCGACTTGACCGACAATCGGTTATTCAAAGTCAAAAGACTGCTTACTACCAATGACTTTCTCGAACAACGACGAACGACTCCCTTCCAATCGCCATCCGTCAGGCAAGACTCACAATAGGCTTCATCAAAAAACAACCCGCCTTCGACACACAACCATCGATAGTTGTGCAACGTCTGAACCACAGGAACATTGGCATCTCGACACGCGCCAAAAGCCGATACGGTGAGATCTGGTAGCACAGCATGCGCATGTACGATTTCCGGTCGGTGACGTTCGATCAGTTCCCGGACTTGACGATAAATTCTTCGCGACCAGACTACGTTCGCCCGCTGCAAGCTAGATCCGGCAGACGGCATAAAGTCGACGACTTCGTGCCCCAAATTTCGAAGCGCCGCGACTTCGCTGTTGAATACAACCGTCTCTCCGGATGGTAGTCCAGAGCTACTGCCGTTATGCATCACCAATACCTTCATGAGCGCAGCTTTCGATCGTCAGTCGTTCGTCAATTTAAATGGGCTGCGAGAGAAGGTTCATTTACCGATAGATACTCGTTCTCCGAACGCGCTGCCAGCGCGTGGCTGACAACATAGGTTTGGGCAACGACTCCGAACAGGAAGATGATCAACGAAACATCAAATGTACTGATCCCATTAGTGGTAAAGGACTTCACGAAGCCAAGACAGGTCGCTAACAATCCCATTTCCGCAATCCTTTTCACATCGGGGTCGCTGCCGACTCGGGTCACCAGCCACCTGAAGAAAGCAAAAATCGAATACAGAATCATGGGAGCAGCACCAATGAGACCAGCGGTGATCAAGGCCTGAAGCACAAAGTTGTCGACAGCTGCATGATCACTTTCAAGAAATCGTCGCACAATAACAAATCCATAGCCGATCGCCGGCGACTTCTTGATCAGTCCAACGGTTTCCCCCCAACCACTTCGTGAGCCGTCTTCCGTCCGAATACGCCCGGCTCCTCGAGCCAACTCTTCCCACGAATCGACGCGCAAAAACGAACGCACCCCTTCGTTGGTGGCGAGCACCAAAAAAAGGCAGAGACACATTCCGATGAGCACGATTTTCTTCCCCTTGGTAATCGTCCCCGTCATCATCGAGAACGCGACGATCACCATCAGACCAAGAATGCCTGTCCTGGAACGAGACAGCCAAAATACCAAGAGGGGCGGCGCTGCCAGTACCATACGGGGCAGCAATCGCATTCGATTCGTCAGAAGCACCCCGCCAGAAATTGCAAACAGACTCATTACGGACAGGGTGATGGAATTGATATGAGGCCACTCGGTGTCTAGACGGTAGCCTTTCATAACG
>CAYYHV010000079.1:0-14966 GCA_964471695.1 uncultured Pirellulaceae bacterium
CCGAAGGCCCTTGCGTAAAAACCATGTTGGGCGGCGTATGGAGTGGCAATACGGTCTCCGTCAGTTAGCGTCCCAGATGGTTACCAACCGCTCGGCTCGGCGAAACAGGTAGATGCTCATGTCGTATTGCCCCTCTTTGATGTTGCGGATCGGGTGATCAGGCAGCATATCCCATTGCCAATCCGGATCAGGTTCCGAAATGCCATCGGGAAGGATTGAGTCCGTAAACTGCTTTTGATCGACGAAGTCGATCTTGGAGGCGATCTTCACGAATGTCGCAAAGTCGCCATCGACGAAAGGCCAGAATGTGTCCTGCCACGAGGGAAGCTTGGGCGTGCAGTACATGATGGTATTTGAGAGAGATTCAGCGGCGTCGTCACCGAGCGCATTGCGAACCTCGTCGAGGTTTACGCTGTTCGTGGAGATGTCGCGTTCGATCAACGCTCCGCGTTGGACGCAGCCGAAGCAGACCGCGTCGACGTCGTCGACGCCGTAGAGGTGCCCACCGTCGAGTCGATGTGACGTTGACCCGCAAAACTCGCAAGGCGTTGAGTCATCGCGTAGATACGCGAAGTTCTCAGGGTCGGTGAAGTATCGGAATGCCAAAAGTCTACGCCGCCCAACTAGTAATTATGCGACACGTGTCGCATTTTGAGGAATGGATGGCGGCAAGCCGCTCGAATCTGCGTTTTGCTTGGGCTATTTTGGTGCAATACCATGTCGTTTGTCAAACTGGGGCGTGTTGGAGGCGAGAGTAAGGCTACCACGGAAGAGGGGCTTCGGGCGATTCGGTGCGAGTTAATGAGTTGGGCACCAAATTGGGAGTTGGAAGCGAGTCTCAATATTTGTTGACCAACGGGCGGTAGAAGTGGGGTGAGGTAATACGGGCACCCACAGTTTAGCTCCTGAGTTGCCGGCACCGAGTAGTCGCTTCGTGAGCGAAATGGCGTTCTATGATTTGCGTCAGTAGTGATTGGCGCCCAGAATTTTGGCATGACCAACTTTGCTTGCTCGTGAACTACCGAGTGGAAGCCTCGCCATGGTTATTAGATTAATCCTCGAGGACCAACTTTATCTCGTTGGGGCCGGCAATAACAGATTGGCGAAGCGGTGAAGAATTGGGAGAGTAGTAATTCTCAGGCAAAACCCAATCAGGAGAAGGAGGTGGCTTTTTGCCATTCTTGCGAAACTCCGCATCAACCTTGCGTTTAAGCTTATAAAATTCAGATTGAGAGAGGTTGCTCTCCGGGGGGCCGACGTAAACCGTGTACTCACCAATCGGAATACTCGTCGATCCTTTTTTCTTAAGCTGGAAGGCGCCGGTTTCGTCGACTTGGGCGGCCGCCACGTAACCGGTACCGGATCGCTCAAAAAAGACTTTCGTTCCCGTCGGTAAGGGCTTGTCTTGATAGGTTGCTTTGCCCGAGACGGTGCCAACATTGGGATCGCCACAGCCGACCATCGTCAGTACGAAGATCAGTCCGATGGCGATAGCCATTGCCGAGTGAAATGGGACAGAAAACTTGAAATCGTATTGCATTACTGATCGCTCACACTTGCCAGGCCGCCGTCGTCTTTCGTGGCCAGTCGTTTCAGGATGAGCATATCCGTTCCATCACTGAGATACTGAACCGAACCGTCACCAGCACAAGCGTTGACGCCGCCCGTGTGTGGCGAGGCGAGTGGTAAGTTGGCTCCCCAGTTTGGAGCGATACCAGGAAGCTCACGTGACGTCGTGTTGATTGCGTAACGGACTGTTGTGGCGTGAAAATAGCGAGTCCCAAGTCGATTTTCCGGTCGGTCCGAACCCATGATGATTCCACTACGACCGTAGACTTGCAGCATATCACCTTGAAAGTTCTCGTAGGGTACGGAAGCTTCACCAAACAACAGCGTTTTGGAAAGCCCGTCGGAAATTGCACTTAGTTTTGATTTCTTTTCCGCTGGAGCAAGGATACCGCGGGGCGAAAAGACGCCAGTCGAAGCGTTGCCGCCGCAGCAAGAACAGCAGCGAATGTTTTCAGGTTCGTCAAATCTCGGTGCCGGAGCCGATGGCTCGTCTGCCGCCGCTCCGCTTAAAGCAATATATTGGGGGCGAGTCGATTGGGCGTCATCGTCACGCTGATTGCCGGGGGTATGGCGTTCCACATTTCCGAACTCCGGGTGTGGACTGGACGGACACACAAACTCATTGAATAACTTCCCGTTTACCAATTGTCGATTGGCCGTCGCTGTAGAATGGGCCAGCCACGGGTGGGCCTCCAAATCCAATTGGTCGTAGAAAGCACCCCGCTCAATGTAAGGCAGTAGATCAATCCAGAACGAATACCCTTCCGCATGATTCGAGGGTGCCGAACTAAGCGAAGGAAAGTGTCGCTGAGCCGAAGCCAGATTGTGCATGCCGAGAGAAAGCTGCTTCAGGTTATTGACGCACTGCATACGCCGCGCGGCTTCGCGAGCCGTCTGTAGGGCTGGCAATAACAACGCGACCAGGATGCCGATAATTGCGATCACGACCAATAATTCGACGAGTGTGAAACCCGCCTTCCATGGTCCGGATTGAGCCGAAGGTAAAGCACTGGACTGAGGCTCGTAGATTGCAGTCATGATTCTTGTCTATCCGGCGACTTGAAACTGTCGAATTCTCGCGGATATTCTAACACAACCGATAAGGGCTCGTTAGACAAACGTGGACTGGTCGAATTGTGGCATTGGTATTCACTCGCAAGCAAACGGTCATCATTCATCATTCAAGCTGAAAATGTGACAATAAAGGACTTGGTACGTCATCATGGTTTCGCGATACGCAAAGTCCCGTATCGCTTTCGTATTGAGTAAGTTCTGTTGGCCGCGTGGTTACTTTCATATCTTGATTCGACGATGGTTAGCGGCTAGCCTGCCGACATGTCCTATCCCATTCCGATTGCCGTACTTACGTGCCTTGCGATTTCCATCAAACTTCATGCTGGAGTAGATTTCGCACACGATATTCTTCCCATCCTGCGCAAGCACTGTGCCCAGTGTCATACAGATGGTACTTATAAGAGTGCATTCTCGATGGACACAAGGGCCGAGCTGCTTGAGTCGGGATTTGTTGAGCTTGGTGAGGCGGACGCGAGCGAATTGATACGGCGTGTCACGTCGACCGATGCTGAAGAACGAATGCCACCCAAAGGCGCTGGATTGACGGCGAACGAAATCGCAAAATTGCGTGAGTGGATCAGTACGGGATTGAATTGGGACGCTGGTTTCAGTTTCAAGAAGAATGATTGGGATTCGCCGATTCGCCATCGAAGCGTAGCCTTGCCGCCGGGGGACGGCGAGCCGATTGATCGTATCGTTGGGGCTTACTTTCAACGCAACGAGGTCGTGCCGCCAAGGCTGGTTTCGGACTCGACGTTTATCCGTCGGGCTTATCTTGACTTGATTGGCATTCTTCCGACGCCGGAGGAGACGCAATCATTTACTGCCGATGCGAGTGTTGACAAGAGAGCCCGGCTTGTCGATACGATTTTGGCTCGCGACGAGGACTATGCGGCTCATTGGATGACGTTTTGGAATGACTTGCTGCGAAACGACTATGCCGGAACAGGGTACATCGACGGGGGACGCAAGCAGATTACAGGATGGTTGTACAAATCGCTGCTTCAGAACCAGTCATTTGATGCGTTCGTGCGAGATCTGATTGAGGGTAAGCCGGGAGCCGCTGGTTTTATTGGCGGTATCAAGTGGCGAGGCAATGTTAATGCGAGTCAAGTTCGGGAGCTGCAGTTCGCCCAGAATGTGTCACAGGTGTTTCTGGGGGAAAATATCAAATGTGCGTCGTGCCATGATAGTTTCATCAACGAGTGGAAACTAAAAGACGCCTATGGCATGGCTGCGATTATCTCTGGACGTGAGTTGGAATTGCACCGTTGTGATAAACCGACTGGCGAGAAGGCTTCGGCAAGTTGGTTGTTTCCTGAATTGGGGAATGTCGATCCCGGGGGCAACAAATCTGAGCGTCTGAAGCAAACGGCTGCATTGATGGTTAGCAAAGAGAATGGGCGATTCGCCCGGACGATTGTAAACCGGGTATGGCAACGGATGGTGGGAAGAGGATTGGTGGAACCCGTCGATATCATGAGCAACCGTCCGTGGAGCGAAGACTTGCTGGATTATCTAGCGTCGGATTTTGCTCAAGGGGGATTCGACATGAAGCGGCTGCTTGCGACCATCGCCAATTCGTCGACTTACCAATCTGTTGCCGCTGAGCCTCATGTTGGGCCTGCGGTAAATTTCGTCTTTCGAGGTCCCGTTCCACGTCGGCTGACTGCAGAGCAGTTTGTGGATTCTGTCTGGACCATAACGGGAAGCAAACCGGCCAAGCGAGATGCAAACGTGAATGTGCCGCGCGAGTCGACGGTGGATGCCCCACCGCCGTTGGTCCGAGCTTCCTTGGTAAAATCCACAATGCTGATGCGAGCCCTTGGGCGTCCAAATCGGGAGCAGGTCGTGACGACTCGACCAGCCGACTTGAGTACGTTGCAAGCCTTGGAGTTGAACAACGGCAAAGAGTTCGTAGGCTTGTTAAACAAAGGGGCCGAGCGATTACAGGCTGTGCCGGCCGAAGAGCGGATCCGCTCGTTGTTTCTTCAATGTTTGTGTCGCTTGCCGTCATCCGAGGAAGTCACAGTTGCGTTGGATATATTGGAAGAAGATGAGGCAGGGCAGGGGACGGTCGATTTGTTGTGGATGATCTTCATGCTGCCAGAATTTCAATTTGTTAACTAGGAACTGGTACTTGTACAGGGTGCCGTGAGTCTTACAGGGTCGAGACGATGCACGATCAATACGAGTTTGAATTCGAGTCACGCCGTGGGTTTCTGAAGAAGCTGGCGGCGGGCTCGGCGGCTGCCTTGGCTACTGGGGCTCCAGTGCCTCTTGCGGCAAGCGCCAGTCAGACCGCGACTTCGCCACGACCAACGGCTGACACGTGTATCCTGATCTGGATGGCAGGCGGCATGGCGGCTCCGGATACCTTTGATCCTAAGCGATACCATCCATTCGAAGTTGGCGTCCCAGTCGAGGAAATCTACAGCACTTTTCCCGCGATCGACACGGCCGTCGACGGGATTCAATTCACGGCTGGACTGGAGCAAATCGCCAGCGTCATGGACCGCGGCACAATCATTCGATCTGCGGTCCAACCGGATCTTGGCAACATTCTTCATTCGCGCCACCAGTACCATTGGCACACAGGTTACGTGCCTCCTCAAACCGTTGCGGCTCCGCACATTGGCGCTTGGATGGCCAAAGTCCTCGGGCCCAACAATCCAGCGATGCCGGCCTTTATTGATATCGGTCAACGCTTGGAGGGAGTTGGTGAGAAAGAGGAGTTAAAAGCTTTCCATACCGCGGGCTTTTTTGGAACTGAGTTTGGTCCTTTCCTTCTGCCTTTTCCCGATCAAGCGATTGACGCCGTGAGACCGCCCAAAGGAATGACGCCCGGTCGCTTTGCCTCACGCTATAGACACTTTAAGCGGATGGTCGAAAAGAGTGGTATGGCGGAGAAGGGAAGTGCGTTTCAGCAAGAGTCGATGATGCGTGCGATGGAAAATGCTCACCGCTTGTTGAGTTCTCCGCAGGCCAAAGCGTTTGATTTGACTGACGAACCCGCGGAAAGTTACGCGAAGTACAACACGGGCCGGTTTGGACTGGGGTGTCTGTTGGCTCGACGATTGGCGGAGTCGGGTGCGCGCTTTATCGAAGTCACGTCTGAGTATGTGCCATTTTTGCATTGGGATACGCATGAAAACGGTCACACGACGGTGGCGAGGATGAAGCGTGAGATTGATGCTCCAATCGCGACATTGATTCTTGATCTTGAGCAGCGCGGATTGTTAGATCGTACGCTGGTAGTGTTGGCGAGCGAATTCAGCCGTGACATGATTATCGAAGGAGTTCCCGGCAGCAAAGCGCGCGATCAATCGCGGGCTAAAACGGACGTGCTCAAACAAATGATCCATTATGGACAGCATCGCCATTTCACCGGCGGCACAAGTGTCCTCATGTTTGGCGGCGGAGTTCGCCGAGGTTATCAGTACGGACGGACAGCGGACGAGCGTCCATTTTTTGCCGTGGAAAACCCTGTCAGTATCGAGGACATGCATGCGACGATCTTCCACGCGATGGGAATCGCACCGGATACGGCTTTTGAAGTCGAAAAACGACCTTTTTATGCGACTGTGGATGGAACTGGAAAACCTGTCCTCGACATTTTCGGCGCATAACGAATAATGGAACATCTGCGTTGCATTCCGCAGCGCAATTTGCCCGGCCACCGCGTTGATGGGCTTTTGTATCGGTGGCATCTCATGATGAATCTCTCAAAATTGCGGCGTCAAATAGCATTTGAGGCTGCGCAGATGATGTACCAGCGGCAGGAATCGGAGTACTACCGCGCGAAGATGAAAGCCGCGAAACGGATATGCAAGAGTCGGGTGAAACCCGCTGACTTGCCGAGTAACGCGGAAATTCGAGACCAGGTTCAAATGCTTGCTCGAACCTTTGAAGGGGAATCACGAACCGACGGCTTGCGGGAAATGCGGCTGGAAGCGCTACGGATGATGCGAATTCTCCACAACTTCCGTCCTCGATTGATTGGAAGCGTTATGACCGGTCATATCCGACATGGTTCGGACATTGATTTGCATGTCTTTGCCGACAATGTTTCATCAGTTGTGGCTGCGCTCGACCGGGAAGGTATGGTTTATGACATTGAACGTAAGGAAGTGCGCAAGCACGGTGAAGAACGAGTTTTCACGCACGTTCATGTCCAAGATCGTTTTCCATTTGAATTGACGGTCTATGCGTCCAATAAGGCGCATTTTGTTTTCAAGAGTTCAATTACCGGAAAGGCAATTGAGCGAGCCAGCATTGCTGAGTTGGAACAGTTTCTGGCGTCAGAGTATCCCGATCTTGAACTGGATACAGAAATGGACGAACTCGTCAATCGGTTGGATCGTTTTCAGGTGTACGAAGCATTATTGCTTCCCCTGGAGAACGTCAAACAGAATCCCAAGTATCACCCTGAGGGGGATGCTTTGTACCACAGTCTGCAGGTCTTTGATCTGGCTCGTGATGAATTGCCTTACGATGAGGAATTCTTACTGGCTGCGCTGTTGCACGATGTTGGCAAGGGAATCGACCCAGGTGATCATGTGATGTCGGGGCTCGAGGCGCTCGAGGGACTGATCACCGTACGAACGCAATGGCTTATCGCACACCATATGGATGCCCATATGATTCGCGAAGGGACGATTGGAGCTCGAGCCAAGAAGCGGCTGCAAGCCAACGAAAGCTACGAAGAGTTACTGCTCTTGTCAGAATGCGATATCGGAGGGCGCCAAGCCGGCGTTGAGGCTCCGGAGTTGGAAGAAGCCATTGAGTATCTTCGAGAGCTGAACCAGATGTGTTCCTAGTGTGACGATGCACGGATCGTCGGTCCGTTAGGATCGGCGATCTATTTCTTTTTGATCGTAATCACAATGTTACCCAGGTCCTTGGTTTCCCCGGAGTCGATGGTCACATTGGTAAAGCACTTGTGAGCGTACTCGTCGAAGCCATCCACATAGGAGCTGTATTGCAGTCCATCCAGAATGCCGGATATGTATTCATTGAAAGAGCGACGAAAAGTATAACAATCGACTGATTGATTAACGAATCGTTCGACGCAACCCGAGATACGCATGGACATTCCACTTTTGAAACTTCGTGATCCGGCCGCTCATAAAGGCTCGTTCGGAAGAATCCTGGTGATAGGTGGCTCTCGCGGCATGAGTGGAGCCGTGGCTTTGACCGGGATGTCCGCGGTGAGCTCTGGTGCTGGGTTGGTGACGCTTGCTGTCCCGGATCGCTGCTTGGAAACGGTGGCGGGATTCGATCCGTGTTACATGACGGTCCCCATCTCGGACAATGAAGTCGGTCACATGTTGTCATCTGAGACAGAGTCCATTCTTGAGATGACTAAGTCGGCTACGAGTGTTGCCATGGGACCCGGTTTGGGGCAATCCAATGACATTCGCCAGATCGTAGGCCGACTGTATCGCGACTGCCCGCGACCGATGGTTGTGGATGCCGATGGGCTGAACGCGCTGGCCAAAGGCAAAGTCGCTTTGTCCGAGTTTGCCGGTCCTCGGATTCTCACGCCACACATTGGCGAGTTCCGACGGTTGGTAGGTCAGCCTGAATTGACGGTTGAGGCTTGTCGGGCCGAAGCCGCGCGGCTGGCGGAAAAACACAAGTTGGTCATTGTACTTAAAGGTCGACGTAGCTTAGTGACCAACGGGACAGATCGCCACGAGAACCTTACGGGCAATCCTGGTATGGCCACCGGCGGGTCGGGTGACGTGCTTACCGGAGTGATCGTTGCCTTGATTGGTCAAGGATATTCGACGATGGACGCAGCGGTACTGGGAACGCACGTCCATGGGCTTGCCGGCGATCTGGGGAGCCAAGCTTATGGGCAGATTTCACTCACGGCTCGCAAATTGGTCGATCGGTTGGCTCCCGCGTTTCAAAGCCTGGCTTAGCCGAACGCGAATACTCGTGCGGAGCGATATTGCGGCGTGCTCCAGGAATCGACAAGCCCGCCCCTCGTAGTTTCTGGGGTACGGATTGCTACTTTTTCATCTTCCTTGCAATCGCCAGCCGTTCCTTCTCCGCATCGAAAGCGGGGTTCATATTCAGAGGGATATCGGCTGAGGTTGCATTCTGCCAAGCCTTTAATTTCGCCAGCAGTTCGGCGGCTTTGGCCTTGTTCGCAACGGACAAATCATGAGACTCGCCAATGTCGTCTTTCAGATTGTAAAGTTCGATACCACCATCTTCGAAGTACTGGTGCAGCTTCCAGTCTCCAATGCGAATGAGACTGCAGGGGCGAGTCCGGAAGAGCGGATCGCGTTGTTCATAACAAACGTTGCCGTACGATTCTAAGTAGGCAGGAAAGTGCCAGTAGATAGGCCGCTCGCCCAATGATTGCGCCTTCCCTGTCGCCAGAGGTAGGAGACTTATTCCGTCGAGTTGCTGTTCGGGGAGCTTCGCCCCGGCGATCTCGCATAACGTTGGGTAAATATCGACTCCGATTGCCGGCTCGGAGGTCTTTCCCGACTTAATGACTTGCGGCCAGTGAATGAAAAGCGGAACGCGAATTCCACCTTCGTAGTAACAACCTTTGTATCCCTTGAGTGGAGCCATGTCGGTTGCCGGTCCATAGCCACCGTTGTCCGAGAAAAAGATCGTTACCGTATTGTCAACCAAACCCAGGTCTTCGAGTGTCATGCGGATGCGTCCAAACCCGTCGTCCACGGATTGGATCATGGTGGCCATATCTACATGATTGTGAAGTTTACCGGCAGCTTTTGATTGATATTTCTCGACAAGCTCACGTTTCGCATCCAACGGCGTGTGCACGGCGAAGTGAGTCAAGTAGACCATCCATGGATGGTCCTTATTTGATGCGATGAAGTTGATGGCTTCGTCGGTCAGACGATCCGTCAGATATTCATTGTCGGGAGCGTCGCCAAGTCCCGGTGCGTTTCTGTGCGGAGGGTAATATCCGCTCGGAGGGATGCCCGAGTGCGTACCGCCGACGTTCTTGTCAAAACCGTACGGCAATGGGTCTTTACTGAGGTGCCATTTGCCGATCGTAGCGGTTCGGTATCCAGCGTCTTGGAGTTGGTGCGCCCAGGTTCGAATCGACGGGTCGAGGACTTTGACCCCAGGGATATGTTCCAATCGACGAAACGCGGCTTTGCCGCGTGGACGAGTCCCGACGTTGTAAATCTTGTGTCGTGGCGAATACTGACCCGAGAGCAGGCATGCGCGAGCGGGTGCACAGTTGGCTGCGCACGAATAGGCGTCGGAGAAAACCAACGCCTGCTTTGACAAGGCGTCGATATTTGGTGTCTCGTAGAAATCAGAGCCCATGAATCCACAGTCACGCCAACCATAATCATCCAGGTAAACAAAGAGGATATTGGGCTTATTGGCGGCCAAAGTCAGTTGGGTTAAAGCCAGGGCCAACATCAGGGGCAGAGTTTTTCGTAGACTCATGTTCGCCTCGTAGATAGGTTGCATCATCTGATAAAGGTATTCGAGTTGCCGGGCTACACGTCGACCGACTCGAATACGATTGTAACGGAAAGCGGTTGGCACGGAGCGCACCCAGCGAAAACGAATCGTCGGGTATCAATCACCGAGCGGCCGTCGGTATAATTCTCGTTCAACGACAACCTTAGGCCGGCGGATGAACATTCAAAACAAACGACTCCATGGACTGATTGCAGCCACCTTTACTCCGCTCGACGATCGCGGGGCGATTCAGCTTTCCACGATTGCGCCGATGGTCGATTTCTTGATCAACTCGGGAATCCAAGGCTTGTATGTGCTTGGGAGTACCGGCGAGGGGGTATCGATGACGGTTGATGAGCGGCGCAAGGTAGCTGCGGCTTTTGTCGAAGCCGCTGCCGGTCGCATTCCGGTGATCGTTCAAGTCGGTTGTGAGAGCTTGCAGCAAGCTCGCGATTTGGCCGAGCATGCGCAATCGGTTGGGGCTGATGCCATTTCTGCGGTCAGCCCGCTTTACTTCAAGCCGGCGTCGGTTCAGTCGTTGGTCGATTCGATGGCAGTTGTGGCTGATGGAGCCCCCGAGCTACCGTTCTACTATTATCATATTCCTCCCGTTACGGGGGTGAACTTTGACATGATCGAGTTTCTCACGATCGGTGGTGACTGTATTGATAACCTGCGTGGAATCAAGTTTTCAACGCCGATGATTCATGAGTTTCAATCTTGCCTGGAGTACGGTGGCGATCGGTTTGAGATTTTGTGGGGAGTCGACGAGATGTTGATGAGCGGGCTGATGGCAGGAGCCTCCGCGGCCGTCGGTAGCACATATAACTTTGCCGCTTCTCTTTACCAGCGCATTATTTCTGCGCTTGAAACGGGCGATCTGGATGCAGCTCGCGTCGAGCAGTCGCGATCACAACGATTGGTGCGTACTTTTCTGCCCTTCGGCTCGAGGGCTGCACAAAAAGCGATCATGAACATGGTGGGGCCGAACTGCGGGCCGGCTCGCTTACCGGTGACGGCATTGCACGAATCGGAGATTCAAGCATTGCGTTCGGAATTGGAAGCGATCGGATTTTTTGAATGGTGATGGTTCTGTGTCGAGGAGACGAATGAATGAAAAGAATGACCTTCGCGTCAATCTTGATTGTTGCTCTACTTTTCGTAACCTCTGCGGTCGCTCAGACGAAACTTGATTGGAAGTCGCTTCCCGATCTTCCAGATGCCCTCGGTGTGGCTGGTCCATTTGTTGGTGTTCATAAGGACACATTGATTGTGGCTGGTGGTGCCAACTTCCCATTGCCCGTATGGGAAACCAACAAGGCGTGGCACGACAATATTTATGTCGTGGAGAAAGACGGAGACGGGTACCAATCACGTGAGATCGAAACGCGGCTGAGTAAACCGATTGGCTATGGCGCTTCGGTCTCGACGCCGGCCGGTGTCGTATGCATGGGCGGCAACCACGGCGACGAGTGCTACAGCGAAGTTTTTCGCATGGAGTGGGACTCGGACAGTTCACGCATCAACTTTGTTGCCTTACCTTCGCTTCCCAGGGCCTGTGCCTACGGGCAAGCGACTTTGATAGGTACAACGATCTATCTTGCTGGCGGGCAGAATCAAAGCGGGCTGGAATCGGCGATGAAGAACCTATGGTCGTTGGACTTGTCGAAGCAAGGCAACGACGAACAATTTCGCTGGTTGGAACATACGCCATGGCCCGGTGTACCTCGCGCATTCAATCTGACGGTCGCGCAACACAACGGCTACGACGATTGTGTTTATGTGATGAGCGGTCGTCGCCAAAATGGCGACGAGATGGAGTTTTTGGACGACGTCTGGGAGTATACGCCGCGAACTTCGTTATGGCGGCGTCGAAAAGACTTGCCGCAGTGCGTGATGGCTGGTACGGCGATGGCGTTTGGGCAAAGTCATGTGTTTGTTATGGGTGGGGCGGATGGCAGTTTGGTCGCGAAGACGGCAGAGCTGAAAGACGATCATCCGGGTTTCCCCAAAAAGTCGTTTATGTTCCATACGATTACCAACACTTGGGCTGAGGCAGGGCAGACACCGCAAAATCATGTGACGACGACTCCAGTCAAATGGGGGAACGCCATTGTGATTGCAAGCGGCGAAGTGCGACCACGCGTGCGAACGCCAGCGATCTGGAGCGTGTCTGCAGTCAGCCATCGTGGCTCGTTCGGCTCCGTCAACTACGCGATTCTGGTTGGGTACCTGCTGGCAGTCGTGGCGATGGGGATACACTTCTCGCGACGGAGTCGAGATACCGATGACTTTTTTCGTGGTGGCAAAAGTATTCCCTGGTGGGCAGCGGGCTGCAGCATTTTTGCGACGATGTTGAGTTCGCTGACTTATACCGGAGTCCCATCCAAGGCCTTTGCTCAAGACTGGGTTTACATTGTTGGCAATTTTATGATTCCGGTAGTGGCCATTTTCGCGGTATTTGTTGCCCTGCCTTTTTATCGAGGGATCGACGCAACGAGCGCCTACGAGTATCTGGAGCGTCGGTTTAATCGAAGCGTTCGGTTGTTCGCCAGTGGCAGTTTTACGCTGTTCCATGTTTTTCGCATGGCTGTCGTGATGTCGTTGACGGGATTAGCGTTGGCAGTGGCGACTCCATTGACCGCAGCGCAGTCTGTGTTGTTGATGGGGGTGCTTAGCATTGCCTACTGTACATTCGGTGGCATTGAGGCAGTGATCTGGACGGACACTCTGCAGACGATCGTTCTGTTGGGTGGCGCCTTGTTTGCGTTGGCTACACTGTTGATGCAAATCGAGGGTGGCCTAGCGGGGGCTTTCGATGCTGCTGCCAATGCTGAGAAGATCCGGATGGCAAATTTCACGTGGGACCCAACAACTGCCCAATTGGCTTTTTGGGTAGTTGTCGTCGGCGGACTTGGCCAAAGTCTCTCTTCGTACACGGCTGATCAGGCAGTCGTACAACGCTACATGACCACGAAAGATCAAAAGATGGCGGCTCGGTCGATTTGGACGAACGCCCTATTGGCTGTCCCCGCTACGTTTTTGTTTTTCTCAATCGGTACGGCTCTGTACGTCTTTTATCAGAATCATCCCGAGAAGTTGGATGCGACGATTACGACGGACCAGGTATTTCCGTTGTTCATCGCGAATGAAATGCCGGTCGGAGTCGCTGGATTGATTGTCGCCGGGATTTTTTCGGCGGCGCAATCAACGGTCTCGACGAGTATGAACTCAACGGCCACGACAGTCGTTACCGACTTTATGCGTCCGTTCGATCTGTGCAAGTCGGAGAAAGCGTACCTGAACGCTGCCCGAGCCATCACTTGCCTTGTGGGGATCGTGGGGACGTTGTTGGCATTGGTGTTTATTGAT
Source organism: uncultured Pirellulaceae bacterium (assembly GCA_964471695.1). Classification (GTDB taxonomy): domain Bacteria; phylum Planctomycetota; class Planctomycetia; order Pirellulales; family Pirellulaceae; genus CAYYHV01. Next base: position 13,486 of record CAYYHV010000079.1, read on the forward strand.
CCTGAGATAAAGTCGCTTTTCGATGCCTTCCTCAAAGTCATTGGCATTTTTATGGGAGTGCTTGGCGGCTTGTTCCTGCTGGGAGTGTTGACGAAGCGAGCCAACGGATTCGGGGCGATAGCGGGTGCCTTGCTCGGAGCCGCCACGATGTACTGGTTGTGGCAATACTCGAACATCCAAGGATACTTGTTCGCGACTTGCGGAATCGCCACATGCCTGGTTGGTGGGTATCTGATCAGTCTTCTGACCGGCCCGAACAGTAAAGATTTGTCCGGGCTGACGGTCTACACAATGCGACGAAAGTAACGTGCTAAGCCAGACGCCGGGATCAACCACGCTGCCGTATCACAACGGCCACCATCCCGATGAGAAGCAGAAACGCGACGTTGGGTTCAGGCACGGTTGCCGCATCCGACGACGTAAACTTATTGGAATTCCACGCGTTAAAGTCACTGATATCCACAAATCCATCGCCGTTGAAATCTCCTTCCGACCACTTGAGCGATTGGGTGAATTTGTTGGCATTCCATGCGTTGAAGTCACTCACATCCACCGTTCCATCAAGGTTGGAATCCGAGATGAGGTAGGACGATCCCACTCCGTTCATCGAGGCAGCTTCGCTCAACCAAAAATCACGATCGGCGTTGTCGACAACGCCATCGCCGTTCAAATCGTAGACCATGTTGCCAGCATCCACGACAACGCCAACATCGATGGGGCCGACTGACAGTAACTCAACGAGGTCAAGAACGTCAATCGCCAAGTCCGAGTTGAAATCTAAGGTGAATGGCATCGGGATCGTCGGATTCAAATTGACGTCGAAGAATTGACTGATTTGTGCGTTCGCAAGAATGTCAATTTCAGAAGCAAGTCGTCTGACGCCATCGGGTCGTGAACTTCTCATGACCGCGTTGGATACATTGATGTGAGCGGATGAGCTCAAAAGTGGAATCTCGGCGCCCGCGAAAGGTAAGGGGCTCATGACATCCACGTCGTCATCGCCGCGTTCAGCGCTGAACGCAAGGTTGCCGCTTGATAATCCCAACGCGTGTCCAAATTCATGAATAGCTGTAGAAAGAAAATCACGTTCCGATGCGTCGCCTTGCCCACCCGTGAAGACTCGGCCAGAGTTCATGACGCCACCACCAAAGTTACGTTGGACTTCGGTGTAGTTCGAAAACTCACTGCCTTCCCACGGTGTTGCGTCGAGAAACCAGCCGGTTGTCCCGTCATTGTCAAAGGCGATGGTAGCAACCGTCTGTCGGTATGGGTTGCCGGTCCCCGAAACAAAGCGATGTGTAGCGGTCGCTCCATCCCTGGGGAACCATCCAAATTCAACATCGAGCGTGTGGTCGTCCCCATAAATTGATTCCCAGTAGGCAGCGACGGTCGAAACAAGTTCTTCCATGTCACCTTCGCCCGTCACATTGGCGGGTGCACTGCCAGCCGTGCCAAACGTTCCAAGTTGCTGACCGGGGGGA
>CAYYHV010000079.1:14976-16312 GCA_964471695.1 uncultured Pirellulaceae bacterium
TTGATTGTGATTCCGACGGAATTCGAAACTAGCCCGAATATCAGAATTGCAGATAACGAGAAGCTCTTCATTGTTCAAATCCGATATGTAGGCGGAAAAAACACGGACGAAACCATAACTGCTTTCGCCCGTGGTTGTGGAAGTTAATACGAAAGTCGCGTGAGCTTAATTTACAGCCACTCAACCTCTTCGGCAAAGATCTCGTTAACGGTTGCCACTCGCAGGCGGTCGTCCGCAGCGTCTTCCTGGTCGTGGACGACCAGTATGTCGAAGTCAACGGCCGGTACGTTCACGATGTTCGCTTCAAAATCGACCAAGTTGGACGTGGCGACTGTCTGCGATTCGAGTGGCTGGTCCGCAATCGCAATCGACTGTTGCACAACGCGTGCTGCAACACGATCGTTGTCACCCGCCATCTGGAAGTCGTCGATTGGATCAGCCGACTCATCGGCATCGTTCAATTGGGCTCGCATCGATCGGACGTCCTCACGAGTCAACGTGGCTGACGCGTCACCGCGTGCAGCGCTGTCGGCGGACGTGAATTTCGCTGCGTTCCAAATACCGAAGTCAGAGACGTCGACGACTCCATCGGCATTGGCATCGCCAGAGCAAAAGGCACTATTGGTAGTGAATTTTGCCGAATTCCAAATACCGAAATCCGACACATCGACAACCCGGTCGAGGTTAAAGTCGGCTTGTTGATAAGGCGTGGCGAATCCGTTGAACACCGCAGCATCGGCGAGCCACTGGCTTTGGTCGTTGATGTCGACGTTGCCATCACCAGTCAGATCAAATGCTGGGTCATTGCTACCCGCGACGATTACCGCATGCAGTGCGTCGATGTCGTTGCAATTCGCGTTGCCGTCTCCATCAAAATCAACGGTCGGGGCGCTGCCACCCGAACCGTACTCCACCGAGCCCATGTCGACAATTCCGCCGGCCATGAGATTGATGCCATCAAAGACGCGATCGAAGCCGCGTTGGTCGACGCCGCCCATGATGGATGGATCGCCTGCTTCGATGACGGGGCTGCCCGACATGGGAGCATGAGTCAGTGTTGGGCCGCCATTGTTTTGGAGCGGTCCTAGCATCGCATCAACGGTTCCGTTTGTTGGACCCCCGATAATATTTCCATTCGCATCGAGGGCTGATTCAACAAGCGTTGAACCGCTGTTGTCTCCGACAAGTGTGAAGGCCACGCTAAACGTGCCTCGCGTTTCATAAATGTCGTTTGCTACCACTGTCGCCGTGTTTCCGGAAACAATCGATCCCGTAATGGCGGGAGAAGCGTAATAACCAACGTAGATGCCACCGCCATAGTTCATTGACGCGTTGC
>CAYYHV010000079.1:16322-21080 GCA_964471695.1 uncultured Pirellulaceae bacterium
CCAGTAACGGTTGAGCTGTTAACCGACTGTTCGTAGAGGGTAGGGGCCGCTGGGTCGAGCTCAAAGTAAAGCCCGGCTCCCAATCCGTCCGTGGTGTTACCCGAAATCGTACTATTGTTAATGGAAGTCGCTGCATTGGTAGCATCCATTGCTCCTCCGCCGCCAACCGCAGAGTTTCCAGCAACGGTCGAGTTGTTAATCGTGATCAACGATCCGCTGATGTTATGGAACCCGCCACCGAACCCGCCAGATATATTGTTCGACACGGACGAGTCGTTGACGGTGATGATACGGCTCCACCGTCGAGGGATTCGTTGTTTTCGATGGTTGCGTTTTCAAAGGTGGCGTCGAATCCCTGCCCGACATAACCTGCCCCTCCATCATCATCCGTCATGTTGCCCGTGATGCGGGAGTTGGTAATCAAGCCAACCGAGCCTTCGCCCGGATCATCGGCGAAGGAAAATCGGATGGCTGCTCCACGACTGACCGCCGTGTTTCCCATGAAATCTGAGTCATCGACGGTCAATTGGACGTTTGGCGAAGCATGCAACCCGCCACCATCGTCAATGGCCCGGTTTCCGATAAATGTGGTGCCAGTGATTACGATGGTCGAATCCAAAACGGCATCTTGGCCTCGAGCGTAAATGGCTCCACCACGATCGTAAGCGTAGTTGTTCTCAAGCAATGAGTCTTCCAGATACAACGCGACGCCACCAGTTGGTTCGATGCCGCCTGCATCATCACCGGCGGAGTTGCCGGAGATGGTCGTGCGGCGAATAGTAGTGACGGCTCCACTGTCGACTCCAAAACTGCTCGTTCCAATCGCGCCGGCGTCGCCACCAGCGGTATTGTTTGTAAACGTCGAGTCTTCAATCGTAAGCGTTACTGCTATGCCGGCTTGAATGGCACCGCCCTGTCCGTCCGTGGTGTTACCATCAAAGGTGCTATTGGTGATGGTGAGACTGGTTGGGATCGCATCGCCGAAACCTGAAACGTAGATGCCCGAACCGCGACCATCATCTTCCGTCATGCTCACGGGGTCATAGTATGTGCTTTCGCCAATGTTGTTGTTGATTGTGGCACCGTCGATTGTTGTCACCGAGCCTGCGCCGAACAACGCTCCAACGCCCAACGCATCGCCATCGCTAACGATCATGTTGCCCGAAATGGAGCTGTTGTCAGTGATGGAGATTTCACCATACCCAAACAAACCAGCGGCTCGATCTTCTGCGGTATTGGCGTCGATCGAAGTTCCCGATATCGCCAGCGTCCCGTTGCTGAAGATACCACCGCCGTCGTCAGCCGAAGAGTTTCCGGTAATTACCGAGTCAGTGATGCTGAGAGATTCAAAGTTGCGAATGCCGCCGCCATCCACAACGTCTAAGGGTTGAGTCGACGTATCTCCACCAGTGATCGTCAGATTGCTGAGTGACACCGATAGCGAATTCGCATCGTCTCCATCGTCGACATTCAGGACTCGTGAGGTGCCCGCGGCATCAAGCGTCACGGAAACCCCACTACCTGCGGAATTTAGACCGTCGATACTGATGTCTTTATCGAGGACGAGTTCGCCGGAAAGCACAATCGTCTCGTTGCCAGCGGGTAGATTAAAGTCGATGACTTCGCCGGGGGCGGCACCAGCCAATTCGGTACGCAGCTCGCCTGCGGCTCCCGTGTCTGTGTTGAGAGTAACCGTCGCAAGGACGCGGCGATCCTCAAGTGCTTCACAGGTCAGTTTTTTGCGGGTTGCTGTTGATTTGCGTTTTGACGGTTTCTTGGCTCGTTGCATCTTGACCCCTTGTCAATTGACTCGAATGTTACTTGGAATTCGTACGTTGATAGTTGATGCGTAGCTTCTACAGGAATTCAACTTTGCCAGAGGCGAGGTTGTAATACGCCGGTTCGACCTTCAATCCTTTGGCCCCGGAGATAATCTGCGAACGATCTTTGAGTTCATTCGCGGTCAGTTTTGCGTTCTCTTTCACGACAGTGTTGACATTCTTTTTCTTCGTGGACAACGCAGGTGTGATATGAGAAAGCAAATGATTCAGGTTGTACCCGTTGTCGCCACCGTTTATCGCCGCCGTAACGGCTCCACAACTTTCATGCCCAAGGACAACGATAAGCTTCACGCCGAGGTGGGCTACGGCATACTCGATACTGGCAATCGAAGAAGTATTGGCGATGTTGCCAGCGACTCGGACAACAAAAAGCTCGCCCAAACCCGTATCGAAGACCAATTCGGGAATCACGCGACTGTCGGCACAACTCAGCACAATGGCGAATGGCCATTGACCTGCAGTGAGTGCCTTACGGCGATCCGAATCTTGTCGTTCATACGTTGGCTTGTCTTTGACAAACCGACCATTGCCCTCTTTCAATCTCGAAAGTGCCGTCTTTGCGGTAACTGAACTGGGCTTCTTCTTGGCTGCCATAGTCGAACTACTCTCCATTTATGAGTTCTGTCGTTTCGATCAAATCGTAAAATATCAAGGGGAAAGCAACAGGTTCGCATTCACAATAAACGACGCGTCATTGGGTATTTCTGCCTGTTGCTCTCCAAGTCATCTCATCAAACCTGTTTGCTGTTCTAGCTCGACTTTCGTCGGAAACATGCCAATACAATCAGGCTTAGCAACATTGCCAGCCCCGAAGGTTCGGGGACAGCCAATTGAAGTGTCACCGCGTCAACGCCATTCCAGTCTGTAACGTTCCAGGCACTGGGATCGTCCGCGTAAGACAAGCCGGTCATTCCGTTAAAGACAGCAGTCGACAAGTCTACGTTCTGCAATGGAAACGTTACCGTCGCGTCGAATGACGCCATGGTCACTAGCGAAGTTCCGGCGGGCGGTGTTTCTGTGATCGCATCGTCATTCAGGAATATCGCGGTCGAACTATCATCCAGCGTCAGCGCGACGCCTTCTTGAAGTTGGTCGAGGGCAACGGAAGTATTGCCTGCCACCGTCAGCACCGAGTTGACTCCTGTGCCATCGTCAAAGACGTCCTCAAGATCGCCACCACCACCGTTGATGGTTACGATCGAGTCGATCAACAACGGCGTGCTCGTTTGGATTCCCAAACGGTCGCCTGGTGAAAGCGTGGAATTTGTGATCACGGCTGCCGATCCGCTAAACCACATGTTGTCGTTCGAGTTGAATGTGTTGCCGTCAATCGTGCCGTATGAAGCAGCACCAAAGATCATATCGTCACCGACGTTAAATGTCGTGCCCGTGATGTCTGTGGAGGGGACTTGGAGCTGGACGTCCCCTTCTGTCAGATCAAGGGTGTTGATGATTGAATTCGCAATCGACTGCGTCCCACCAAAGAAAATGTCGTCACCAACATTGAGAGTCGCGCTGTCCATGGTAAAAGTGGTCGCGGCATTAATGTCCAGATCAACGGTGCCAGTCGCGCTGGAAATTGTGAGGACCGAGCCGGCTTGGAGGTCAAGCGAGCCAGCCCCAAAATCAACGTGATCGTTAGCCATGACATCATCACCATCAATGATGAGGGGCACGGCAATCGCAGACGCAGCACCAGGTTCGATGGAAGCTGCAGCAGGATTCGCTCCTGTACCATCGGGATTGGCAGTCCAATTCAACTCGTCGAAGAAATCGCCGCCAGATGGTCCTGTGAAATAGAATTGAGCGGTGGCTACCGCCGGCATGAATAGCATCATGCTGATGAAAAACAATCGAATTGTCTGTCGAGTCACGAGGACTTCCTCCAGTGCTGGGTGCTGTTAAATGCGTGTAAGAGCTGTTGCCGATGCCTTACGTATCTTGCTCATGCTTTCTCAATGAAGCGAGCAGTGAGAATTAGTAGGGCTCGAAACGGCTTAGCTTGGATTATCTACCGGCGAGACCACAGATGGAACAAGCTAGGCGAGAATTTTGAGAGTTTGGGATACAAATTGGTTTTGTAGGAATAAATGTTGGCGCTGCTGGGGGCATGGCGACTCGACGAATGTGGGTTCGATCATGCTCTCAACCCTGATAATCAAAGGGTTATCTGAGCAATCGCCTTAGAACCAGCCCAATCACGGTTGAAGTACGTCTTAGCTTTTGTGGCCGACGTTCGTCGGCTGTTTGGGACGCTGAGCAATATCGCCGATTACGTTGGATCGGTGAAGCGATGCGATATTGGTGGGCGGAATATTGGGATGGCCAACTCCATAAGCCAGCCGAGACATTCGCAGCGTTCGAGGATCCCGAATCCAAGTTCGGTTGTTGCGGGGGTCTAGCGGGATTGCCCCGAAGCTGAACTGTTGAATGACCCATTCGCCCGTGAGGTTGGGTTGAACGAAGTCATTCTCATGGATGTGAATCTGGTCCCACATGCTGATTGAGATACAGTCTCCGTCAATATTGTCGCACCAGTTTCCTTTCACCAGACAACCCGTTCGTTGACCATAATACTGCTGGTTGTGAGCGCCAGAGAACGTGATTGCACGTCCCGTGCTGCCAACAATTCCAGCATCTGGTTTCCGTGTTCCCGTAATGACATTGTCCAGGACTTTGCAATTCCTCTGCACGTCACCACCAACCCACAACGCGATGGCGTCACCTGCACAATTACGGAACAGGCACTTACTCACCGTGATTCCACTGCTGCCCTGAATACCCACCCCGTGATTGTCCCAGCCATTGTTTTTGACACCGATGTTTTCGAATGTGCATCGGTCAACCAGTCCTCGTTGCCCTGATCCATTTTCACCTGGGCGATTCACCCAGTAGATTCCGCTCGTGCCACCAGACA
>CAYYHV010000080.1:0-21072 GCA_964471695.1 uncultured Pirellulaceae bacterium
GTTGTCGCGCTAGCGGCACGGCTGGATAGCTAACTACGGAAAGGATAAACGCTGAAAGCATCTAAGCGTGAAGCCCGCTCCGAGATTAGGTTTCGTGACCCTTTATGGGTGAGAGTCCCCTGAAAGACGATCAGGTCGATAGGCTGGGTGTGTAAGTGCAGTAATGTATTCAGCTAACCAGTACTAATGGACGAACGCTTGATCACATTAATTCAACACTCTTTTCAGATCGTTAAAATTCGGTTGATGTCGAATTTGATTTGTGAGTACGAATTTGTGTATGCAACATAACCGCTCAAGAAAGTGATCTTCGGATCGCTGCCATCTACACACAACAAGTTGGAGACATGACCGGGTCTAACGGCCCGTCATGTTTTTCGGCGACCATATCGAAAAGGTCACACCCGTTCCCTTACCGAACACGGCAGTTAAGCTTTTCGAGCCGATGATAGTGCCAAAAGCGCGAAAGTAGGTATCGCCGTTTTTTTAATACAAACAGCCCGTTGGTTTCACGACCGACGGGCTTTTTTTGTGCCATGGGGCCGTGTTCTTGACTCCACGATCCTTTCTCCGCACATTCTCGGTTCTTGCTTCGTTATGGATGGCTCTTCCCACACTCACCTGAAGCGAGAACTGTTCCTGATGACGGGCCGTTTAATGATTTCGTCAAGCAGTAATCGGATACTTTCGGCGTTGCCAATCGAACCGGGCATTACGATCGCAGTTCGGAACCGAGCGCACCGGTTTCTCAGAGCCACCGAACGCTACTGGGTATCCGACCGAGTTCGAGAGTCCGTTTTTCAAAACGCAGAATTGCGAGTTTGAAATTGCTGGCCAGGATGAATGATGGTCACCTTGCTTGGTTTGTCGCGACGGGAGATTGATTTCGTTCGCATCGTAGAAGGGCAATGTTTGTTGTGAAACGAGCCGAGTATAAGTATCAACTTCAAACCAATAAGCGTGAGCAAACTCGTCGAGCCTTTGGCGTTGCCGAAAAGTGCGAGATGAAACTCCCCCCCTCCAAAAAAAATAGGCCCTTCATACCTTAGGTTTGAAGGGCCTCATCAGTCGTTTCGGCAAAGTCGGCTCGTCAGAGGTCTTCGCGTGCCAGTCTTGATCGCCCAATAAACTCTCTTCCAGAAAAGAACTGATTTGCGATAAAACCATTTGCGTCACAATCTACCGTGACGATGACTTCCACTTCAGGTGTTTCTTCTTCGATGACGGCTGGTATTACCTGTATGTTAACGCCCCGGGCACCACTCGTCCCCATAAGATTGAGGGCAACTTCTTGAGCTTCGCCAGCCGTACCACCAGGAACAATTGCGACTCGGGCACCTTCGTAAGCAGCGTTGCTTGCCGTATGTCGAATCACATTCATGCGACTGAATTCGATCGAAGCAAAGACAACGAGAAACAGAACAGGCAAAGTCACCGCCATTTCAACTGAAACGGCACCTTTTCGAGTTCTTTTTGGGATTCGCGATTTCATTGTGGATTCCATTTGCTCGTGGAAAATTTGTCAGCTGATTGCGGAAGGTCGATTTGTCTTATTCAATAAAGACGTTGGCGATAGTTCTGGCAATCTCACGAAATGCCTCGGAAAGATCACCGGCGTCGTCGGCGTGGATATGCAGTCCGCCGCCGATATCAGCCACTTGTCGCATGATATTCTGGTTGGCGCCTGGGCTGAATGTAATGGTGTGAATCGTGTGATCTCATCCAGCAGCAACGTTGGCTGAAGGAATTGGAGTTCCACCTACGTTGAAGTTGCCGTCCGTCATGACGATAATTGTTCGAGCCGCAAAAGGGCGTGCACCAGCGCCTTCCAATGTGTCGCTACCAAATCGCAACCCTTGAAAGATGTTCGTAAACCCTTGAGCAGGCAATTGACTTACTTGAGCACGAACAGCCCCCAAGTTTGTTGTAAGTCCGATATCGATCGACGCACTCGTTGAGTAAGTCGTTAGTGAAATTGCCGAGTTAGGACTGGATGCTTCAATTTCAGTGATAAAGTCATTAACTGCGGCAATCAGCGCCTGATGACGACTGAGTCCACCACCAGCGTCGCGAATTCGCATGGACCCAGATCGGTCCAACACAATCGCGATGTCTCGCACACTTCCAGACGCGGCGGAAATCATGACGGGCTTGAATTGATCCGTTCCCGTAATGGGTCCCATGAACAATGGAACGGTGCCAGATGCTGATCCTTCGTCTCGTCGACCATTAATTCTCACGGCATTGGGGTTATCTCCACCCGGCGAGAAGACGAATTTGCCACCATTGTTGCCTGGCTCAGCCTCCCCAAACTCAATGTCGCCATCTGCGAGCTCAAGCGGTTGGCCTGCAACAAAGTTCAATCCAGCCACATTGCGAGCTGCCTGACGAGCCAAGGCAATATCTTGAGTTGCAATCAACTCTGAACTTGCCGCTCGTGAAGCCGCGTCCGTTGCGGTACGCAATTCGGTACGAACAAGCTGCATATAGGCGATATCGATCGACATGGCCGTCATCGCCAAGAGCACCACAAGCATGACCGCAACGAGAATTAACATCGCTCCGCGTCTTGACTCGTCTTTTCGGGCAGACGGTCGTTTGATGAGTTCAATCATTTCTAGTCCTCTGTAGATCGTGATTCTTGGCTTGAGAAACAAACGACACATCAATCCTTAAACATCACAGCCTCGGCTATGATGTCTTCGGAAAAGAATTTCAGGGCCAGGGCGGAGTTGGCTTGAGCCGGAGCACTGACGCTAATTGTGATTGGAGTACCACGATCCAGTTGATCGATGTTTGCCGGATTAAGGGAGACTTGAGCACCATTGAGATTTCGCTCAGCAATGACCTCATTGCAACGAGTGAATACGTCCGCTGTTACGGCATCCCGTTTGGAAGCGGCTCGAATTCCTTCGTACGCAACAACATTGAGTGCTTGATTGACGAAAATCATTGTCGTGCACTCAATGGCACCAAGCACCAAAATGATCATTACCGGCAGGCAGACAGCGAATTCCACCACCGCAGCCCCTTTGCGGTCTTCCGGATTTTTTTTGCGAAGTCTAAACACGATAAAGTTCCCCTCTTTCCAGTCCGTCGTTAGGACGCAGCCGACTCGTTTGATTGATCATTCAAAAGGTTCATACGGCGTGCGATCGCATTGATGTCGCCGCTAAGGCCGTGCCAAAAGTCATTCTTCCGAAAACTAAGCACTTTTACTTCTTCACCCTTCGAGAGTTTCTCGAGATTGTTGCGAAAAGACACCATAGGCCCAGCAAATCGGTTGCTCAATTTAATCGAGTCGTAGACAAAAACCGGGAATACGGAAATCAATGCGACGAGAAGAATCGCGTACTTATCCCACATTACGGATAGGTAGCCGCTAAACGACATCTTTTCTGGTGTCGAGAATACTTGCAGAATCAACAAGTAGAGAAACATCACAAGCGATGCAATCATCCAGTGAACAATCAACTGGCGAACCAAGACTCCTTGTACTCGCTTGTCGACGAATAGTTTTTTCCTGACGGGTTTTTTCATGATTGAGACTCACTACTTACTGATTTAGTTTCGCAATTTGGGGCTATCTGCAGTTGCGCAGGCCGATGGCCAGAGTGCATTACTGAAACGTAGGTCAGCCAATGGAAGGATCTGGCATTCCTGAAAGATTTAGTGACGAGAACACATCGTGTAATCGTTAAAGTTGATTTACCGACGGAAATCCATAGATCGCCAGATGTCTCGAACAAGGAGTGGCCCTTTGTCCACCGTAAGTTTGATGATGAAAATAAGCTACGATTAGAGACATGGAGGGCGATCATCACAGGGAGGGACAGCACAAGAACATTCGAACGGTCCAATCGTCATGGCTCCTCGCGCAACATGGAAGGGATTCCTCAACCTCAGTCTTGTTTCCGTTCCGGTAAAAGCCTACTCAGCAGCCAACTCCGGCGGAACAGTTCGACTGAATCAGCTTCACGCGGAATGCAACAGTCGCATCAACTTGAAAACGTCTTGCCCATCCTGTGGAGAAATCTCTCGGAAGGACATCGTCAAAGGTTACGAGTTTGCCAAGAATCAATATGTCGTTATTGACCTCGACGATCTCGAGAAATTGAGAACGAAAGACGAGACGCGGGCAATTCGCATTGAGAAATTCATCGAGCCAACCAAGCTGGATCCAATCTACCTATCAGAATCCAGCTACTATCTTGTACCTGACGGGGCACCCGGCCAAAAACCCTATGCCTTGCTACGTGAAGCCATGGAGCGGAAAGGGCTGGTTAGCATTGCTCACATTGTCCTCCACAATAAAGAACAGTTGGCGCTTGTTCGCCCAGTCGATGGATTGCTTTGCATGACGCTGCTGCGATTTGCAACGCAACTCAAGAACACCGATCAATTCAGCGAAGAAATCGTCGAGTTCGAAATCTCTAAGGAAGAATTTAAACTAGCCGAAACGCTGATCGCGGAAACGACTACGGACGAATTTAATATCCATGAGTACTCAGACGTCTATACAGAGCGTTTGACCAAACTGATTGAAACTAAGGTTGAGGGGAAAGAGCTAGTCCAACCACCTGATGTGGAAACCCAACCCGTTATCAACCTGATGGACGCGTTAAAGGCCAGTGTTGCGCAAGTCCAAGACGCTTCCCCAGAATTCAAGAGGAATGCGACTCCTACCAAGAAGAAGGTCGCCAAAGTCAAGAAAAAGCCAGCTTCGAAACCGAGTAAGAAAGCACAATCAAAGTCGGAAAAGGTACTTGCCGAAAAACTTGCGGCCCCAAAAAAGAAGAAGGCTGCGCAACGCAAAAAAAAGTCCGGCTAAACGGCTTCTCCCATGAATCTCGACGAGTATCGTCAAAAGCGAAACTTCTCCAATACACCGGAGCCAAATGCCGGCAGCGCATCCTCAGCGAACCAGTTTCGGTTTGTCGTCCAGAAACATGACGCTCGAAATCTTCACTACGACCTGCGACTTGAGCACAAAGGTGTCTTACTAAGCTGGGCGATCCCTAAAGGGCCCAGTCTTGATCCCAGAGAAAAACGGCTTGCTATCCAAACGGAAGATCATCCGATCGAGTACCTCGAATTTGAGGACGTAATTCCCCAAGGAGCCTATGGTGGTGGGACCATGATCGTTTGGGATATCGGAACCTGGCGTCCCCTTCAAGAGAATGGCTTGGAAACGGGCGACCTGAAATTCGAGCTCTACGGAGAAAAACTGGTTGGAAAATGGATGCTCGTTCACACCGGCAAGAAGCGAGGCAACAACCGACACTGGTTGTTGTTCAAGGAACGTGATGAGCACGCGCGGTCCGAACGCGAATACGACATCCTTGACGCCCTTCCAGCAAGCATTCTCACCGGCAGAACTCTTGAACAGGTCGCACATGACGCCAAGTCTCGTTCGTTGGCAACCGCTCCCCAACCATCAGCGGACCTGACGGACATCCAGTGGAACAAGCTTAGTGGAGCCAAAAAATCAGAACCGCCCAAGCCGCCTCTGTCGCCGTGCCTTCCAACTGCAACGAGAGAGGCACCGACGGGCGACGATTGGGTCCATGAGATCAAGTACGACGGTTATCGAATGCTCTGCCACGTTGACGGAGATTCTGTTCGATTTGTGTCGCGCAACGGAAATGATTGGACCGATAAACTCTCTCACCTGAAGGAAAACGTTGTTCAACTTGGACTTGGAACAGCAATTTTGGATGGCGAAGTCGTAGCGATGACCGAAGATGGTCGCACGGATTTCCAACTACTTCAATCGACGATCTCAACCCGCGAAAACTACCGCTTGAAGTACTACCTCTTTGACCTTCTTTACTTGGGTAAGTTTGATCTGCGCGGATGTTCGTTGCAGATTCGTAAGGAGACACTCAGGCAGTGTGTCCCAATTGGTCACACTTCAATTCTATTTAGCGAGCACTTGGAATGTGACGGACCACTAATTTTTCAGCAAGCCTGCCGCCTTGGCACGGAAGGCATCGTTTCCAAAAGACTGTCGCGTCGCTATATCGAGGGTCGTAGCGAAGAATGGCTCAAGACAAAGTGCCTCGCTTCTGCCGAGTTTGTCGTAGGCGGCTATACGGATTCAAAAGCGCAGCGCCGTGGTCTGGGAGCCTTGGTTCTGGGCAGATGGGACGGCGATGAATTGATCTATGAAGGTCGCGTCGGAACCGGACTCAATGCAGCGACTTTGAAGTCTCTTTTTGACCAACTAAGCTCCATTGAGCAACCAGCTTCCCCTTTCTCTAACCTGGATCGACGGGATGTCGGTCGCGAATACCACTGGGTCGAGCCCAAACTGGTAATCGAGGTCGAGTATGGTGGTTGGACGAATGATGGCAAGCTGAGGTTTCCTGCGTTTCGTGGAATTCGCCCTGAGATTGCGCCATCATCCGTTCAAATAAGCTCGGCGGGAGCGAAACACGAACCCGTCGCACAGCAAGGAGCAGCGGACCCAGCCGACTTGATACCGGACGCACTGCCCGACGTCAAATTCACAAATCCAGCTCGCTTGATGTATCCTGACTCAGGTGTCACAAAAATCGGACTCGCGGCTTACTTTGCCCAAGTATCAGAAAAAATATTGCCTCTCGTTGTCAATCGCCCGTTAGCCTTGGTCCGATGCCCCAAAGGTTGCAACGAACAATGTTTCTTCCAGAAGAAACCAACCCAAGGGATGCCCGATTGTATTGAACAAGTCGAAATCGAAATGCCTGGTGCAAATTCTCAGCCAGCCGTCGTGATTCAAGATATTGAGGGGTTACTGACGCTAGTTCAATTCAGCACTCTTGAGATCCACACTTGGGGCTGCCGAGTTGATCGCCCAGACCGACCGGACGTTTTCGTGTTCGACCTCGATCCCGATGTTTCGATACCGTTCAAGCGAGTCTGCGATGCCGCATTTCAGATCAACGATCTATTGAATTCCGTCGACCTCCAAGGATTCGTAAAAACTTCCGGGGGTAAAGGCCTGCATATACTCGTGCCAATACGGCGACGAGCGACTTGGTCCAACGTCGCCAAGTTTACAGAAGCGATCAGCCACCGATTGGCCAGTGACCACCCACGCAGCTTCACAACCAGTCCGTCCAAGTCTCAACGACGTGGAAAAATATACATCGACACACTGCGAAACCGTTTTGGTGCAACGTCGATCGCGGCGTATTCGACGCGTTCGAGAAACGGGGCTCCGGTCTCCATGCCGATCTCATGGGACGAACTTCCAACACTGATCTCAGCTAATGGCTTTACGACCAACAATGCTGCCGCCCGCCTGCTCCAATCGCCCGAGGATCCCTGGCGCGAGTATTACAAAACGGAACAGTCGCTAACCAAAAGCATGATCAGTCAGTTCACTTAACGGCGCCGCGTTTCGCCAGACGTGTGAGCACATACCAACGACGGCCTCCACGAATGAAGGTTATCTTAACGACTTGCCCAGGCCGATACTTTCCGAGTTCGGTGACGAGCTCAGGAAATTGGCTCACAGATTGATTGTTGACGGCAACAATCGTATCCCCTAGCCGCAGACCAGCGACGTCCGCTGGGCTGCCTTTATGCAAAAATCCCACCGTGGCTGTCGATGCACCTTTTTGGTTTTTGACTCCAAGAAAGGGACGTTCCATCGTCGCAGGCTTGGCAGCATCCGAATTTCCCTTCGCAACAGAAGTGCTCGCTGACCCGGATTCGGAAACCGAGTTGGAATTGCCAGCATCCTTAATGTCGTTAGTATTTTGCTTGGGCGCTGAACCAGCAACCGATGCGTCACTTCTGCTTGCGTTCGGATCGCCCGAGTCGGCTGTACGACTTGCGTCTGCCGAACTGACTGACGAGCCGCCAGTGTTTGCTGGCCGATTCGAGTCGGGCGAATTCCCAACGTCTACCGAGTTTGTCGCCATCACATCCGTCGAATTGTCGCCGTTATCTTGAGCAGCAGCCTTCTCATTCATATCACGGATGTTGTCGCCCGGGGCATCAGTCGTTGTCGCTGCAGACGATGCGACGGATGCCGACTCAGATTGAGCAGTGCTTGTTCCAATGGACTCCTCTTTGCCGACCGCGCTATTGTCCCCAGCCATCGCGGCTTGAGTTTTTTTGTCCGCAACCTCAGAAGCGTTGGCGGTAGTCGCCACTGAATGTGAATCACCGGACTGGGCTAATGAGTTCTGCATCCCAGCGTTATCTTGCTGTGCAGCTGTCTGCGAGCCAGCAGGCGAAGAAACCGACTCCGACGGCTGAACTGCCCCGGCTTCACTTCCTCCAGCTGGGTTATCGCGATCGCTTCTAGCCGCCTCGGTCGCATTTGAATCCGAAGCCTGTTGGTCTTTGTTGGGAGTCAAGTCGGTGGATCGGGCAGAGTCTTGACCATCAACGACGTTTGGCTCGGATGCACGCTGCGATGAACTGTCCAGTTCATGAGTCGAGCTGGAGCTAGCATTTAGTTGAGGGTTTACACGTGAATCGCCGCCATCTGTTTCGCGTTGGACGCTGCCTTGTTGGGCTATCTCTGGATGAGGACTGTCGCCCTCTTTTCTCATTTGTCCGTTGTCATCCGGAAGTTTTCTCCCTGACTTCACTAAGTTTGCAGGATCTTCCGCGCAACCAACGAGAACAACCAATGTGACGAAAAAAAGACTGCTTCTCATACTGTCCGGCACTTACAATTCTCCAGGTCAATCAACATTGCCCTTGCGCAACACGATCTGTATATGTTTCACTAGTCGCGGCAATGTTGCCGCCTTGGTTCATTATACACCAAGCCACAGATTGAGTGGGTGCTACTTAGAGTTGTCAGGCTATCGACTGTTGGTTTTGCACGTTACTGACCAAATCATTGCCTGACTCGTCATTTTTGACAAACTGAAAGAGGGGGGTGCTTAGCCCGCGTCAGGTGGGCTCCACCCGCGGGTAGGACTCGTTATCGTCTCCTGCCTGCACAACAAGAGGCAGAGACATGCGGCACTTTCACTCGTTGCTGATCGCCCTTCTGATTATTCCTACGCTGGTCGTTGCGCAAGACGTCGTCGGATATGGCACCGGACATTGGAAGTGGACTCCCAAGGCAGCTCACCACGACTCGATCGTCAAAGTCTCCGTAGACGGAAAACTTGGGACTGGCGTGGTTGTTAAGAAAAACGAATCAGCCCCTTCCGGCAACGGCTATCTCGGTTATGTTGCGACCGCATATCACGTCGTTCAAAAAGACGAAGGCAAGAACAAGATTCGCATCGTTTTTCGCAACGGAAAGGTAGCACGTAAGAGTCGCATCGTTGAGCATGATGAGGATCTGGATGTCGCCATTTTATGGACTTGGATTCCAGCCGATATACCTGCCGCGAAACTTGCCAAACATTCAGTACAAGAAAACGAAGTCCTCGAATTCTCAGGACTTGGTGGCGGTTCGAAACTTGACTGTTGCGTCCGCCATTTCGAATCGGTTTCCGCCGAACCGACTAACGAACAACAGATTTTTTCCAACGTAAGCTTGCTGCCTGGTGATTCCGGCGGCCCCATCTTCAACGAGCGACAAGAATTGGTTGGGGTAATTTCTGGCGGTTGGTTCTGGTTTTACAAAGGCGTTACTGACGAATTTGGTACTCCGATCAAATCGACTTGGCCTGCAAGAGCAGCCAATGCCTCGATTATCTATCAGCTCGTACAGAAGGCGACATCTAAAGACGACGAAGAGCTGGAAGATCCGAAATCGGCAACTCTGGCCGCAGATGAAACTTCATCTTCCACCAAAAGCCGCTGAACACCTGGTAGAAGTGCCAAGCATCGAACAGCGAGTCGATTCAGAGACGAATCTGCGTGAAGGATTCACTCAGCGAAGCCGAACGATTTATGAGAAATCGACAGGGAGATAGCGAGCCCGCAAAGTACCGCATGTGACGCATCGGTATGGCCAAATCACGAAGACCAACCCCAGCGTTAACACCGCCAACAGAATCAGGCCCAACGAATAAGATTTCACTGGTTTGTGAAGATCATCGCGAAAGCACGAACGGCAATATTTACGCTCTTTTTGCATCCGAAAAAACCACATTCAATCGATTACCGCGTCTCTGTTTCCAACCAGTTCCCTAAGTGACATGTTCCAGTGAAACACCGGTTTACGCAACTGATTTGGAATAATTTTTATCGCTAATTGTAACATTTATCGGGGCATTCGATAAAACCCATCTAATTGCACCTTGTGCTATATCTCTATGTGGTCCGGTCTGCGAAATACATCGACTGCAGTGATGCGATCACGCGAAAGTCTGGCGAAGGTGCGGTTATGGACGAATCGTTCTATCCACTCTACCTTCTGAAAAACGGGCGTGAAGCTCCGCGGAATCGAATGACATCGCTAACTGCTGGACAGATTGACGCGAAGTCCCTGCTGAACTTACTTACGACTCCGGCATGTTTTTCTAATTCGTTCGACACAAGAAGTTATTGTATCGCTCACTGAATTTTTGGGAGAATTCGAGATCACGAATACGGGAATCCCCCATTAACTTAGGCCTTTCGGCGCAAGAGGCACGAAACTATTCGCGACTTGCCAGATATACATACGGCTCTGATCACAACTTGACGGAAATCGAGTGGGACCTGAAAATTCCAGCCCAAACGAAGCACTGACTCATTTAGAATTCTTACTTGAAGACGCCAAAACTGACTGTGAATTTCCCTAATTCCATTTCGAGTGCCGAACCCAACACGGCCTCGCGTGTCCAAGGTTAATCATCGCGTCACGTCCATCCCACGACACGCCTGACCGAATGGAACCTCCATGCCTCCTACGCTTCGCCATCGCTTTCAGACATGGTGGCTGGAACCGTCCGGCGGTCGCGACGTTCTCGTCGTAGCACTTCCACTGGTAGCTTCGCTACTTTCATGGACGATCATGAATTTTGTGGACCGGATGTTTTTGCTTTGGCATAGTCAGGAAGCGATGGCGGCAGCTATGCCGGCCGGCATGGTAGTTTTTACGCTTATATGCTTCCCCCTGGGTGTTGCCGGATATGCGAATACGTTCGTTGCGCAATATGACGGTTCTGGCCAATCGTCCAAAATCGGAAAAATCGTTTGGCAGGCTTCTTTCATTGGACTGCTGGCGACCCCGATCTATTTTGCCACAATCGTCGCTGCGCCGATGTTGTTCGAACTGGCTGGCCACCCAACGGCAATCCAGACTCATGAAGTCACGTATTATCGCTCCATGATTCCCGGCGCAGGTGGCATGGTCTGCGCGGTTGGTCTGTCCACTTTTTTCTCCGGTCGTGGAAAAACAAACACGGTGATGTTCGTCGATTCTGCCGCAGCCCTGCTGAATGTCATCCTGGATTATGCCTGGATTTTCGGGAAACTTGGATGCACGGAAATGGGAATCGCAGGTGCCGGGTATGCCACGTCAACTTGTCAATGGACTCGGGTTGTTATCTATCTATTCCTATTCCTGCGGCACGCAAGAAAGCATGATCCGTATGGAATTCAAAGTGGTCGCTCACTCAGCTGGCCGTTGCTCGGACGGCTCTTTCGGTTTGGTGGACCCGAAGGTATTCGGTTGTTCGTCGAAGTCGGCGCCTTCTCCGGATTTCTCATGCTGATCGGATCACTGGGAACGCTCGAGATGACGGCTTCGACACTCGCATTCAACATCAATAGCGTGGCTTTCGTCCCACTCTTGGGACTTGGCACAGCCGTCTCTACGCTAGTCGGTCAGCAATTGGGAAGGAACCGTCCCGACATGGCAAGGCGTGCGACCAGAAACAGCCTGGTATTTGCAGTCGTGTATACGCTAGTGACCGGCATTTTCTACACTACGCTTCCCGATCTTATGTTGATTGGACACGCAATCGGAACGTCTCCTGAAGAGTTTGCAGAAGTCCGATCGCTTACAATTGTTCTTCTGCGTTATGTCGCCGTTTACTGTCTGTTTGATGCCTGCGTTGTCGTCTTCTCAAGTGCGTTGAAAGGGGCAGGGGACACACGGTTTGTGCTGCTTGTTACCCTCATTTTCTCGCCAGCCTTCATTACAGCCGCTTGGTTGGGACGTTCAATGCTCGGTTGGCGCATTCATGGTTGCTGGTTGGTCTTGACGACGTGGATTTGTATTCTGGGCATCGTCTATGCCGTTCGATATCGGCTGGGCGCTTGGCAAAAGATGAGAGTCATCGATACGGAAGAATCGACCAGAGAGAGCATGCTTGAAATTCAGGTCGAACCCGAACCATGCCAGAGTGGTTCGAGTTCTTAAACAACCGACCTCAGTGAGTCTATTTCTCGGCGTCAGCGGATTCAGCGGACTCTGCTTCCTCTCCTGTCGCAGCCTCGACGGTTTCGTCCACTTTCTCTCCGCTCTCGCTGGCTAGTTCTTGCACAAGCTCTTCTGGCAGCTCCGCATCCTCTTCGCCTTCCCAAATGGCTTCGAGGTCTTTTGAGAATTGATATCGAATTCCCTCGTCGGAGAGAATTTCTTCGGTTGTGTCTTCCATATCCGAGCGACGAAACACCATGGTTTCATAATTGCCGGCGATGGAATAGGTAATAAACTCTTCCTTGCAATCTCGCAGTGACTGCACCAGATGACGAAGGTTCTTGATTTCCACGTCGTTGACTTTCGAAATGACTCCAAAGGGAACATTGCTGTACCCCTTCGTCGTCAAGTGTGGCAACAAACGAAAGATGACCAACTCTTCTCCGTCAAATTCAGGCTTGGCGTCTTTGCGATATACCAGAGGACTCTCCATCGCTGAAAGAAACCCTAATCCTTTGGTGCCGAGGTTACGAACAAGATCTTTGGTGGCGACCGTGAATACGACCGGACCATAGATAAAGTGTCGAGGATAAGTACCTTTCAGTTCTGGAAGCACTTCGTCACGGACTTTATGAACCGGGACGAGCACCGATATTTCCTCTCCATCCCGCCACACCTTTAACTCGACCTTGCCATCCTTTTCTTCAGCTGGAATGTAATGTTTGAAGAAAAGACGCAAATCATCGCGAACGACCACGTGTCCTTTGTTGTCAACGACACGCTCGCCAATCTGGGTGATCACATCCCAAGGCTTGAGAGGAGAACCTTCATCGTAAGCCGACTTCACCATAATACCTGTGCGATCACTCTTCATCTTCAACTTCGCTCGGAGCGCGCTGTTCTCAGTCGATTGCAACGTGTCGAACAAATTCGGCTTACCATCGTACGTTCCGTCTTCGACGTCCGTGAGAAACATCTGAATCTCGTCCGTAGGAATCAGGTAACCGATATTGTCAGCCTTACTAATCTTACAGAACACTAAACCAACAACCTTGCCGTCAATAACGGCGGGTCCACCGCTGTTGCCCGGATTGATAGCCGCATCCACCTGGATTCGGAGCCCCGCACCAGAATTAAAGTAAGGGGCATACTCGATTCGTGAAATGATTCCATCCGTCACTGCCAGGTCATCGCCGCCCAAAGGATAACCATAGACGTTGACGGTGTCTTTAAAACTGGGAAGGCCAGGACGCATTTCCAACGGGGGACGCCCTTCTAAAAGGGATGCGTCTTCTACTTCGATGATAGCCAAATCCATCATCGGCGAAATCGCAACCGTTTTGGCAGGGTGTCGATCCGTACTTTGGTTAAATTGCACGAAGATTTGTTTCGCATAGAGAACGACATGAGCGTTCGTAATGATTCGGTTGCCTTCGATAATCGCTCCCGAACCAGTGCTCTTCTTAGGACTGGCTTTTGTCCACGGCTTGAGGAAATCCGGCTGTCGAGCCGTCACGTGGACTTTGACAACACTATCACGAACCGGATCCTGAGCCACGAGTGCCGATGATGCCATCAGCACGAAACAGATAAATCTAACCATTGTCTTTGCCAACGCACTTCTCCCAATTGAATGCCGACAGTTCCGAGCTCAAGTGCCCTATCATCCTGACCCATTGTGGACTGACCAGCCGACAATTACCAGATTGCCTTAGCGTTGGCGAATCCGACAAAAAAGAAACTCCCCATAGATGAGGAGTTTCTCGCTGAACTTCGCCTGGTACTAATGATCAGGTCGCTTCGGAACGCTTTGTGAAGTGCTCCACGACTCTACGCGTCACGCCCAAACTGACTGCGGAAGGGAGTCGCCGCCCCGTCCTCAACGGAGAAAATCGCGTTCCTTCTGAGCCTGATCCGTTTGGGTGGGTCTTAGATTCCAACGAGTCAGAATTATCTTTCTCAGGCTCCTCTTCGTCGTCTTCATCGATTACGTCAGCAAAAGGCTGCTCCGCAGAATCGACGAGCTCCGAAAGTTGCCTTGATAATTCCGACGCAAAAGTAGATACCGAAGAATTCTTGCTCTTGTCAGAAATCTCGTTCGCAAGATTGTGCATGTCGATCAGGCTTTCGACACTCAACCCCGGAAGCGACATCGGGTCTTTCTCGCAAATTAGGAGTTCACGAAACGAAACTCGCAGAGCTTTTTGCCATCGATGTAGTTGAGTGAGGCTCAAATCGCTTGTGGGTAATTCTTCCTTACGAGCCTGCTCAAGGCTGACACCCATAATTCGAGAAACTTCTTCCAAGCTGATCCCAAGCTTCTCCCGTACCAATTGAAGTCGCTGATACTCGCGTGGACCTTCATATCCGTTTTCGGCTCCAGCCGACCCATTGAACCAATCCATCTTTCTCCTCCTTACCGCCCCCAACAATTTGCGTAGCCGATCAAGCGGCTACTTTGACCCGAGAAGCAAAGGCAGGATTCCGCGACAGGCCCAGCCGCGAAGATGCATTTGCTCCGTCAGCTTCAGCACAACCAGCAACACAAGAGACTCCTGACCTCGTTGGAGACGTCAGGTTGTTGGGCTTGCGCGGCCTCAATTGGGGTGGAGGCAATATGGAAATGGGGTGAAGCACATTCATAGTACGTAAGGTGGCAGATTTTGGCTCGAATTTTGTCAAAATATATTCTATTTCCACGAATGGCGCGATTTCATCGCTCCATTGGGATAGGTGATCGCGCCAAAGTCTAGTGGACAGTATCCCCAGGCGCAAAAAGAAAGCGGGCCAACTACTAACAGTCAGAAACCCGCGTCTTGAATGGACAGCCACCTGCCCAGTTGGATGTTACGCTCTCTCTAATCCCAGCTTCTTTCCGATTGAATAACGCCGCGAACCAGCTCAGCTACGCTTTGCACACGCAGTTTTCTCATCATACTCGAGCGATGTTTTTCAACGGTTTTGACACTAAGATCGAGGACTCGGGCAATCACCTTGTTCGCCTTTCCGGTCGCCACAAGGTCCATGACTTGCCGCTCACGGGGAGACAACGAGTCGATTAACCCACGGAATTCCGCCGCTCCTCGCTCGAGCCGTTCCATTCGACGTTGCTCGGTCACATCTCGACCAACTGATTGAATCTCAATCAACTGGTTGTCGGCGTTGAACAAACCATGATCGATCCAATGCTGCCAAACTTTAGTTCCGTCTTCTCGGGTGATACAGACTTCGTTACTTGAAACGGGATTGCTGGGGCTGAGCAGGGAAATCTCGCGTTGGAATGCCGGCGCCGTTTCCGGGTCGACGATTCGTGGCAAGTGAGTCCCAACGAGATCGTCGGCAGAAGCTCGCATGTACTTGCAATATGCCGGATTCACGAAAGTGCGAATTCCATTAGGCAACCACCGTACAAGAAACTCCGAATGGTATTCCGCTACCGAAAGATATCGGTCTTCGATGTGAGACAGTTGAGCTGACTGTAATTCGACCGTTTGTTGGAGTTTCCGATTCACCGATTGATGCTGGGCTTCCTGAATATGCCGCTCGGTCACATCGTGACAAAGAGCTTCGGACCCAACCACATTTCCCGACTCGTCAAATACAGGAACATCGGAGATGCTGAATCGCCGGATCGAACCGTTCGCGTGAGCGACACTGCATTCGAATACAAAGTTCTCACGGCTCTCTACTTCATCCTTCGAGAATCGCTTTTCTTCGAGAACCTGCATATGTGGGTTCTCTTGCAGATCGACAAACTGCTTCCAAGGACGACCGACTATGTCATCCGGAGAAAACCCCAGGATGTTTTGGACGGACGGACTTACGTAAACAACATTCCCATGTGCGTCTGCACCGAGAAAGAAGTAATTGTCCTGCAGATCCTCAAACAATCGTTGATATCGCTCGTTGCGAATCAACTCCGCCTTCTGCTTGTCTTTTCCATCCGCGATTCGAGTAAACGTGATGAGACGTGTGCCAAATTCGGAGCGAATCGTCTGCATTGATATCCGAAAGGAAGATTCTTTCCGATCAAAGACCAAGCTCTTAATTACAGCCACCGCTGGCGAATCTTCCGCGGGAAACCCCTTAGGTTCCCAACCGAATACTTCCTCGAACGGTAACCCCTCACTCCCAGCGATAGAGTTAGTACCCAGCACCTCAAAAGAATTAGGCGAAATGTATTGAATCGTTCCGTCGTCAGCGGTGACAACGACACATTCAGATACAAATTTGAACGCGAAACTATCCGCGCTATGATTCCATTCGCCGACGGCGCTACCGTCGACGGATGATTTTTCCAGTGAATTAG
Source organism: uncultured Pirellulaceae bacterium (assembly GCA_964471695.1). Lineage (GTDB taxonomy): Bacteria > Planctomycetota > Planctomycetia > Pirellulales > Pirellulaceae > CAYYHV01. The sequence continues at coordinate 16,569 of CAYYHV010000080.1, forward strand.
AGCTTTGCAACTTATACCCTTTTCCCCAAAAGCGGCATGGTCCCCAAGATGTAATACCCCCACTCCCCAATTTAGTGAGCGTAAATACCCTCTTATTTTAACTAGACATTGGCTCATTTGTGAATGCGATTGCAAAGCTTTCCCATAATTTCCAAAGTAGTCGTCGTTAAACACCTTTAACCCCAATTCGGAGGGTGCGAATTATCACTCGCTCCTGCTCAATCAGAAGAAGTGAAGCGAGCCTCAAAGTAATAGCTCCAAGAATCGGCTCAAACGGGCTACTTACGACCAAGGCAACAATCAACGAGCTTCATCCGGCCTTGAACGCTCAATGTTCCAGTCGACGCGAAATTTTCCCGTCGAATCTGCGGCTCCCCTAGCCATACCCTTTGTGTTGAATTCCAGCGTTGTGTTGCCGTATCGATCAATGGCAATCACACCTCCCCATCCCGGCTGTAGCGTTTTGGTCAGCACGTTTTTTACGGCCTGATCGACTGTTTCGTTGCCATACTTCATTCGGGCCGAAATATCGTAGGCGACAGCATGCCGAATAAACTGCTCGCCAACCCCCGTGCAGGATACAGCACAAGTCGCGTTGTCTGCGTAGGTCCCAGCCCCAATGATTGGCGAGTCGCCGATTCGGCCATACTTTTTTCCAGTCAAGCCACCGGTCGATGTGCCGGCAGCCAGGTTGCCTTTTCGATCCAGAACAACGCAACCGACGGTACCGAAATAGTCGGGAGTCGACGCGGAAGCCGATTTCTTCCGCTCATATGATCGCCTTTTGGCTGGCGTATCGAAGTACGAATTCTCCACAAGCTTCACGCCTTGCTGGCGAGCAAACGTATCAGCACCATCACTCGACAACAGGACATGCTTGGTTTCCGTCATGACCAACCGAGCCAACGAGATGGGATTTTTGACAATCGATACACCAGCAACAGCGCCGCACGACAGATCGGCACCATTCATGATCGACGCATCCAATTCATGCTTGCCCACGGCGTTAAACACGGCTCCCTTACCAGCGTTAAATGTTGGGTTGTCTTCAAGGTTGCGCAGCACTTTCTCAACGACGTCCAGCCCAGCGTCTCCTGCCTTCAACGCATCCGCCCCAATCTGCAGAGCCGCTTTGATACCGTCGTATCGAATCTGATTCTTTTGACGAGTAAAATTCTCAGGCGACGATCCTGCGCCGCCATGAATTGCAATCGCCCATTCACGACGTTCTGGCGGCTGTTCAGCCTCGCAGGTCAAGCCAAAGCAAAACAGGCACAAAATGACTAGAACTATCTCGCGGTACATTACTTACCTTTCTTTACAATCACGTTGTCGCCAACAGTATGGGATCATGTCAGGTTCGCTATAAAAAGGAACCCAGTTTTCAAGTCCAGCGAATTGTTATTTTGTCCGGTTCATCGCGTGACAGCTTAACAAATTGGCCTGCTGGCTTAGAATTAGACGACTTCGTCCATCCATCATTCGGGAAATCCCATGACTAATTCCACCCGCAGAAATTTCTTATCAAACGTAGCGGCTGGTTCCATCTCCGCCTTGGTTGTTCGTCCGACGCTGGCTCAGACGCAAACCGAAGAAAGCGAGTCACTGTCAGTGAGCGAATTCAAACCTTCAATCTACAAGTCGGTGAAGTGGGGCATGATTGGCACGAAGGGCTCCGTTCTTGAAAAGTTTCAGATGCAGAAAGAACTCGGCTATGACGGAATGGAAATGGATAGTCCAACCAAGGTAGATTTGGACGAAGCCGTAGCAGCCAGCAAAGCGACGAATATGCCGATCCATGGCGTCGTCGATAGTATCCACTGGCAACAACGATTGTCATCACCTGATCCAAAAGTTCGCAAAGTCGGCCGAGAGGCGCTTGAGCAAGCAATAAAAGACACTTCAAAACTAGGCGGCTCGTCCGTTTTGCTGGTTCCAGGTCGTGTCACAAACGAAGAATCCCACGACGACGTCTGGAAACGTTCGATCGTCGAAATTCGCGAAGTCATCCCGACCGCCGCTCGTTTGGGTATCCATATCCTGATTGAAAATGTGTGGAACGGATTCTGCGAGACGGCTGAACAAATGCGAGACTATATTGACGAAATCGCTTGCCCATGGGTGGGCGTCTATTTTGATATTGGGAATGTTCGCAAATTTAGTCCTAGTGAAAACTGGATTCGCACGCTCAAGCACCGTATCGTAAAGCTCGATATAAAGGACTGGAGCAAAGCAAATGGCTTCCGTTCCAAGATCGGCGAAGGAGACGTCAATTGGCCGGAAGTCCGCAAGGCCCTACAGGAAATCCGCTTTTCCGGTTGGTGTACAGCTGAAGTCGGCGGAGGCGGTCGAGATCGACTGGCCGACATTGCCAGTCGGATCGACAAACATGTACGCTCGTAGCACACGAAATTAAATTCACCCATTCTTGATTCGGGAACCTATACGATGACTCTGAAGAACGACAATCCGACTTCGACGACTCGACGTACATTTCTCAAAGTCGCCTCGACGACGGCCGCGGTAGTTGGCACGCTGGCCATCCCCAAGAACGTCCACGCGGATGGTGGAGATCGCTTGAAGGTTGGATTGATTGGTTGTGGAGGACGTGGGTCCGGAGCGGCTCAAAACGCCGTAAACGGCGACAAGAATTGTGAATTGTGGGCCATGGGTGATGCCTTTGAAGATCGCTTGAACCTTGCCAAACCAATTCTCAAGGCGCACTGCGGAGACCAGTTCAATGTTACTGACGACCGCTGTTTCTTCGGTTTCGACGCGTACAAAAAAGTCATCGACTCGGGTGTGGATGTGGTCATTCTCACCACGCCCCCTCATTTTCGCCCAGAGCATTTCGAGGCGGTTGTCGATGCCGGCAAGCACTGCTTTATTGAGAAACCAATCGCCGTCGATGTGCCCGGTGTGAAACGCGTTCAGGCGGCTTGCGAAATCGCCAAACAGAAAGGCTTGGCTGTCGTTTCCGGTTTGTGTTGGCGATACGACCTTGGTGTCAAGGAAACGATGGCTCGCGTTCTTGATGGAGCCATCGGGGATATTGTAGCCGTTCAATCGACTTACAATGCCGGCACGCTTTGGCACCGCGGAGACAAACCCGATTGGAGCCGCATGGAGTACCAGATGCGAAACTGGCTCTACTATACGTGGTTGTCAGGCGATCACATCTGCGAACAAGCCGTTCACAGCCTCGACAAAACGGCTTGGCTAAATCACGACGCCAGTCCCGTTTCGGCATACGGCATGGGCGGTCGGCAGCAACGCACCGAAGAGAAGTACGGTCATATTTTCGATCACCATAGTGTTACCTACGAGTACGACAATGGACTGAAAGTCTTCTTTACCTGTCGACAACAATCTGGTTGCGCTAACCTTGTGGATGAACATGTGATGGGTACGGAAGGGTCAGCATGGATCCTGAAGAATCAGATCGACGGCAAGGATGGCAAATGGTCGTATGAGAGGAAGAAACCTTCCATGTATGATTTGGAACACGAAGCCCTGTTCGCTTCCATACGCGAAGGAAATCCGATCAACAACGGCCATTACATGTGTAACAGCACGATGATTGCCATCCTCGGTCGTATGGCGACTTATACTGGCAAGAAATTGACTTGGGACCAAGCGATGGCTAACACGGTGGTCCTCGGCCCCGAGAAATATGCATGGGGCGACGTTCCCGAACCGACGGTTGCGATTCCCGGTCGAACGAAGCTCGACCCTCGTGAAGGTGTCAAATCCTGATCGTTCAACCCTAGCAGCCGAATTCTGAAACGCTGCTGATATCGAAGGCCTCAGCCATTTGGCTGGGCCACCCACAGTGATAGCACGCCAATTCTCGTGGTTTGGCGGCTTCCGAGGAATGAAGTTGACCCATTCTTCACCTGTTTGCTAGTTTCTCTGGCTGCCGCCATGACGGATACACAAGGACAGGTGCGGCAGATAACAAATCGGCTCAAGGAGGGCTCTCATGAAAACACTAGGACTGGTTCAGCGATTAACCAAGATTGTTGGAATCGCTTTGACAATCTCTACCGCAGCTTTCGCCAGCAATGTTGGCTCGATCAATCCAGACGCTGCGATATGGAGTGGAGGCGTTTCCAATCCCACCGGCGAGACACCAGTTCCTGCCGTCGTCTACGAACCAAGTTCAGGGTACTTGTATCTGAATTCCGCCGGGATCAACGGGTCGGTGGATACCACAACGAGCTCACTCATTTCTGCCGACGACATCGGGATGATTTCCCTGACCGTTGAAGGCCCCGAACCCGTCGAAACACTTCTGGATGGTTTTCAGTTCTCCGACCTGGGAAATCAGACCGGAGGAGTCTCTTGGATCAATCAATACTTCTTTGGCAAGCAAGCCGTATTTGGCGCCGCCGCAGGCGCTGAATTCCTCGACCCTTCACTTCGACGCAATCTGTTTCGCTACGAAACGGGTCTTGGCATGTCAGATTTCGGTGAAGTCGAGATTGGGTTGAATTTCCAACCC
>CAYYHV010000081.1:0-20908 GCA_964471695.1 uncultured Pirellulaceae bacterium
GCCGACGCCAAGCCCATTGCAGTTGTCTGCAGCATCTTACGACGGGTGGTTGTCGGGGTGGGAGAGCCGGAATTGTCTATTGCCACGTTTGAGCCGCTCATGTTTTTTTCTTGTGAAAGCACCTGCGCATTCTCACAGAAAAACATGGGCTATGTCAAAACGGTTCGGGGTTGCTGGCATGCATTTCCGCATAAATGGCGGCTCTGACTGAGCCGACATGATCACGAAGCTATCGTTCCGTCTCAAAATTGCCCCGCGACCCGGATGTCCGGAGCCGCCGAACTTTTGACAAGAGCAGTTTAGTTCTTGCGGGCCATGCTGCAGAACAGTCCCATTGCAAAAACGATCAACGCAAAAGTTGAGGGTTCAGGAACCGCGGCGGCGTCGGATGAAGACTGAAAGCGATTTTCATTCCAGCGGTTAAAGTCCGATACGTCCACAGAGCCATCTGCCGAAAAGTCACCAAGGCACCATGCAGACTGACTGGTGAATTTGTTTTCATTCCAAACATTGAAATCAGATATGTCGACAACGCCGTCCAGATTGGCGTCGCCCTGCAAAAAGGCGCCGCCGAATCCGTTGGCGATCCCCGCATCTTCGAGCCAAACATCCAAGTCATTTGTATCCACTGATCCGTCGCCAGAGAGATCAAAGGCGGGGTTGTCCGTACCCGCGACAATCTCGGCAACCATCGCGTCCACATCCGAACAATCAAAATCGCCATCGTTGTCGAAATCGCCATCGATTAGTTCCGACAGCACCGTGATCGCGACTTCGTACAGTTGAACTTGATTTTCTGAACCAGTGATGCGCAGGAAGTACTCGCCAGCCTGATCCAATGTCAAACCTGCGATAAAGTCAGATTCGCCAAAGCCACCAGAGTTGTCGACAGCGAGCTGAGTCGTGCCATCAGCGGCGAATACCTGAATGGCCAAGTCGCTCAATTGCGAAGGTTGAAATGGTGTCGGGGGGGCTCCTTGTGGTCCCTCAAGGTAATCTTCGCCCACTGGGGTCAACACAATGTCGACTTCGGCTGGATTGTTGATGCTGAACGAAAGGTAGTCGACATCACCATCATCGTCGATGCTTATGAAATCAGTCGAATTGCTCTGTACGAAAAGCGAACGGCCATCCGCACCGATTTTCCGAGTTTGGGCTGTCGTAACTGTGCCTAGCGGCGTTGCCGTTTCGGGCGAATCATTGCCCAGTCCGCCGTTGCTCTTTTCGAAGAAGTCTCCGTACAGTCGGTGGAGGCCAAGGATGTCATCGTACTGAAAGCCATCAAATGCGTCATTGACGAACGGATTCATGAGCACCGGATTTAATTCAATATCCGTCTCGGTATGCATCAGCCCCAATCCATGTCCATGTTCATGCATGATGACATTTCGTAGGTTGAGATGGTCTTGGGTGGGGATACTGAAAAACTCTCCATCCGCAGTATCCAACGTCATGTCAGAGCCTCGGGGCGGAAAGAAGTTGAATCCGAGAATGCCCGACGGGCCATCGATCAACGAACCGTAGATTCGGACATCTCCACGCACACCCAGAAATCCTGCCGAATTCGAAGCCGTATGTAATACTCCGTCGTCATTGGGTTCGTAAGAGTAACTCAATCCCGATAGTTGACTCGTACGATCAAACGAAGATTCAAACAACGGGAACCATGGACGCTGAGTAAAGTCATCACCACCCGGACCTGGGCCAATGATGTCATCCAGGAATTCAATCAAGTTGCTTTCGCCGACTCCGAATGCTCCTGGCGACGCCAAGGTACCGTCGGGTGCAAAGCTCCAAGTCAGGTGAGTAGGATCGCCTTGTTGTAATCCCACACCATTAGTAGCGGTTGCTACCCATCTCTGACTGTCTATGACTTGGTAAGCGAATGTGGTTGATGAGGTGCTGGCGCACATCAAGACGCATGCCAGCCCACGAAGGAATAGTCGTCGCATATTGTTGTCGTTCTCGATTTTCAAACAGAATAGTCGCCGAATACGGAATCTATTTCACTTTCGTAGATTGTGTCCATACGGCGAGTTCGCGGTTGATCTTCGTCTTCATTGTCTCCGTACAAATCTTGGATCGCGACCGCGTTAAAGCTCGTTTGCTCAGCATTCGGGCTCTCTTCATCTTGCCAAACCAAATCCGTTTCGCCAACCGAATTGGCGGCAGAATTGGTAGATCCTTCTGGCGAATCTACGCCAAATGACGCTGACAATGCTGCCGCAGGTGCCGCAGAACCCAGGGCGTTGATGACAAGGAGTGCGTCAAGTGGAGACACAAAACCATCATTCGTAACGTCGATGAAGTTCGTCGGTTGCGGTGGAACCGGTGGGTCCAACCGTCCCGTTGCCGGATCGCTGAATTGTGGGTCGTTCAGTTCATTGACGACCTGAAGTGCGTCTCCCGGAGCAACGGTGCCATCGTTGTTGACATCGGTCGGGAACGCAAAGTTGTGCCAGCCCGAACCAGTCACAAGGTTGACCGTGTAATCTTCGACTTCCCCGTCGGCAGCGCGTCCGGTTGGGCTCAATCCGCCGTCCGTACTGAATCGGAATCGAGTCTGGATCGTGTTCTCAGTCAGAGCATCAGGGACGTTCAGGAATAGGCTGTTTTGGCCCGCGACGATCGCGCGACTTGCAAATACCTGTTCGCCACTGTCGTCCCAGTCTCCATCACCATTGAAGTCGAACCATGCGTCCAATCGTCCGGTCGTTGAGGCAGTAACTTGAATTGGCGAACTCGAACCAATCAACATGGCTCCGAATACGACACCGTCTTCGTCGCTGCCATCGCCAGCTTCGGGTTGACCATCAAGTTCGTCATCAATCTGGCTGCCGAGGAAAATGCCAGGCACGACCGTATGACGTGCTCCATCATCCTCACGCAATGTTGGGAACGGGGCGGCTGCATCACCATAATCGAGAGGTGCATCCTGCAGCGTAACTTCATAGTCTTCGACTTCACCGTCGTCGGCTGGCCCCGTGGGTGCCAAGCCGCCCGTCGAGCTAAGTCGCACGCGAGCATAGGTCGTCGAGTCGGCAATGCCGCTTGGTACCGTGAAATCAATCAGATTCGAACCTGCCGTCACACTTCCGGAGAAAATCTGTTCACCGGCGTCGTCCCAATCACCGTCTTCGTTGAAGTCAATCCAGGCATCAACAAATCCAGCTTGGGAGGCTTCCACAATTGCGGTCGAGGAATTCCCCGCGACGAGAACGCTAAAGCTTACCCCGTCGTTGGTGTCGGTGAGATTCGCATCGGGCTCGCCCGTTACTGAGTCACCCAAGGTGAACCCAGGTACGACTTGGTGTCTTGCACCGTTGTCAGCAAGCGAAGTCGGGTAAGGCGCTGGTGCGTTCCCAAAGTCGATGCCAGGCTCGGAAATCACGACTTCGTAATCTTCGACTTCACCACTTGAGGTGATTCCGCCAGCATCCAAGCCGCCTGTTTCGCTCAGTCGGAAACGGCTGAATGTGGTGCCATTCTGAGCATCATTCGGAATACTAAACGAGATTGAGTTGCTTCCCGCGACAACGTCAACGGCGGAGAAAACATTCTCGCCTGGATCGTTCCAGTCCCCGTCGAGGTTGAAGTCGATCCAGCCATCAAGTTTTCCTGCTTGTGACGCGATGGCCGTAATGGATGTGGTGTTCCCGGCAAACAGGGAGGAATCAAACGTAATGCCATCGTCACCGTCATCAGCCAATGCGTCCGCTTCCGACGTCACTCTTTGTCCGAGGAACAGGACCCCGTCGACGACGTGGCGAGCTCCGCCAAGCAGCTCCGTCGATGGGTATGGAGATGGTGCATCGCCAAAGTCAAATGCCGGTTGCGTGATGTTGATGTTGAATACTGTTTGTCCAGCGCCCTGATCGTCGATCGAGTTGGGCAAAAGCGGGTTGCCGAACAAGTCTCGGATTTTCTGGGCAGTCGGGTTGGTGTCTGAGATGGTTTCGCCACCAAGGAGCTCGATACGGTATTCGGCGAGGCTCCAGACTCCCGCAGCCGGCGTCAATCGGATTTGATTGTTCGTCAAGTCATAGTTCAACGCGTACTCCAATCCGTCGGTCAGGAGGGCGTCATCCCGGTACAAGAGAACAAACTCGCTCAGTACGGATGCGTCATCGACTCCGAAACCACCCAACGAGCTGTCGGCTCCGCCACCATCCACCAGCTGAATGGTGAACTGGGTGATCGGATTGTCATCGTCTTCGATAAGCGTCACATTGTTGTCGCTGGGGTCGATATCCATTCCGTCCGAGTCATTGTCACGCGGACTTATCAAACTGGCTGTTGGTCCCAGGAAGTCGCTGCGATCGAGGGCACCGCGATCAACAAAGACTTCGGCTCCTTGCCCGAACGAACCGTCGACGTCAGGGTCGTCGACTCGCAACTGGCCTGAGGCATCTCGGGAGGGAGCCAGGATAGGCGAGGATGAGAATCCAATGGGGCCTCGGACCGAAACAAACTCGGCTCGGTCATCGAGACTGTCGACGGAGCTGTCGATCGAGGGAGCGCCCGTTGCTGGGAAGTAATTATCCGTGGCTCGATCGACAAAGATCGTTTCGTCCGTTGGAACGATGATGGCAAAATCGCCTTCGCGACCAATCGTCGTAACATTGTGGTAAAGACTTCCGCCAACGACTGTTGAGTTTGAAGACTGGTCAATCGAAACACCGATCGCGACACTGTCGATCAAGTTGTTCAACAATGTTGGGCTGACGTTGTTGGTGATTTCGATGCCAATTCCGGCGGCATCGCCGGAATTCGAACCAACGATCGTGTTGTTGATGAGGCGAGCCGAAGGCGTCGCGGCGCGAGCCAGATTTAGTGGATTGCCGTCCACATCAACGAGACCGTCATCGCCAGCGATGCGGATTCCACCGATTCCACTGCGAACGACGATGTTGTTAACCAACGTTGCACCAGGCGCCAAGCCGGACAGGTTAGGCTCTGGGAAGTTGATCGCCGAGCCGATGTGAGAATTGTTTCCATCCAATGCACCGCGTCGGCCAGGTTCGCTGCGGATACCATATTCCGCGGAGTCGCGGATAGTATTCTGCGAGATAATGACTTGGCCCTGTTCGCGAATTCGGTTCGAGTCACCAACATCGTCGTATCGGGTGACATCCAACAGAGCACCTTGATCGACAACGATCACGACTTCACCATGTAGCCCCACCCATCCGGAATCACCACGGAATGTCGCAGCCGTGATGTCGAGGTTGGCGTTAACACCTAGCGTACTAATGGCTTGGGCGGTTGCGATGGCGACTCGGTCCTGACGTGCACCGGGTTGGAATGCAACCGGAATCGCATCGGGAATCGAAGGCAACTGTCCGCCTTCGAGGAATTCAAACGTGAATGTCTCGACACCATCACTCAAGATAAAGTGGTCGCCCGGATTCAGGTCGGATGCAGCCGGTACCAGGATGGAGCTGGATTCGGCTAAGCGATCGTTTGTGTCGATGACGCCTTTTGTCGCATACTCAAAGCTGCGGCGAATTTCCAACTGATAAGTGCCGGTGTCGATCTGGTCGGCCGGAACGGCAATGTTCTTCACAATGAGTGAATCGTTAGGGCGAGCAGCACCTGCAGAATGGCTGGTGACAAACTCTCCGCGTTCCGCAAATCCAATGATCAGGTCGTCGATGTATACACCTTCACCGCGGTTACTTACCAGCCCCGTAGGAGGAGCGGTAGGCATTTGCAGTGGGTTGTTGACAGGGTCGTCCAGGTTCGTTTGACCACCAAAAATAAATCCGCCAGCAGTGTCAAAGGAGAATGCGATCTGCAGATTCTCATTGCCAACAAAATCACGAAGTTGGATGCGAGCTTGACGCCATTGATTTTGCGGAGTTTCGATGTTGCCATCATCGTCCGCAACGACGCTGTAATCGAATAGCTCTTGGACAAGACCGAAGTTGTCGTCATTGGTCGGGCCTTGGTCATACTCGTCGCCATTATTCGGGTCACGGAACGAATTGTTCGTCGCCAACAGGCTGGCTTGGCCCGAATCGTCCAGAATGAAGACTTGGAACGAGTCGGACATGACTTCGTTAGAATTTACGCCTTCGGTATGAGCCCAATAGTTGAAGTAGAAGTATGGTTCGTCGGCTGCGTCGTGATCGGACAGATCAAACGGAGCAGTGAACAGCAAGCCCGATGATCCGAAGGCAGCGCCTTCGACGCCGTTGAAGCTGGTTGAAAAACAATCCTGAGGCGTGATTGCGCGTCCCTGCTGGACCAGACACTGCTCTTGGCCGAAGTAATAGCTTGCACCCCCCGGAGCTTCCTGGTCGTCAAGCGGTGTATCTTCACTTGGCCCGAAGGCAGTGATCTCACTAACAGGAGTTATGATCCCATGTCCAGGATCATCGCCACGTCGATCGGGCGAGGTGACATGCCATGGGTTGGCTTGGGCCGGTGAAAATGCCAGTCCATTTGCACCCGCCAGGCCAGATGAAACCATCGTTGCGCCGCCCGCAAATACGGGCTGAGGGATTCCCTCAAGATTAAAGGCGTGGATATCACCAGCGTCTGTAATGCCAAAGAGGATTTCGGCGAAAGCCTCTTCTTCAATGTCTTGAGGCCCCAACGTTAATCCGGAGAAGGGGATTCCAACCAGATTGGCACCCGTGTCGAGATAGGTTGTCGCGGCACTTCCCGGGTCGATCGAGAACAATCCGCCTGCATCCGAAACGCCATAAAGCACGCCGTCGAGGAAGGCCATGCCGGTGATTCGACCACCAGGGGCTTCACCACCAATGACGAACGGAGCATCTGCTGAATCGAAACCACCTGTGAATGTCACGACGTCGTTGGCCACCGTCGATCCGGCCAGTAGCCCGGAAATCGTATTCGCAATGTCAGCAGCCGTATCTTGAGCCAGGAATGGGACCGCGGTATTGCCTGCGCCGACATTACCATCAGTGCCTTGGTCCGCCAGGAAGTCAACGCCCGAGAAGTCTGCGTTAATCGCCCCTTGCCAGTTCATGCGACCCAAGTCAAATCCAACGGTGATGCCTGGCACATCCATGTTGAAGTGATCGACAATCGCTGCACCGATCTGATCTTCCGAGAACGTTTCCTCGACTTCAATAGCTACCGCACCTGCGGCTACGCCGTACTGGCCGTCAATGGATATTGCAGAAGCTCCGGCTGAAACAGCGGCGGCGACATCGCCAATCATCGAGATGCGGTAAATCTGACTTCCCAATGGAGCTTCAATGAAACTGCTGGTCACTCCAACACTCGTAATTGCCGTGAGCATTCGGTCACGCAATCCGGCGGAACTGGTGACTGCCGAGATATCGATGACGGTGTTGTTGTCGTCAAAAGTGCCATCGTCATCTAGTTCGAAGGTCGTTGTGTTCACGGTGAAGGTTTCACCATCTCGCCCGGAATCTCGCACCACAAAAACGGGACCGGTATCGAACTCATAATTGGTTCCGTCAACGGTAAACGTGACGGCATCCGTGTCGCGGATCGTTCCAAAGTCGTAATCGAGGATGGCTTGGGGGCCAGCATTCATTTCGAATGTCATGCCGCCCGCGGAGAACGTCAGTCCATCAGGGATGTCGAACGATGGGGCACCTAAGGGGCCCGGCGTCGTTGCTTCAACGACGCGAAGTGTATTCGCTCCAGCACCACTAGTCACCGTATCGATGATGCCGATTTCCATGATGGTCGTACCCGCACCGTCCAGCGTGGGGGGGTCGGTTTCTGGTCGTTCGTCGCCAGTCGGCTCCAAGGTAAAGTAATCGAAGTCGTAGAGGATATTCATCGTATCCTCAACAGCAGGAGTCATGAATTCTGGAAGGCAGCCTAACTCACCCGCCCCATAGATCGCACTTCCAACATCACCGAAAGCTGTGGCATGGAATTGAACTCCACAGTCAAGCGTAACGACTGTAGGCGGATTTTCAGTATCGTCCAATTGCTGAGTGACGATCCCACTCTCTTCAACGATCCATGGAGCAGACGGAATTTGATCTTCCGTAACGAGCTCCCCTGTCGTTGGGTGAATTTCAAACGGGATGCCCGAGTTGGCATCTGTGGGGCCATTGGGATCGCCTAATCCGAATCCGAAGAGCCTACCATCGGGGCGCATGTCAAAATCGCCGATGAATCCATCAAACGATCCGACGTAATACTCGGCAACACCGGTAAACGGATCAACCGTGTTCAACGTTGTCTGATTCCCGACTTCGTCTCGCGTAACGTAAAAAGTCAAGTTTTGCAGGGTGAAACCAGCGGCGTCACCAAGCAAAGGACCGTTTCCATCTCCGCGATCTTCTGCAATGTTTTGAACGGCATCGACAGGCTGGAATCGAATGACCTCCTCGATGACTTGATTGTTGAGCGGGTCGTCATTGTCATAACAAGCGTCGCCTGCATCACCCGCTGCCAGAATCGAACAGTTCCCAAGATATTCGTTGTCATATTCTCTTGGAATGTGGCCATTGGAGAAGACCGCAACGTAATAGGTCGTCCGGTCCTGGTCACCACTCGCTGGTAACAGTACTGGTCCGATATACCCGTCGCCGACACCAAGACTACCTCGGGTGAGATCGTCGATGTCTGCTCCCTCTCCAGGTGCGGAAAGATCGTCGGAGATATTCGATTGATCGCCGTAAGCGACCAGGCGACCATCGCCCGTATAGACTGCGATGGAGGTGTTCGGCCGAGACGCGCCATCTCCGTAGTCCAGATCAAAGGACACGCTGGCCCAACCGCCTTGTTGGGTCGCTTGGTATTCGACATCGAACTGATACCAGTCGATGTCGTCTTCGTCGATGAGCTCGCCAGCAATCGAAATGGCGCCCCGATCGCTCGAAAGTACGTTGCCTACTGGCTGTGCGGTTGCGAGCGTGTTGTTTGCTGGAGCAATCGTTGTGTCGACGATCTCGGCGACTTCACCGAGTAACGGGGAATGCCCAGGCTGACCGAACATCTCTATGCCATTCGTGGCATAACGAATGTCGGCTTGACGGACAGTCGTGCCTGGAATTTCGTCGACTTCACTTAAGCGAATTTGCATCTCATAGGAGCCGACGGTCGTGCCGTTCCCACGGACACGAACATGGTACGTGTTCAATCCAGAATTTTGCAGGAATAACCGCATTCCTGGATCACGAGGATTCGTCGAATAATGGTCCGTGTTGTAATAGGTTGTCTTCTGCAACTCCTGGGCAAACACATCAGGACGTCCAGGGTCGCTGTGATTGAACGGACCCGAGCCGCTATCCGTTTCGTCCAGCGAGCTGTCGCTACTCGCCAAGACAAAACCGTCTGCGGTAATCAACTCGACCACTACGTCCAGTGCGCTGGAAGATCGGTCGATATCAAACCAAACTTCGGTGCCACCCGTGCCTTGGAAACTGTAAATGTCGGCGTCTTCCGGTCTTGCGATGGTTCCGTGCACATCGAACCCAAGCCGCAGGTTGTCATCGCCTGATTTTTCATTCGGGGCCAGTTGGCCGAGGAACTGTGCGTTCTCAGTCGTGCCGTTAGAACGCGGGTTGTTGCCGTCCTCAAAATCAATGTCGACAGGTTCAAACTCGATCAGGGTATCGACATTTCGATCATTGCTGAATTCGTTAATCCGAATGCTACGCCAGTCGCCAGCCGCTGGCTGCAAACCAAACGGGTTGTCGGTAACAACGGTTGTCTGAGCCTCAAAGTCAGGTGTCAGGCCGGCACCGACCGTATCGTCGAATATGGATGTTAGTACGACAGGGAAGTTCGGGTGACCGACGATCTGCAGCGATCCGCCAATTCGATCGTCGATGTCCAATTGACGACCATCGGAAGTGAACCCTGCGTTAGGCCCTGTAAGTTTCACGACCAGACTTTGCGTTGGGCTGCTCTCCAGCCTCAAACCGCTATTCGTGTGGAAGTTGGGGATCGCGATCTCACTGAATACCAAGTGCGTGATATCCGTGTCGTCCCATACCGACTCGGTGAGGAGCGTATTGCCCCGTATCTCCATGCCATTAAGGTCGTTGCCACCAATGCGGTTGCCTCGAATCAATGCTCCCTGATTGTCAACACTGAAGACGTAGTCGCCTTGCCCAGTCGACCGTCCCCAATCCGCGACTCGCTCAAAGTTCAGCGATGACGGATCAATGTTGATGGCGGAGGCCAATCGTTGCGAATCATCTGCCAACGTATTTTCGATAACGTTGTTCACCAGGACAGGTTGAGAAGCGCGTACAAAGATGGCTGCGCTGTCGTTCGAAGTGCGGCCAAAGCGACTCTCAGGCGCTTGCCCACCCGTACCACCAGCGTTGTTCGCCAGTCGACTGTTGGTCAGTCGGAATTCGGCTTGGTGAACCTCAATCACATTGAAGCCCGCGAAGCTGCCTTCCACCGGAATGACTCCGCCACCGTACGTCAGCAAGGCGTTGTCGATACTGCCAGTTGAAACGAAATTAAAGAACAGTCCGCCCCAGTCTCCACCTTCCGGGCGTGATCCTTCGGATACACCGCCATCTGACGTCGTATCGAATGTTCCCGATCCACCGAATGTGTCATCAAACGCTGACGTGAAAATGATTTCCTGACCGACTTGGCCTTCGGCGATGAGTTGAGCACCCAAGCCGACTTCGATGCGTGAGCCATCCAGTTTGACGACGGTGCCCGGGTCAATTCGCAGCGAGGCATCACGACGAGCGATCAATTCGTCGGTCAACTCATTGATGATTGCGTTGCCGGATACTCCTTGGATTTCCAGGTTCTCGGCAACAACGTGCGTGATGTCGGTATCGTTCCATCGACCAGCGACTGTCAGTGGCAGGAGCTCATCGCCAGCCGGCGTTAGTGTTCGAACAAACAGTGCGTTGAAGCTGTTGTCCAACAACGTATTGCCGTAGATATCCGGTCCCAGTCGCGTATAGTCAGAAGTAAACGGGATCGTCTGGTTTTTCGGTTCGTGGAAATTAGTTTCGGCAAAACTGTCCGGAGTCGCAGCGATACCGGCGTCGGCACTGTCAACGATCGTGTTGAATGAAATCGTTGGCCGCACGTCCCGCATTTCTACTGGGGCCACAACCTGAGTCACCGAATCAATGTCTACAAAACCGCCAGCGTGGCTGAGCGTTGCATTGTTGACGTAATTCAGAAATATGGATTGGTCTTCATAGTTGAATCTACCGACATCCTGATCCAGCTGACCTGCAAAAAGGATTCCGCCCCAGTCGCCTGATCTTGGCTGGGTCGAAAGTCCATTTGTATCCCCGCCCAACGAGTCGTCCTGATATGAGCCAAAGTGGACGTTCGCATTGGGGGTGCCCAGTACTTGGAGAGCAGCACCACTGTGGTCAATTCCAGGCGCAGTACTTCCGATGACGACTGACCCTGCGTTCGACTTGATGACGACGCCTTCGTCAATCATCAACGTGACGCCCCGCTGGACGTCGACACGAGTACCATCTTCGAGGACATTGCCGAATACATTTCGGCCGATCTCGTACGGGATTGCGTCTTGGGGTGTCGATAAGTCACCATCGGCGCCAACGTTGCCAACGACGCGAACAATCTGTCCCTGATTGGCTGCCGCCAAAGCTTGATCCAGCTGTGTGAAGTCACCGCCGCCGGATTTGTCAACGACAATAGTGTCGCTCGGGTTTACGGCCCGGAACCAGAAGTTGTGGGCGCCACCCGCGATTCCATCGTTGTCACCATCCAAAGCTTGCGAAGTCGATGGGCGATACCGCGAATCGGAGTGCAGGCTGACAATGGCGTCCTGGATTTGTTCCGTCGAGCTGAGTTCGGCACGATGATGGATACGCAGTTCATAGACACCGTCGCTCGTTCCGTCGGCTCCCGAATCCGGAATCGTCGGATCGTAGGAGTCGTTGCCTGTTGAGGAGACACCGACGTAATAGATGCCAGGCGTGAGGTCGAGTTCCAAAAACGAATCTTCACTGAAGTAGTCATCGTTGCTTGCGATTCGTTCGCGACCCTCACCTGTTTCACGATAGAGGGTCAACTGGGTATCGAGCAGGCTGGAATTCGGAAGTCGCTCCGCGAAGGTTTCGATCGAAATCGTTCCCGCCGACTCGACACGGAACTTGTACAGATCAATGTCTCGACTCTCAGGTCGGTGGATGTGACGTAGGTGAGCGATGTCATGCGGACCCGGGAAAATTGGCTCGGGATCGCCTACACTCTGGGTAAAGTCCGAACCTTGAACGGTCGTTGTCTGCAAATCGTAGGTGTGGCCTAGTCCGAGAACATGGCCAATTTCATGCATGGCAGTTTCAAACCAGCTGAACGTATTGGGGCCATCTTCGGCAGCAAATTCATCGGACCAGTTTTCAGTGGCGTCCATGATGGCGATGCCTTCGATGAAGTTACCGCCTGTGGCAATCCCAAGCACGCCACCAGGCCCCGTTACCACGGTTGGGCTGAGCGCACGAAGATCACCCGTGACGATCGTAAATCCACGATCTTCCGTTTCGACGAATTCTAACCCGCCGTAGTAACTGTAAATCTCAACGATCTCTCTCGCGAGTTCCTTCTGATTTTCCGTAATGAGGTTTTGGAGAGGATTTCCGGCAGGATCGAATCCGTAATCGTCGCGGAAGTTGTAAAAGATCGTGGTCGTTCCGGGGAACTCGTCTTCCGGATTCAGGGTATTGATAAAGTGATTCTCGGCCGTGATATCGCGATGCCCCGGCTCGTCTGTTCCACCGGGGTATTCAAGCGGAGCGACCCTGGGGTCAATCTCTGACGAAACGACAACGCCTGCTGCGTCAGCAGACCCAAGGTAGATGGCAGTACTGAACTGATCTCCTGGGTCGACTGTTGGATTCTCTTCACGTGGCGGGCTGGTGATCTCCTGCTCAGGAGCAATGCCAATCTGAAGTCGATAGGTTCCAGCACCAGAGCCAAGCAGGTGAATGTCAGAATTAAAGGTTAGCGTGGCCTTATTGGCACCGCTGTCATAGATGACGCTGCTTGGATTGTAGACAACATCATCTGTATTTGTGGCTGTGTTAAAAGTAGCGTCAAATTGATTTGAGTGGCCCGTAAATCTTAGCTGATAGAATTCTACATTCTCAGCTGACGCAACAGAAAGCGTGTCGTTGTTGAAGTAGACTTCGATCGTATCGAGTTTTTGGTCACCGAGCGAACCATCCTGATTTCGCTCGAATGGTTGGGGCACAATCGATACAACCTGGGCTCCACGGTCGAGCCTGAAGACGGTCGAAAAGTCTTGCGCTCCGTCGGTAAGCGGATCGTCGTCGTAAACGTCGCCTTCTGTATTTCTCAGTGGCGTGTTGCCATTGCCGAGAACTTCGATGCGATACATGCCATCAGGAAGCGTCTCGGCAAATCGAACAACGACTTGATTGGGTTCATCACCGATTCCGATGTGACCGGGTTGAACGACAACATCGTCGACGGTGTCGAGGATTCTGTCCTCACCACCGAAGGTCATTACGACACCGCCAAGTGAGTTTGGGCTGATGATCTGGTCGGAATCAAAACGGATCGTTACCTCGCGGGGAGCTACGGTTTCGATGTCATCCAGCAACGACCCATCATCGACCGTTATGCCTTGTACGATCGGATTTGCGGCCAACACGCGTCGCTCTTCAAGAGGTTCGAGTCCCAATTTCTGAGACTTTCCGACCCGCTGATTTTTAGCGCGAGCGATTCGTTTACGCTTTGAATTGCGGCGACCCGAATTTTTCTTGCTCATCGTTTTTTTCCCAGTTCGTCTTCTTTGACGCCAAGCCCCCTTGGCATCTGTTGTTTCTTTACCGTGCTAAGCGTGCTTCCCGCATGTACGTGAAAGCGTTTGTTGTTTCGTGACTTTATCGTTCCCAAGGACTGATAAGGTCTTCTGCATCGTCTTCGTCAGCAAAAATGCTGTCAAAGATATCCGTTGCAGTGGTTTGTAGTTTCTTGTTCGTGGATGGATTGAGAGTTGTCATGTCGTACATGGCCAAGTCGTCATCAACCGATAATCCACTTGCTGCTCTTGGTTGTTCTGTTCCATCATTCGTAACCGGTGCCGCCGCAGCCGGATCGCCGAGGCCATTAATCACCAGTAGGGCGTCCAGCGGCGAAACGAAACCGTCACCATTCACGTCCAGGAATGGCGCATCTTCTGGGCGAATCGCGTCAAGTGCCCCGGTCGTGGGGTCGCTGAATTGAGACATTCCATTGAACTCGTTGATGACGGTGAGTGCGTCGATAGGCGATACGCTCCCGTCTCCGTTCACATCCAATGGATTCTCAGCGTTTCGCCATTGCGTATCCCCGACAGAAACGGCGTAATCTTCGACTTCTCCATCTTCGGCGAGCCCGGTTGGTTGCAAACCAGCTTCTGTGCTCAAACGGAAGCGAGCGTACGTGGTGCCCGCTGCTGCGTTGGAAGGTACATCGAACGTGAAGTTGTTTGTGCCGACGGTAACAGCCTGACCATTGAGGACTTGCTCACTACTACCAGCCCAAACGCCGTCCTGGTTCCAGTCAATCCATCCATTGATAAATCCAGGACCGCTCGCTGCGATTGCGACCGTGACCGAACTTCCACGCAACAGTGCCGCGGGAAGCGAAACTCCATCGTCGCCCGCATCCATGGCTGGAGCGTCGCCTTCGACAGTCACGCCGCTTCCCAGGAAGAATCCTTCGGAAAGTGTGTGACGTGCTCCGTCGTCACTCAACTGAGATGGGTATGGCGAAGGTGCATCTCCAAAGTCAGCTCCTGAGTCGAGTGAGATTGAGTACCGAGTCGTTCCGTCTACCTGATTTGGCTGGAGCGGGTTGCCTGACCGATCAAGAATCTGGATCGTATTGCCAAGGTTGTCCAGTATGCCTTCGTTTCCATTGAGCAGTTGAATTTCGTAGGTCGCACCCGTTCGCCAGACGCCTTCTAGGGGAACAACACGAATCGTGTCATTTGTCTGGTCGTAAGCGAATTGGTAGTCCACGCCTCGGGTGAGTTCGACTCCGTCGCGACGCACAATAATTGCACCTTCGATCAACAAAGTCGTATCGTCAATTCCACTACCGCCGACTGGATCAACTTGGCTGGCACCGTCCGATAATTGAATATCAAAACTGGTCAACAGTTCGCCAAATACGACCACCGAATCCAAGGTTGCGTCACGGTCATTGCCCGCTGAATCATTGTCGAGGGGCTGGGTGACAGTCGCTGTTGGGCCAACGAAATCAGCTCGTTCCAGCGCTCCGCGGTCCTTGAATACATTCGAGCCCAGCCCGTCTGGTGGTTCGATAAACGGATCGTCAATTCTCAAAACACCAATCGAGTCGGTCGACGGAGACCTGATTGGCGTGGTCTGGATGCCAATACTGGACGAAGTTTCTGCGAGGTAGTCGCGTTCTTCGACTTCGTTAATGCTGCTGTCGATGGCCCTCGAGCCCAACTCGATCAGGTTTCCATTCGAGTCAAATGTCGAACCCTGAAGGAAGTAGTTTCCGTCCGCAGCATCGACAAACAAGGGATCAGTATTGTTCAGATTGAGCGCAAAATCACCGACGCCGATACGAAGAGAGTCGTTCAAGTTGCCCTGATAGACGGTCGCGCCCACAATCGACGGGCGAGCACCAAGGTAGGGTGTTTCCGCTTCGTCAATATTTCGCATCGTGAGTTGAGTGTCGCCGAAGAAAGCGAAGTTAAATCGGAAACGTTCGAAAAGCTGTAAGTCTGCTTCCGGAAGTTCCGTAATGAAGCTTTGCTGATCAATCGGGAAATCGTTTCCAACAAACGTGCGGCGTTCTTGGGTTGAATCGTTAGATGTCAGGTCCGCTTCGATACCTGTCTTGAAGTTCGCAACGATATTATTGACAAGAGTTGGGCTGGAATTGTCTTCCATCAGGACGCCGACGTCCCCCGTGCCATTTCCATTAAACAAATCTCCGCCGCGACCCACGATCGTATTGTTGACGATGCGAGGCGAAACAACGGCTCCCTGAGGAGCGATTTGCGAAGTGATGATTGGAACGGTAATGTCTCGCAAGATCCATGGATCGCGTCCGTTACCGACATCAGCAATGCCGATTTCGATGGCGCCTTCGAGGAAGAAGGACTCGGGAGTCGTATAGGTCACATCTTCGAATTCACCCTCGCCCGTCTCGAACTGTACGGAGGCGGAGAATCCTTCTGCCCGAAACACTTTGATGTCGAGGTCTGACAAGCGGAACGCATGTTCCATTTCGTCCGCGACGAATTCTGAAACCGTGGGGAAGTTTTCTGTCGATTGGAATGTGCCCGTATCAATAATGAGTACGTCGGGAAGGCCACAATCTACACGGATTGGAATAGCGCCATCGATGGTCGTTCCGTCCGTGGTGAATTCAAACATATTGGAATTGCCATGATGATCCCAAACGGCAAATCTTGCCTGGTCAAAGTCATCAGCATCGAAATCATCCCATTCCGTGCATAGGCGAGACAAATCGTAGGTGTGAAGAACCATCCCGCCCGGATCGCCTTGTACCTCAATCCCCCCTTCGAAGTTTGAGGCGATCACGTTGTTCGATACCGTGATGCCTGGTATCACCCGTTCTTCATTGAGATTGGGGAGTGCTCGAGGGATCCCGCCGGAGTGCGGAACATAGTCGCCGTGTGTAAACTGCCCATGCGGCTGTCGGAACGTGCTCGTATTAAAGTAGTTGGGGATAATCGTCTGGTTCTCAGATAATATCCCACCATAAGTTGGCTGGTCGCGAAGGTTGTCAACGATCGAAACGCCAAACGTTCTTGAATTCAAAATCTCATTGTTAGCAATGACAATCTGGCCTTGGACGCGTTCTCGATTGGTATCCGAATCCAGAGGGCCCAATTGAATCGTGTCCTGGGTTGGAGCGATTCGAATCTCAAGTTGGTATTCGCCCTCAATGGTTTCAAAATCTTCAGGGACGAAAGTTGAAACCGCGGTGTCCAAGCCAAAGGGATCCGTCGGATCGAAAACCTGGGTTGCAACAAATCCACGCTGTTCGTTGCCTAATACCGGGGTTAGCTCAACATCGCCATTGACAATCTCGATTGGCGTCATGTTTGCTGCCGTAACTGCGACGTAATACGTGCTTTCGAAATCGAAGATGGCACTATCAACGATACCCTGCCCGGTCTCAATGGTTGCATCGAGCGTAACGGGGCCGATGAATGGGTCTCCGGTACCGAAAGAACCGCCGTCGATCGCGTCGGGGCCACCGTCAACCGTCTGGTCGAGTGCTAGATTTGAATCGTCGCTGTAGTAAAGGAGTTCCAGTCGCGGATCACCGATACCACCAAATCCGCCGCCGAATCCGCCGAAGGTTTCTCGGTAGACCGCGATTTTTGTATCCGGTCGACCTAGTCCATCCGCATAGTCAATGTCGAAGACAACGCCTACCTCCTCGCTAAATGCTGCTTGGAGTGCGAGATCATTGTAGCCCAGACCAAATCGGTACCAGTCGACGTCGCCGCGTCCCTCCAACGCTCCAAATACCGACGTCGCTCCCTGTCGTGACGCCAAGATATTGCCAAGGTCTTGAGAGTTCGGTGCGAACGGAAAATCAGCCGTGCCGAACGATTGGTCAATGACGACGAATCCTTCGTCGTTCAGCGCCGTGGCAATTGTATCGCCATACAGATCGTTGATACTTTCATCTTCAACGTGTTCTCCGACCAGTGGCGAATCGGAAGGTGGTCCTACGATTTCAACGCCAGTCTGGGCGAAGTGAATGTTGGAATATTGGACAGTCGTCCCGGGGACTTCATCACGCTCTCTCAAGCGAACCTGAAGTTCGTATCGACCGTTCGAGTCTCCGCCGGAAACATTGTTGAGATTGTTGCTTGAGCTGCGAACTCGTACGAAATACGTGCTTTCCAATCCGGCTGGACCAGGCAGCACGACACGTAAGCCCGCATCGTTAAGGTTGGAAGTGTAGATGTCGCCTGTTGGGTCGACGAAAGTCTGGCCGATTCCCAGCAGGTCAACGGCTCCTTGAGCTTCGCTCGCGGAATTGTCAGAGCGGGTGATCACGGTGTTACCGTCGATCAACTCCAGAACGCTGTCGAGCGTTGATCCCGTCTGATCAAGGTCCAACCAGACCTCTGTGCCTGCAGTTGCCGTGAAGCTGTAAACATCGACATCATTGTCTTCATTGATCAGCCCATGGACTTCGAAAGCCAAGCGAAGCTCTTCGTTGCCTGCATTTCGGTTGGGTGCCAAAGAGCCCAGGAATTGTGCGGTTGCTGGAAGTGCGTTGGTTCCCGGAGCAGCCGTACTTGGTGCCTCGGCTTCCAGGACATACTCGACGTTGCCATCATAGCTCAGTTCTTCAATTCGGATTCCAGCCCAGTCTCCAGGCGTACCGCCGACGACGTCGTAGCCTATTGAATCAAAGGCGAGTCGATCTGATTCTGTGATGTCAATGACGAGACCGTGTTCCTGCACGAAGGTGTCATTGGCCGCGATGACTTCATCACGATGAATCGAGACTGGGTCCATTACACCGATGGTGTCGAACTGATATAGCCGTGAATTTCGGAAGAACTCTTCGTCGTGCCATGAGGCCGCTGTGTAGATGTCGTTGAGTTCGTCTCCCCGACGTAATCCGGTGCTTAGCGGAATATCGCCTACCGTAATTCCTTCGTAAGGATATTCTCGGAAATCCTGATTTCCGCCAGCAAAGAACACGTGTTCGCTCAACTGA
This sequence comes from uncultured Pirellulaceae bacterium, assembly GCA_964471695.1. Lineage (GTDB taxonomy): Bacteria > Planctomycetota > Planctomycetia > Pirellulales > Pirellulaceae > CAYYHV01. Next base: position 18,688 of record CAYYHV010000081.1, read on the forward strand.
GGATCGAGCAGACGTTCACCGTTCTTAAAGTCTTCGACACCGTCGCCTGGTGCGAAACGGAACAGATCAAGTGGGCTGATTGCGACTTCGACGATATCCGCCGTCGATGGTTCGGGGTCGACTTGGCCTGTCTGAAGTTGGGCTGTGATATTGTCCAAGCCGCTGGTAAATCCAAGAACCGATCCAATCTCACGCAGGAAGTGCGTTTGGAAATCTTCTCGATAGGATTTCAAGCCATCTGTTAGGTCAAAGTCGAATACGTCCGGATTGTCACTAATAAGAATCGTTCCGTCGATGGCGTCGACGTCAGCGTTGTACGCGGATTGAACTCGGTTTGCGCTTCCCAACCCGAGGTTGATCGCTTTGGCATTTGCACGAGTCAACTCAATATTCTGAACGCCAAACTCAACTGGCACATTGCCAGGGAAACGGACATTGAGTTCGTTGCTCGTTGGTAGCTGCGAAAGCAACGTTTCGTGCTCACCGGCATCCTGTATCAGGCGACTGCGGACTGAATCGTAGGCCTGTTCGACGAATTGGACCGTCGTATCAAAAAGTACCTCATCGAGGTTGTAGCGATTCAGAGCATTCAACAAACCGGCACCGGGGAATGTCTCTGTGTCTGCAAGATCAGCTCCGCCGATATCCGCGAGGTCAACGTCGATAGAGATTTCGATCGGATCCTGAAGCTGCTCCATCCAGATGTTTGCGGCCAGTTGGGCAGCTTCCATCGCTTCAGGATTCGCTTGAATGTTCGGGCCGAAATTCAGCTCAATTTGTAGACTGTTATCGCTACCTGGTGCAGCCGTACGCACGGGACGCCCGCCGCCAATGGTGTCGGTTTGGGTGTTGCCGAAGAGATCACGACCGGCACCCACGGTATCGTCCCAGTAAGACGTGAGCACGACAGGGTTGCCGGGCTGTCCGATGATCTGCATGCTGCCGCCGATATGGTCGGCGGTGCCGTTTGCTGTGCCGGTAGTGATGAACCCGGCGAGTTCACCGCTGAGTTTTACGACCAGGCTTTCTGTTTGGCTACTTCGCAGCCGCAGTCCACCATACGAATGAAAATTGGGAACGTAGACGCCTTCATGCAAGACATGGACAATGTCGGTGTCGTCCCAGACACTTTCGGTCGTCAGGGTGCCGCCTCGGACGATCATCCCGTTGTTGCCATTGCTGTCGAAGATGTTGTTTCGGACTAACGGTCCTTGATTGTCCTGATAAATCTCGATCACATCAGCCGGGCCGGACATGCGACCGAAGTCGGTAACACCGTGCCAGTTCAGTGAATCGACATTGATGTTCACGGCTGCCGAAGCATTCGAGAAAAAGACGTTGCCGACAACGATCGGTTGTGCGCCACGAACAAAAATGGTTCCTTCTTCGTTTGCACCACGTCCGTTTCGATTTCCCTCGACTGCCGAAATGTCACCACGGTCATTGAATTCGAACGTTGAATTCGTAACACGGGCATCTGCTTGAATGATCTCAAGTGTGTTGAAGCTTGCAAAACCGCCTTCGATGGTTCCGGTACCACCACCATAGGCGAATATGGAATGGTCAAAACTGACTCGGGAAGTCGGCAGTGCCATGATGCCAGCCCAATCGCCGGCAACTGGCGCGTCGATATCATTGTTGGTGTCAAACGTTCCCCCAAAGCCGTAGCGGTCGTCCTGGATGGACGTGAAAACGACAGGTTTGTCGGCTTCGCCTTCGGCGGTCATCGACGCTCCCAAACCGACTTCGAATCGACCGCCATCAAGTTTGACGACGGTGCCTGGGTCAATTTCAAGTCGTCCGCTTTCGCGACCGACAAGAACGCCATCACTATTCAAGAGCAAGCCACCAGGTTGCCCAGCAATCGTCAGATTGTTTGCGAGTACGTGAACAATATCGGTGTCGTCCCAGCGAGCCGAAACCGTAAGTTCGAGGCCCGTTGTCTGGTTGGAAGTTCGATCAACGACAAAAAGGCCGTTGATTGTGTTGTTTCGCAGACTGTTCCCGTCGATTTCAGGTCCGACTCGATCGTAGTCCGGAGTAAACGGTACCGTTTGGAATGCGGAAGATAGGAAGTTCGTTTCCTTGAAGCTGTTTGGCGTGGCCGCGATGGCAGCGTCTGCATTCAGTTCGAAATTGTTATTCGTTACCGTTGCACGTGTGTCGATCAACGTGACCGGGTTCACAACACGTGCGACCGAAGCGATCTGCAGTACACCGC
>CAYYHV010000082.1:0-1210 GCA_964471695.1 uncultured Pirellulaceae bacterium
TTTACCTGCAGATTACGCCGGGCGCCGACACCCGTCGAAATTTCTCCTATCCCCATCCGGCCAAAGTGCCATCTTCATTGGTAATATTTGGTCAGGAACGAGTCATGCTGGATTGTCCGGTAGCCAAGCGCGGTGGCCGAGCCATCACGATTCCCGACATTCGTTGGCGACGACGCGACATCAAGTCGATTGCGCTGTTGCCACAAGCGATGGGAAAACAGATGGCGAAGCTGGCTGGAGTCGATGAAGCCTTGATGGTCGAAGATGGCCACATCAACGAGGGGACTTCTTCCTCAGCCGGAATCGTGACTCATGAAAACGAGCTGGTTGTTCCGCCGATCACCAATGACATTCTCGATTCGATCACTCGCCGCGCAATGCTTCAATTGATCACCGAAACGGACCTGCAACTTGTGCAGCGCCAATTTACGCCTGACGAAGCCTACACGGCCGCGGAAGCCTTCGTCGCATCAGCCACAGCCTTGGTTTTGCCCATCGTGGAAATCGACAACCACAAAATTGGCGCCGGCAAACCGGGTCCCTACATCACGCGGCTTCGCGAATTGTACTTCCAACAATTTGTTGGTTAGTTTTCGGTGGTCTCTTCGACGACATACGAATCAATGACTTGGTCACCGTGTCTTGGCGAGCCACCATGAGTCGCGCCAAAGCCGGCGGTCTGGACGTTGAATCGTCCCTTGGCCCAGCGGCCAATCATCATGCGATAGAATTTGCGACACGGTGGAAACAGCAACGAGAAGCCAAAGGCATCCGTCATGATCCCGGGCGTGAGCAACAGCGCTCCGGCGACGAGAATCATACCGGCGTCCATGAGCGAATCTTTGGGCATTCGCTTCTCAGCCATCTCGCTCTGGATTTTCTGCAGCGTCTTGAAGCCTTGCCAGCGAGCAAGTGCGGCTCCCAAAACACCCGTAAAAATGACCAGCGCAAATGTCGCTTGCCAGGATATCTGTTCTGCCATCGCCATGAGCAACGCTAACTCAGCCAGCGGGAGGCAAACGAACATGAGTAATAGTAATCCGAACACGGTTCACCAATATTAAAGTTACAGACCATCGTGGATAATCGTTGGGGCATTCTACCGTGGAACGCTGCCGGACACCGTAGCGATGTCCAGCAAATATTTGACGACAGCCGTTTTTCAGGGGTCAGGCGGGATCAGTCCCAGACCGCGCAGATAGATGCCAAT
>CAYYHV010000082.1:1220-5563 GCA_964471695.1 uncultured Pirellulaceae bacterium
ATGCAGGACCGTTACCGGACACGCTGTGGATAAGGTTGCCATGAGATACGCATTGCTCACAATCCTACTGACCTTCGTCGCAAACGCGACTTGGATTCATGCGGCTGAGCCTCGCCAAATCAAACTTCCCAATCCACCAGCCGACTATGTGGGTGTCGAACTGCCCAAACATTTTGCCAGCGTGGCCAAGCGTTTCGACAACACGCCAAAGTCGAATCCGATCACCAACCATGGTGCGACGTTGGGACGCGTATTGTTTTATGACAAGTCGCTTTCGATCAGTGGAACGATTTCCTGCGCGAGTTGCCATCAACAACGTTTCGCATTTACCGACGACCGAAAACTCAGCCGTGGATTCGACGATCGTCCGGTGACCAGAAATTCAATGAGTCTGGTGAATATCCGCTACTATCGAAATGGCAAGATGTTCTGGGACGAACGTGCTGCCACGCTGGAAGCACAAGTGCTCCAACCGATCGAGAATGAAATCGAGATGGGGCACAGCTTGCCAAATCTGGTTGAGCAACTCACTGCCGATCCGATCTATCCGGAGTTGTTTGCAAACGCTTTTGGCGACGACCAAGTCAGCTCGGAGCGAATCAGTCGTGCGTTGGCTCAGTTTGTGCGCTCCATCGTATCGTATCGTTCGAAGTTTGACGTGGGTCGCGCTCAAGTCCATACGTCGCTGGATCCCTTTCCCAACTTTACTAAGACAGAGAATTACGGAAAGGAACAGTTCTTTGGCCGTGGTCGTTGTGCCAGTTGCCATATGGAACAACCGGTTGCAGAGCAGGGTGGTGAACCAATTGCCCAATCGGCTTTTTTCTACATGTTCGCGCCAGTCGTGAATGGTATCGACAGTGACGATCCGGCTTTGGATCAAGGAATCGCCGAACACACGGGCAAGTCGACGGATGTTGGCAAATTCAAAGTCCCATCGCTACGAAACATCGAACTGACGGGGCCCTACATGCACGATGGTCGGTTCCGGTTATTGGACCAAGTCGTCGAACATTACAACTGGAGTGTCAAACCGCACCCGAACCTTGACCCGCGAATTATTGACTTTACAGAAGGACTGGCACTTCCTGAAAACGAGAAGGTTGCGTTGGGTGAGTTTTTGCTCACGCTGACGGATAAGTCATTGTTGACGGACAAAAAGTTCTCGGACCCGTTTGTCCGAACGAAAGACGAGTCCAACCGATAGAAATCATAGGAAGCCGATGACAAAACTGAGTGATATCTATCGACCCTCGTTGGCTCTGCTGACTGATCTGTATCAACTCACGATGGCCTATGGCTATTGGAAGTTGGGCAAGTCCGAACAGCGTTCTGTGTTTCATCTTTTCTTTCGGCGCAATCCATTCCAAGGTGGATTTACTGTGGCTGCCGGATTGCAGCCTGTGATCGACTTGATGCGCCAATTTCGATTTGAGCCGCAAGACTTGCAGTTTCTATCGGAGGTACCCGGCAATGACGGCAAGACTCTTTTCGAACCGGCGTTTCTGGACTATCTGGCTGAAATGAAACTGTCGATCGACGTGGAAGCGATTCCGGAAGGTACCGTCGTTTTTCCGCACGAACCGCTACTGCGACTGACCGGTCCCATCATTCAGTGTCAGTTGCTGGAAACACCCTTGTTGAATGTCGTGAACTTTCAATCCTTGATCGCGACGAAAGCGGCACGAATCTGTCATGCGACGGGCGGACAACCTGTGCTCGAATTCGGGCTGCGTCGAGCCCAGGGAATCGACGGCGCATTGGCTGCCAGTCGAGCCGCTTATCTTGGCGGGTGCTCGGCAACTTCAAATGTGCTGGCCGGCAGATTGTTTGGGATTCCCGTAAAAGGCACGCATGCCCACAGCTGGGTGATGTCGTTTGACGACGAACAGAGCGCCTTTGAATCGTACGCGGATGCGATGCCCAACAACTGCGTCTTCTTGGTGGATACGTACGACACGCTGGAGGGCGTGGGCAAGGCGATCGAGGTCGGCAAGCAGCTTCGCAAGGCGGGGCATGAGATGATCGGCATTCGCCTGGATTCCGGCGATTTGGCGTACCTTAGCATTGAGGCTCGGAAGCTACTGGATGAAGCCGGTTTTCCCGATGCGGCGATTGTGGCCAGTAATGATTTGGACGAGCAGATTATTGCCAGTCTCAAGAACCAGGGCGCCAAGATTTCCGTGTGGGGAGTCGGTACCAAACTGGTAACGGGTGATAGCCAACCGGCGTTGGGTGGAGTCTATAAACTGGCGGCGTTGCAAGAAGCTGACGGAAGCTGGACTCCCAAAGTCAAATTGTCCGAGCAACTTATCAAGACATCGACGCCGGGCATGTTGCAAGTGCGTAGGTTACTCGACTCGGATGGGAATCCACGGGCCGACATGATTTTTAATCAGTTGGATGCGCCTGACGAAACGTCACAGCTTGTTGACCCACTGGATGCGACGCGTCGGTTAGATATCAAGGGATTGGAAAGAATCGACTTGCTCGAGCCAATCATGCGTAACGGACAATCGGATTGGTCATCGCCGGCGCTGGCAGCCATCAGGGATCGTACGAAAGAACAACTCCAATGGTTCCATCATTCCATTTTGCGTCACGACAATCCGCATGAGTATCCGGTTGGGTTGGAAGCCCGATTGTACGCGTTGAAATCCGAGTTGGTTATGCGGGCACGTGGCGTAAAGGATCAATTCTGACTACGCGCGGCTGAGACATGCAGACGCAGTTAACAACATTGCAAGGTGCACCGATGAGAGCGCTCATTCTCGTTGACATTCAAAACGATTTTGTTCCTGATGGTGCTTTGGCGGTAGCCAATGGTGATGAAGTCGTGGAAATTGCCAATCAGATGATGTCGAATTTCGAGTTGGTGATTGCGACTCAGGATTGGCATCCGGCGGATCATTTGAGTTTTGCCAGCCAACACCCTGACCACGACGTTGGTGAGATGATTGAGTTGGAAGGGTTGCCGCAAATCCTCTGGCCCGATCATTGTGTTCAGGATACGCCTGGCGCGGCTTTTGTAGAATTGTTGAACCAGGACGGAATTGATCGCGTCTTTACGAAGGGAAGCAAACGGTCATGCGATAGCTATAGTGGCTTCTTTGATAATGGTGGCCGTCATGCGACTGGTTTGGGAGCTTTTCTTGAGGAGAAGAATGTTTCGGCGACTTATGTGATGGGATTGGCGACCGATTATTGCGTGAAGTTTACGGCGCTCGATTCGGTCAAGTTGGGTTTTGAAACGCATCTGGTGCTTGAAGGATGTCGCGGAGTCGAGTTGGCGGTTGGGGATGTTGAGAGAGCAGTTCGGGAAATGAAAGACGCCGGAGTCGTGATTGAAGATGAGTGGCCGGCTGAGTTTTGAGATGAACAAAAATCAAACGAAGCGAATCAGTAAGTTCCTCAGTCTGATTCTGCGCCACCGTCCGGAAACGGTGGGTTTGGTGCTGGATGAATCGGGCTGGGTTGACGTTGAAGAACTATTGTCGGCTTTGGGCAAACATAGTCGCCCTCTCGATCGAGCCAAATTGGAGTTTGTTGTGGCAAACAATGACAAGCAACGATTCTCGTTCAGCCCCGATGGATTGCGTATACGTGCCAATCAGGGCCACTCGCTTGATGTCGAACTGGGTTATGCCGCGACGACGCCCCCTGATGTACTCTTCCATGGTGCGCCGTCTCAGGTCTTGGACTCAATTTTTCGCGAAGGGCTGAAGAAGATGAAGCGGCACCACGTGCACTTGCACACAGACAAATCAACTTGCCGAGCGGTTGCTTTGCGGCGCGGTCGTGCTGTTCTGCTTACTGTGGACGCCGCTCAAATGCACGACCAGAACTTTGAGTTCTTCCAAAGTCAAAACGGCGTTTGGTTGACGGACCATGTGCCGCCAGAATTCTTTTCGATTGAATCCGAATGATGGGCAGTTGGTTACCATGAGCGAAGATGAACCCGAGATCATTGCCACGACGCCCTTCCTACAATTGGTTCAGCGAGACCGTTGGTCCTATGCCCGACGAACCAATAGCGTACGCGTCGTCGCGATTGCAGCCACCACCGCGAACGAGGAGATCATTCTCGTGGAGCAATACCGACTGCCGGTTCAAACGAATGTGATTGAGTTACCCGCCGGGCTGGCCGGTGACATAGCGGGAGAGGAAAACGAGTCGTTGCAGCGAGCGGCCGAGAGAGAGCTGCTGGAAGAGACAGGGTTTGTCGCCGAAGCATGGGAAACGCTTGGCGACTTCTCATCATCCGCCGGAATGACGGACGAGGTCGTAACGCTATTTCGCGCTGATGGTTTGACTCGTGAGGGGCAGGGCGGGGGAGTCGACAA
>CAYYHV010000082.1:5573-20837 GCA_964471695.1 uncultured Pirellulaceae bacterium
ATTACGGTCCATCTTGTATCCAAGCGGGACGCAGTCTGTTGGCTGATGGAACAACAAGCGGCTGGCAAACTAATCGACGGACGCGTATACGCGGGTCTACATCTGACGAGCCTCAACCGCGATTAGGTTGACGCTCGTAGTGCCGTATTGGTCACAACACTCCTAGCGAAGTGTCGATTCGGTCTTGATGGCATCGGCCAGTTCGGCGAACGCCGACGACTCTTTCTCGTTGCCAACCTTCTTGTGCATGTTGGAGAGATTGCCGTAGGGAATGCCAAGCGACTCAGGCTTAATGGCTCCGTCAACGACGGCTCGTTGCAAGACATCGGTGCCCAGTTCGGTCAGCCGAATAGCTTGTTTACGGTTAGCCGTTTCCCAGTACGATACGCCCATGCTGACGAACATTTCGCCGTGGGTTCCTGGATCAGCCAACACGCCGGGTGGAACTTCGCCAACCAACAACGGTTCGGCTTTGCGATACCAAGCAATGGCTTCGTCATGATCCTGCCGCTGCACAGCGTGCAGGGAACCGACGTGGAAGTACAAACGACCCACGAGGTAGCGTTGATCGGGAGTCGATTGACGCTGTTTTGCACTTTGCTGCATCAAGACAAGGGCTTGATCGGCAAGTTCAATGGCTGAGTCTTCTTTGCCACGAGTACGTTGCAGTCGAACGGCTTCGGCCAAACCCGCACCCAGTTTCCATTCCAGTCGCGCTTTATCGCGGGGATCGCCTGTCATTTCGATCTGAGCCTGCGCTTCTTCCAGGAACTCAGAAAGAATGCGATCAGGGTTGTCGGTGTTGCGCAAGTCGGCGGCCGTAGCGAACATCAGTCGATAAATGTCCAATCGCAACGAGGCATCACCTTGGTCGCGCTTCACGAATTCTTCCACCAAGGCTCGCGAGCGGCTGATCCATTTGGGAACCACCACATCTTGTCGCTGAAAGTCGCCGAGGCTGATGTTTCGCGATACGCACATGTGCGATTCAATCAGGATTCGCTTGGCCATGCGACGAGTTAAAAATTCTCGCGAGTTAGCCAGTGGCGCAGCCATTTCGATTGCCTTGAGGTGATGCTCCATCGCCTCCTTGTAATCGGAACCGTGACCCTCGGCACTCAATCGCCCAAGCAGACTTTCGCCCATGGCTTCGAGGTAACTTGGCAACTGAACCTGTTCCAGCACGCGTCCCGCCTCGCGACGCGACGCATCATAGTTACCGTTGTCCGCCATCAGGACGGCTTTACACATTCGGTAGTGATCATTGGTGGGGTCGAAGTGAACTGCTTTATCGGCAGCTTCCAGCGCATCCTTGTAACGGCCGGCTTCACGTAGTTTTTGAGATCGAACCCAATGGGCTCGTGCGTATCGTGGACTCATCTCGATCGCAATGTCGAGATCTTCCAAATTCATATCCAATCGGTTTTCGTAATCGTATTCGGCTCGAAGCACGAAAGGTTCCGGATTGACTGGTTCCAACTGAATCTTGGAAACCAACAAGTCTGGACCACGGGTATCAAAACTGTAAAGGACTCCGCGTTCAGGAAACGCCAGCCCCATGACTCGACCATAGCTGTCTGGCACTGGGACGGGTTCGAGATGCGTCAATCGCAGTTCGCGAGAGCAGTGGGCCGGGTCCAGTTCATCGTTAAGATGAATCAGGAGCGAAACGACTTGCTCATCAATGACAGTCGCATCGACTTGTCGAAATGGCGCCGGGCGGTATTTGAGAATGCGGCTGTTGGCACTCTTCACGATACCTTCGGGTTTGCCCCAAAGACTGAGCATGTCTTCGAGGGAAGATTCACCAACGGTGACTCCACGGAACTTTAGACTACGTAGTTTATAGTCGTCGCCATTCGCTTTGTTATCTTCATCGGAGAGCATCTGATTGAGCTCTTCGACGGAGAATCGTGATTCGGTTGGCTCCGGCGTCGTTGCCTCTTTCAGCGCCGGCTCAGGCACGGGTTCCGGCATCGCGACAGGTTGAGGAATGGGCTCGGGGGCCTGATCGAGGCTTGCTGCGGGTGTCTCTTGAACCTCCGGCGGCTTGACGGGCGTCACGTCCCGAAATTGGGCGTAGGTCGATCCAACCAGAGCCGTGAAGACTACCGAAAAGCACACTACTCGCGAAGTTGCTATCCATCGCATCAAGGTGTTCCTCCATGAACACATTCATCGTGCAGCACGAAACGTCTTACTGCAAATCACAATCAGGTCTTGGCGATACCAACATCCATGTCGATAACGACCATCTATATATAGGGGCGAAATCGTAGCGATTTCACAGCTTTGCCGTCCAGCCCGATATGCCAGCAGACAATTGGCGCCAGATGAACTCAGCCCACTATCGACCTATCGGTAACTGGACTGACAACGAATAGCGGTTTTGCAGACATCTGCGACTTCGTTGAGAAAAAACCGAATCGCTGTTTCTCTGGTCGACCTAGACTCCGAATCTTTTCAATCACCTCGCTAGCGATGTAAGCTCCGCCAGCTTCTCGATGCAGGGAGTCGCGTCTTGGGAAGTCGACAAATCATCGAGTCGTGACAGCGTCGTCAGCAAGATATCGTATTGCCGCTGCGTGAAGACAACGGCATCACCTGCGGCAGGTACTTTGGAAACCAGTCGCCCAACAATCGCCTCGAGCAATTCGGCGACTCCCGTTTGCTCCAAGGTACTCGTTGCGAGAAACTCCCCACTTGGTGCAGCATGAAGGTCCGATTTGTTCCAGACGCGTATCACTTTAGTGACATCTGGGAGAAGCAAGTCCTCTAATCGATCGGCGGCTTGGTCAGGATCGGTAACGAGGATCACCAAATCAGCCGACGCAAGTTGAGCCTGGGCTCGCTCGACTCCTTCGGCCTCGATAGCATCCGTCGCCGAGCGAATGCCGGCTGTATCCGAAAGTTCAATGGGCCACCCATCCATCGCTGTTTGTACCGATACGACATCGCGAGTCGTTCCCGGTTGGTCAAAGACGATGGACCGTTGAAATCCAACCAAGGCGTTGATGAGACTGCTCTTACCCACGTTGGGTGGTCCGGCCAAAACGACTTTCCATGGATTTACCAGATGATTGCCAAGTGGCCAGGTGTCGATAAGCGCTAGTATCGATTGCCGGGCACGTTCCATGTGGCCGTTGGCCAGGTCCTGTGAAATCGTTTGGCAATGATTGGACAAGGCACCTTGAAGTTGGTCCAGCAGAATAAGGGCGCAACGTTCCGTCTTGGCTTGCGCCAGCATCAGACGGGCTTCGTGGGAAGTGGTGTGGTCTGTCGAGTCGCGTAGATGCGCCTCAGGTGACTTTTCTGAGGCGCCATGACTACTGAGGTCAGCGATGATGGCGGCGGCCGCAATGACTCCTCCATGGCAGTGTATCTCGAGTGTATGGTGGTTCAGTCGGGCCACAACGACTCCTTCTCCGTCGGCATGCCCCCAATGACCATAAACAATCTTTCTGAGCGGTACCGCAACAAGCTGATTCGTGCCAAGTGGCGTGAACAGACGACTAACAAGATCAACGGCTGGCTCGCCGGATACACATATCGTGGCAATCGCCGATCGGCCGGGTGGAGTCAGGAGGGTATAGGTGACGGATTCGAATTTCATACGAAGCAGGTTCCGGCGGAGTAAACGCGTTTATGTCCACTAAGAGTGACAAACATAACGAGAGAATGGTCAGGCGCGGGGTTTTATCTGGATTGGGACCATCATCTGGGATTGTGTAGAGGCTGAAAGGACTCGATAATTCAGGGTTCTGCCGGAGACGATTAGAGCCGTTATGGCAACGGACGAGATAGAACATATTTTAGAGAGATTAGACAGATGGCACTTGTTCCACTTCGAACACTTTTGGACCACGCAGCCGAGCACGAATACGGGCTGGCGGCATTCAACGTTAACAATATGGAACAAATCCAGGCAATCATGGAAGCCGCCGAGGAAACGGATTCGCCTGTAATCGTGCAGGCATCTCGTGGGGCTCGCAAGTATTCGCAAGACGCGTACCTCAAGCACCTGATGCTGGCCGCCGTTGAATTGTATCCGCACATTCCTATCACGATGCATCAGGATCATGGTAACTCAGTCGATACTTGCCAATCGGCGATCGACAATGGATTCACGTCCGTAATGATGGATGGGTCGCTCAAAGAAGACGGCAAGACGCCCGCCGATTATGAAAACAACGTTCAGGTTACCAAGGCCGTCGTTGACATGGCTCATCCGCAGAACGTTTCGGTCGAAGGCGAGTTGGGTTGCCTTGGTTCACTCGAATCGGGAACGGGCGAAGCCGAAGATGGCCACGGAGCCGAAGGCGTTCTGTCGCACGATCAACTGCTGACGGATCCCGCGGAAGCCGAAGCATTTGTGGCGGCTACGGGAGTCGACGCGTTGGCGGTTGCTATTGGAACCAGCCACGGGGCTTATAAGTTTACGCGCAAGCCCGACGGAGACGTGTTGGCTATGGGTCGCATTGAAGAGATCCACAAGCGACTGCCAAACACCCACTTGGTGATGCACGGTAGCTCCTCGGTACCGCAGGAACTGCAGGACATCATCAACAAATACGGTGGCAAGATGACGCAGACGTACGGTGTACCTGTTGAAGAAATTCAAAAGGGCATCAAGCACGGCGTTCGTAAGATCAACGTGGATACGGATAACCGCATGGCCATCACCGGTGCCATCCGCAAAGTCCTCTCGGAAACTCCCGAGAAGTTTGACCCGCGTGATTACCTCAAGCCGGCTCGTCAGGCGATGAAAGAAGTCTGTGTGGCTCGTATGACGGCCTTTGGCCAAGCTGGCAACGCATCGAAGCTTCGTGAAGCTGGCGCCGTAGCCTAATTCGACATTAAGGCTATTAATGATCTTTTGAATCGACCATGCCGGTGGGATACAATACAGTAGCCCACCGGCGCTTTCTTTGCGCTCAACTCACATTATCCACCCTTGGAAGGTCTTACCGTGGTTCGACACATCCTCTTGTTGCTCGTTTCCCTCGCTGCCACCACCCAGCTTCTCTGTGCTGAAGAAGCTGCGAAAGAAACCGCTAAGGTACTGCCCGTTGGCGTCGTGAAAGAAAAGCCGACTGAGGGTCGCAGTGTCAAATGCGAATCCGGATATATGGTCACGTACAAGCAGAAGATTCCCGGTACAAAAATCGAGTATACGATGGTCCCGATTCCCGGCGGATCCTTTCTGTTGGGCAGTCCTGAAGGTGAAGAAGAACGGCAAGACAACGAGGGCCCTCAAGTTCGTATCAACGTCGAACCGTTTTGGATGGGCAAGACGGAAGTGACTTGGAAAGAATACAAGTACTTCATGAACTTGTACGACTTGTTCAAGAACATGGAGTCGGAAAAGATTCGTCCGGTCACCGACGAAAATCGCATTGACGCGATCACGGTTCCGACACCACTCTACGAACCAGATTTTACGTACTCGGTTGGCCAGGATGACAATATGCCAGCTGTCACGATGACGCAATACGCAGCCCGTCAGTACACCAAGTGGCTCAGCCGACTTATCGGTGAGATGTATCGACTGCCAACGGAAGCAGAATGGGAGTATGCATGCCGAGCCGGCACGACGACTCGCTTTAGCTGGGGTGACGACCCGGAGAAGGCCGAAGAGTATGCGTGGTTCTTCGACAATAGCGACGATCTGCTACACCCGGTTGGCGTCAAAAAACCCAATCCGTGGGGGCTGTATGACATGCACGGCAGCGCCGCCGAACATTGCCTCGATCAATTCAAGGAAGACGCCTATAAGGACCTGGCCAAGAAATCGACGAAGGGAATCGCAGCCCGCGACTCCATCGTTTGGCCATCAGACATCTTCAATCGCGTCATTCGCGGCGGTGGCTGGGCGTCGGAAGCCGACGGACTACGTTGTGCAGCGCGCAGCCATACGGAAGACTGGCGAGTCGAAGATCCGAATCTCCCCAAAAGTCCCTGGTGGTTTACCGACGAAGAAGGTCAAGCCGTAGGCATGCGTTTGGTGCGTCCTCTCAACCCCATCGCTCGCGAAAAGCAGGAACGTTACTTCGCCCCGGATGCTGAGCTCCTCAATTTGGCTATCAACAATCGCCTCGAAGAAGGTCGAGGAGTCATCGGGTATGTTGACAAGGATCTGCCCGCCGACATTAAGAAAGTCGAGTAGCGCCCAAGCTGATCCGTCGGACACATGAAAGAACCAATATTTGCAACGGTTGATCGGTATGCGTTGATTGGCGGTTGTTTGTTTGGCCTAGGCCATTGGTGTCTGCATTTTATTTGTGCGTTGTCAGCCGGAATGAGTGGTCCCTCAGCGGTTTGGACAATCGTCGGAATATTGAGTTTCCCGGTGGGTTCATTATCGCATCCATACGGTCCGGGAATCTTAAACAGTGCAGTTTGGGGGATGGTCGCATTTGCTTTGTACTATGTTGGCCGCCGAATGATTTGGTAAAGCGCCATCCCGACTGGCTTCACGGAAGGAAAACGCATGACGTCACTGATCGTTGGCGCGAGTGGGGCGACCGGCCGGCTGCTCATTGAGCAACTGCTAAATCGTAAACACCAAGTCCGGGCGATTGTGCGCACGCCCAGTAAATTGCCTCAATCCCTGGTGGAGCAGCAGGGTCTGTCCGTGATTCAGGCAAGTATTGCCGAAGTCAGCGATGTCGACTTGGCCGGGTTCATCGATGGCTGCGATGCCATCGCATCTTGCCTTGGACACAACTTGACGTTGAAGGGCGTCTTCGGGCACCCTCGCCGGTTGGTCGCGGAAGCCACGCGACGGCTGTGTGAAGCTGCCAATGCAAACGGTCTGGCACGGCCCACCAAGTTCGTCTTGATGAATACCGCTGGTAACTCGAACCGCGACTTAGCCGAACCGATTTCGTTGGCTCAAAAATGCGTCATCGGCATGCTTCGTATGGCGCTTCCACCCCACGCTGACAATGAGGACGCCGCCGACTATCTTCGCACCGTGGTTGGCCAAAACGACTCGTCCATCGAATGGGCTGCGGTTCGCCCGGATGGCTTGACGAACGAAGCTGCTGTTACCAAATACGAGGCGCATCCCTCACCCACAAGGAGTGCCATCTTCGACGCGGGAAAAACCAGTCGAATCAATGTGGCACACTTCATGGCCGAACTGATTTCGGACGATGAAATCTGGAGTCGATGGAAGGGGCAAATGCCCGTCATCTATAATGTTGAGGAGTAGCGACGTCCGGCTGCATTGTGGTCGAGTGGGAATATTTCTTCGGCACCCTCGGCACCATTGGCGTCATCTTTTTCATCTGTTTCTCGATCGACGATCCCACGAAACGGTATGAATACTATTGGTGCCGCGCCGGCGTCTGAATCGTCGCTCGAATCATCATTGCTGTTCAGTTCGTTAATGACGGTTAATGCATCCAAAGGCGACACCGCTTGATCGTTGGTCACATCGAGAAAAGCACCCTCGACAGGTCGTTCCCCGTTCAAGGCACTGGTTTCCGGGTCGGAGAATTCGCGAAGAGTCAATTCGTTAATCACGAGCAGGGCATCCAGTGGCGCCACGGCTCCATCATTATTTACGTCGAGGGGATTGCCAGTATTGTGCCAAGAGTTCGTTTCTGCTTCGCCAATATCAATGGTGAATGAATAGACAAGACCATCCAGCGCTCCATCGTCGGTTCGGACGGAAACAATGGCACCCGTGGCTGGCTGGTCAAAAACAAAGGTCGCCAGACCCGGTTCCGATTCGTCGACCGTTACGTTGGCGGCCGGAGTAAAAGTGAAGTTGATGGGATCACCGTCGGGATCGGTCGATGCCCGAGCATCGAGAGTGAAGGGGACTCCGGCGAAATAGGGGCCATCTTCAACGAAGGCTGAGGTATCCGGTGGCGAGTTGTCCACCACATCCACGTTAACAAAGGCAAACGATGATTCAACGCCGTCATTGACTTCGAGCAATAGCTCGTAGGTACCGATTTCATCTCCGCTGAAGGCAGCCGCAGGTGCAGTCGGATCTGCAATCGAAGCATTGGCATTACTGGGAGTCGAGACTACGGACCACAGGAACGTTAGGGCCGAGTCATCGCCGTCGGGGTCCGTCGAAAGGGACCCGTCAATCGACACGACTTCACCCTGCCGAGCCGTCTGAACATCCTGGCTGATGTTTGCGATCGGTGGCAGGTTGTTGCCTATCGCTTCGACGGCTCCTATGTCGATGGTGGCCAAGCCATCGTTGTTTCCATCGCGAAGACGTCCGAATTCATTTCCGCGTTGATCAAAAAGTGGATCGCCAAACATCAGGTCCATATTCCCAGCATCGAGAACCGGGCTGCCCTCAAGCGGCAAATGCGTTTCAAAGCTGCCGCCGTTTGCTGTTAGCGGGCCTAGCAAGGGATCGACCCCGGTAATCAACGACTCGCCATCAAATTCACCGGATGGGATCGCTTCAATGAGCGAATGGCTGGCAAGTTGGACGGGAGAGATAGCGCTCGAAGAGACATCATCGGAAGTCGGTGCAGCATCGACGATGCCTCGCGTATTGTTCGCGACGATCGAATTGTTGATGCGGATGACATTGGGATAGTTTGAGGAGGCGTGAATGCCTCCTCCAATCTCATCATCCGTGACTCCCTCAATACCGGCTGCATTCAAGACGACTGTCGAATTTGAAAAAGTGGCTTGCGGACTGATCGCGAGGCTTCCACCATGTGCACTAACGTGGGCTCCGCCGCCTGCCCCGACAGCCGAATTCCCGGAAATTGTCGCTTGGACAAGGTTCACGGTTTGACCGAGTCCTGAGAGGTGGACGCCGCCACCGTTTGCTCCGGACGAGTTGCCCGATACGGTGACGTTTTGGATCAGCGTATTGCCTCGATGCTGAGTAATATGAATGCCTCCGCCATGCGCAGCTGCTGAATTGCCGGAAATGATAGAACTCGTGATGGAATAGGCAGGATCGCGATCATTGAACTCAAGACTGATACCGCCGCCATGCCGTTCTGCTGAATTGTCAATGATCGTGGTGTCACTCAATCGGAAGTACTGCGAAGACGACTGGATTCCGCCGCCATCGCGTCCAGCGCTATTTCCGCTGACAGTCAGATTCTCGACAGGAATCAGACCGCCAAAGAACGGGTCGGCTTTGATTCCACCGCCATCCATCGTGGCAACATTGCCAGACACGAGTACATCTTTGAGCGAGACACGGCCTAGCAGCAACAAGCCGCCGCCGTATTGGGCGCTGTTACCAGTCACGACGACTTGGTCCAGACTGGAATTGTCGTATCCGAATACGGAAAGACCACCCCCATTACTACCTGCCGTATTGTTGGAGAACTCCGAGTTCGTAATCATCGTCCTGGAGGCACTGAGTCCTCCGGCTGATCCTCCGGCTATGTTCCCGGAAAACTGGGAATCGACAACGATTGATCGCTCGTCCAGCACGGCTCCGCCGCCGTTCTCACCGGACTCGTTGTTTATGATCCGCGATTGAAGAATCTCTGCGGCTGGAAGTTCGAATTCGATGCTACCTTCATCAAAAAGCCCCCCGCCGGAGCGCGTCGCATAGCCATCCTGCAGAAGCATATCGACCAAACGTATGCTGGTTTCACTCCGAATCAAGCCACCGTATCCAGTAACGTCTCCCCCCTGCAACTTCATGCCAACGAGATGAACAATGCCAGGCGCGGTGATCGTCGATTCACCGCGGACATGGAAGACACGTATTCCCAGTCCGTCGTTGATTTCGGGTGTGGGATCACCAGCCGACGCGTCCACAGTAATACCGTCGGGTAAATCTTCCGCGGTTATGGTGACGGGATCGTTGATGTCGAGCTGACCCGTCGAAAGTGAGATCGTCTGCCCGTTGAGCGAGGCATCGAAAATGATCGTATCAATGCCTGCTGTCTGGTTCGACATATTCACAGCGGAGCGAAGTGTGCCTGCTCCCGAATCGCCAAGTGCTGTTACAGAAAAAGTCGCCAGAACGAGTCGGTCTTCGAGAGCTTCGGAGCATAGTTTCCTGCAGCCAGTCGCACGTTCAGTTGCCAATCGTTGGACATTCTTCTTTGATCGTTTGCGAAACCACATCAGAACGATTCTCCCTGCTCGAGACATTCAATCATGACGATTGTAAGTCGCAATTATAGCAGGAGAGACGCGTCTCTTCAGGCAAGTTTTTTACGTCGAGATGAGACAACATGTCGCAAGAGGGCAATTCGACGAGTCTTGATCGGCTAAACCCGTACTTTTGCCGACGAATATCGACCGATCGACCGTGATTTGGCAGCTTGGACAAGATGGATTCGCGAGTGAACGAAAGCCAGCCTACTGTAAGGCTGGCTTATCGCTCGAGACTAGTAAGGCAAATGATGTGAAGTTTGCTACTTGGCGTTCTTCTTTACCAGCCCGGGCCAATTCTTGGCGGCCTTCGCAATGTTACCGTCCAAGTCTTGGTTGAACATTTTTAAGATGTCCGGATTCAAATTGAGGTAGAGTTTGTTGTTGCGAACCTGCCATGTCCTGATATCAACGGGAAATAGCGCTCCCACCGAGACACCGAATGTACAGAATCCACCATTTTGTGGAGCATACATGTCTGGGTTCTTGGCAAACATTGCTTTGAGTTGCTCGCTGGCAAAATAGTAGATTGCACAGCGATGTTTTGCGGAGATTTTGAAATTGCCGTTCACCGGTTTTTTGTCAGTGAAAAAGGCGACTGGATCATAACCGTTGATCGCGACACCACTCACGCCGGAGACATTTACCAGGTCGGCTGCAGATGCAGAACTCAGTCCGCATGCCACGAGGAGAAGTGTTGGGATGAACCGTCTTGTAATGGATAGTTTGGACATCTCTTGTTCGCAGTTCTTCTTTAGTGTGGTTGTAATTTGTAAGCGCCGGTTGGCTTACTCGACTGGAACCAAGTCGTTAGCAGTCCGCGTGCCAGAGAATTAAGAAATCGAGCTGTAACCCCCAAGTGGCTTTCAGGAAGCGAGTTGCGAATACTCTGACTTGGTGATGTAGTTAACGCGGTACCATATTTCGTAGGCCGGTACGAAACTTCATGACGAGGAGTCGATCGAGGTGTCGACTGGCGTTACCTAATCGATCTCTAGCGCGCCATTTCGTTCACGACGTCGTTGCGCGGCTCCGGCGCACGACGACGATGTTCATGGTCGACGCGGGGAAATACGGAATCGCCGGTGAAGAAGCCAGTGGGGAGAACTTATTCGCTGGCAAGAGATACGGAATCGCCCATTCGGACGCAGCCGCCTTGGATGACTTTGGCGGTGATGCCGCCGTGGCCGCGCATGGCGTTGTAGCCCCCGGGTCCGAGATTCTCCTCCATACGGCTGCAAGGAGCGCAGTTACCAGTGGCGCACAGGATGGCTTCGCCGATCTGAAAATTCAAATCCTTCAGCGATTTCAAGTTGATACCGCTAACCACGATGTTGCGACGCAGAGTGCCGGGATCAATCGAATCCATCTTGAGAATTTTGGCGATGACTTCGATGTGTTCGGCTTGGATCAAAGTCACCTGCCGGGCGGCTCCGGGTTTGCCAGAAAAGTGGTCGCCTTCGATGCCAACCGTTTCGCTGATCAAAACTTCATGGACGACTTGGAGAGGTTCGCGACGCACAGGGCGAATCCCCATCCACTCGACAACGCCGATTTGCGGAATGGTTCGCAGTAGTTCTTTCATCGAGTGGTATCCAAAGTTGTAAAATGAGGCGGCTTCCCGTCCAAGCATGGTCTGTCGCGTACTAGAATACGTTTCAACACATCGTAGCGCAGCTGCCAAAGTAAGGCGGTGGGTATAAAATAGGCTGCTAGCCCAAGTCGTAATACCGTCGAAGTAGGCGAAATTACATTTGAGCGGCGAAGTCAGCTAAGGTTGAGAAAAACCGCTTGGAAGAAGTTTACAGTTGACGGCCTTTTTTCGGTTCAGTAACATCTAGTGTACAGCCTCGCTGTGGACTACTAAATGATATCCAAACGAAACCATCGCCGATTGATTGCCCTTTTAATGCTGACGTCCGTCAGCATGGCTGGGTTATTTGGTCCTGCGTTGCATAGTTTGGCCCACCTCGGCGGACATTCCGAATCGGGAGCGAGCAGTTGTGGTTGTGATGATTGTCCATTCGCTCGAGCAGCGAAGGAAAATGCAGACGACCAACCTTTGACGAACATGGGCGAAAAGCACGACTGTGCGATTTGTCGCTTCTTGGCTTTGTCAAAGCAGGTTGAAGAACACGACGTGCAACCAGTTTTGGTTGCCGGTGTCACTGAACCGGTTTGCATTCCGTATCACTTCCAACCTCTACCAGTCTTTACTCTTTCGACTGCGCCCCGTGGACCACCTTTTTGCGTCTGATTTGTGGCTTTTTGCTGCAACTGAAATGGTGTTTCAATCTTGATTTGAGTCGATCTTCCAATGATCTGACCCAACCCTCATTAGACATTGGTCCAAGGTATTTTGGCCAACGTTGAATTGAATATTTGATTGGTCGCTCTCGAGATCCGTTGGAACGTATGGCTCCATGGGTTTGATCGGCTCAATTCACTGTCACAAAGCGAAAGTGTTTCCATGAAACAGCGAAGAAACGGATTTACGTTGGTTGAGCTACTGGTTGTGATCGCCATTATTGGCACGCTAGTGGCTTTACTGCTGCCTGCCGTTCAGTCAGCTCGGGCGTCAGCTCGAACGATGCAGTGCTCCAGCCGAATGCGTCAAATCGGATTGGCGCTGCACAACTTTGCCAACAGTCACGGGGGTCGATTCCCTGAGGTTCATGGTCATGGATTCCAGGAAACGGAAGCGTGGATCTACACGTTGGGGCCATATCTCGAAGACGTGGATCTGATGCGTATTTGCCCCGACGATCCTGTCGGAGAACAGCGTTACGTTGATGATGAAACCAGCTATGTTTTGAACGGCTATCTCTCCATCGTCATCGATCTGAATCTGGGTGGTGGGAACAGTATCCGCAACGTCCATGGGTCGGTAAAGAAAATCGACAAGGTCAAAGCCACTTCCAAGACCATCGCGATGTTCGAAGGAACAGATCAGATACACAACGATCACGTCCATTCGTACGACTGGTTCAGCGAAGGCAACATCAATCAGGGGCGCGTCTTTGACTTTGTATCTGGTGAAGTCGATGTAGCTCGCCACAACGGCGGAATCGCGAATTATCTCTATCTCGACGGTCACGTCGCGGGCATTCCGCAAGATCAGATCCGTGAATGGTGCGACGCACCCTTTAATTTTGCCAAACCTCAACGGTAAAAGAATCATGATACGTTTTATTTCAACACTATTGATTCTGACTGTTTGCTCTGTAGGGCTGGGTCAGCACAGCGACATATTTGTCTACGAACGCGATAACGCATTGGTTGCGACTGGTGACGGCGTCGAGCAACGAGTGTTTTCGCGGCTATTCGATTTTTTTGGTCACCCATTTGGCAATACGAATCTCGACAAGGCATTCGTTGCAGATGATCCCGGATTCCAAACGGATGCGTCACCAACATCTGGCGCGAATGTTCTTCCGCCAGGAGAGGTCTTGTCTGGCGATTTTCTAGCATTCCGTACGCCCGCGGGTGTGCAGGGTAATGTTCTTCACTGGGATCTGTCCGGACCGACCGTTGACTTTCAGCCGGTGCAGCCAGGACATTTTTTCAATATCACCGATGTTTCAGGAGACTCTTCATTCGATCTGCTGGGTAGCCCGCAACCGTTGGAGAATGTGTTGCTGGGACTGGTCGACAGTAGTAATGAAATTCATGAACACATCGTTTGGCGACTGGACGACGGCGACGACGACGACGCAACCGATCCGGCATCGGGGATTTATCTGATGATGATGCAGTTGCAGATGAATGGCATCGACGATTCGGAGCCTATCGCTATTCTGCTCAATAGTACTGATGTGTCGTTTGATGACCAAACCGTAGCAACCCAATGGGTAACATCCCAGTTGGATTCCATTGCCATTCTCGGCGACTCGCCGTTGGGAGACTTTGATGGGAATGGTGCGCTGGAATTGACCGACATTGATCAACTGGTCAATGCCGTGGCGGGTCAATCGACGGATCTGCAGTTCGATCTTGATGGTAATGGAACACTGGATCTGTCAGATGTTGATGCTTGGCGGTCACTTGCTGGACAAGCGAATCTGCCATCGATGCAAGCCTACTTGGTTGGTGATTCCAATCTCGATGGAGTCGTTGATATCTCCGACTTCAACAACTGGAATGGCAACAAATTTACCACAGTCGCTGCTTGGAGTGCGGGCGACTTTAATGCGGATGGAGTCGTTGATATCTCGGATTTCAATGTATGGAATACCAGCAAATTCCAGTCGGCGGATGGTGCCAGCGTGGTACCTGAGCCGGAGAGCGGCCTCCTGGGTTTGAGTCTTTTGACGCTGTTTTTGGTGTGTTGCCGCAATCAATTTTTTCAGGAAAAGTATTAATGAAGTTTCGACTACTTGTTACCCTCGCGTTCTTGTTCACTGCCAATCTTCTTTTCGCTCAACATTCAGATGTCGAAGTCGCCATTGAGGATGGTGCTGTCGAAGTCCACGAGCGAGTCGCAGAAGGTGAATTTGGTTCCGAATTGAATCCTCCGAATACGACCGACGATCCTGGCTTTGCGCCAGAAGGTGCGGAAGATGCCATCCCGACAACGACTTTCGCTGCTGGTCAAACACTTGCTTTTGAAACCGTCGACCTAGGCGACTCCGGATTGAACTTCTGGTACTGGGACGGAACGGGTTCACCATCATTTGGCGCTTCACCACACGATCTGAATATCTCCAGAACGGCTGCTGGTTCGATCGATCTTTCGGCCGGCAACGGCGGGTTCACGATGTTTGCCGCGGACTCACAAGGGTTCTTCGACGAGCATATGGATTTCACACTGGACGCTGCCGTTCCCAGCACGGGAGTCTACGTATTCGGAATGACACTCAGTTCGCCAAATGCGTCGCCCGCTGTTGATTCGTCTGAGCCGGTTTTCTTCGTAATGGCATCGCAAGGATTGGACGAATCGATCCACGAAGCGGCCGTGGACTATATCGGATCGACTCTGGTTCCTGAACCGAGTGGACTCTGGTTGTGCTTGGTCGGATTGCTGGGATTTGTACGTCGTCGCTAGAATTGGGACGGTATTGATTGGTACATGAGTGCGGATGGACGGCGTTTTGTGAGCTATGGTTCACATATCGCTCAAATCCGTAGCTCAGGTATCCAATGACAGTATTACCC